>DATJIN010000012.1:0-19336 GCA_035493275.1 Sphingomonas sp. | reverse complement strand
CTGGAGCGGGCGAAGGGATTCGAACCCTCGACCCCGACCTTGGCAAGGTCGTGCTCTACCCCTGAGCTACGCCCGCTCTGGCGTCATCGGCGAAGGGGGCGCATCGGCCAGCCCTGCCGGGTAGGGGCGCGCCACTAGCAGCGGGCTGGCGCGCGCGCAATCCCCTTGGCACGCGGCATTTGTGCTACCATTTTCATATGCGAACCGTTTGCCCCGTCGGGCAGGCGCACGACGGAGACACGAATTGGCCACGATCGGCATGAGCGCGACGGAAAAAGCGGCGATCGACACCTTCAAAGCCGAGGTGCTCGAACCGTCGATGACGGGCCTGGTCATCCTCTATTTCACCGCAGCCTGGTGCGGCCCGTGCAAGGCGCTGGGTCCGGTGCTCGACAAGGTCGCCGCCGATTATGCCCCCAAGGGCGTGATCCTCGCCAAATACGACGTCGATGCGAATCCGGTCATCGCTGCGCAATTTCGCATCCAGTCGATCCCCACGGTCTATGCGGTGTTCCAGGGTCAGATCGTCGCCGACCTGACGCAATATCGCAGCGAAGGGCAGCTGACCCGCGCGCTCGACCAGCTGCTTAAGCAACTGCCGGTACAGGGCGAGGCGCAAAGCCTGGAGGCGCAGATCGAGCCGCTGCTGGCGGCGGGCGAGGAGGCGCTGTCGGCCGGCGATGGCGAGGGCGCCGCCGGTATCTTTGCGCAGATCCTGGATGTCGCGCCGGACAATCTGCCCGCGCTCGGCGGACTGGCGCGCGCCTTGGTCGCCGCCGGCCGCGTCGAGGAAGCCGAAAATATGCTTGCTGGCGCCCCCGAAGAACCCGCGCTCGAACGCGCGCGTTCGGCAGTGGCGCTGGCCAAGACCGCGGTCCCGAACAGCGATCTGGCGCCCCTCGAAGCCGCCGTCGCCACGAACCCGGGCGATCACCAGGCGCGGCTCGACCTCGCCAATGCGCAAATGGCCGCGGGCCAGCGCGATGCCGCGGCGGACAATCTCCTCCAAATCATCGCCGCTGATCGCGAGTGGAACGAGGGTGCGGCGAAAGCGCAATTGCTCAAGGTCTTCGACGTCGTCGGGTTGATGGACCCGTGGGTCAAGGAACAGCGGCGGCGGCTGTCCGCGGTGTTGTTCACATGAGCTTCGAGGCGCTCGCGGACGTGCAGCGGCTGAGCATCTTTCCGCTCGCTGGCGCGCTTTTGTTCCCCCGCATGCATTTGCCGTTGCACATTTTCGAACCGCGCTACCGTGCGCTGGTCAGCGATGCGATGGCGCGTGACCGGCGGATCGGCATGATTCAGCCAAAAGCGGCGGGCGATCCGCCGCCGCTGTTCGATATTGGTTGCATCGGCCGGATGGCGCAGGTCGAGGCGCTCGATGACGGGCGCTACAATGTCGTGCTCGAGGGCATTGCCCGCTTCAGGATCCGCCGCGAACTCGATGTCACCACGGCATTTCGCCAGGTCGAAGCCGAAATCCTCCCCGAAAATCCCGACGACGTGAATCTAACGCTCGGCCGCCGCGCGAGCCTGGAAAGCGAAGGCCGCGCCTTTGCCGAGGCGCACGGTTATGCCGTCGATTGGGACGCGGTGTCGCGGCTCGACGACGAAGCGCTGGTCAACGGCATCGCCCAGATCGCGCCGTTCGACGCGGCAGCGAAACAGGCGTTACTCGAAGCCGACAGCCTTGCCGACCGCTGCGACACGATCGTTCAGCTGCTGCAATTCTTCGGCCGCCACGACGGCGAGAACCGCGTCACGCTTCAGTGATTATCGGCCACGAGCTTTTTCTGCCGACAGTCGCGTCATCAAAATCGCGGCGCGCTTGGCCTGCCGCTTGATGCTCGCCAGATCGACCGTTTCGCGGGCGGTGTGATCGCCCGACGAATCGGTGCCAAAGCCCGCGAGGCTGTCGACATCGGCGGCGACGAAGCTGATGTCGCCCGCGCCGCGTTTGAGCGGGTCGAGCGCCGGCATCGCCTTGAGGCCGAGATCGGCATTCACCGCGTTGAGCCTGGTCAGCAGCGCCTGATTGCCCGGCGTCGGCGCCATCGCCGGATAGCCTTCGTCAAAGCTTAGCGTTGCGCCGGTTCCGGGCAGGTGCTGCGCCACGATCGCCCGCATCTTCGCTTGCGTTCGCGCGATCTGGTCGTTGGTCAGCGCGCGCAGGTCGCCGCGCGCAACGGCAATCGGCGCGATGATATTGGTCTTGCCCGTCGATTCGGCGCGGACCTGCCCCGCGTCGAGCTTGGCAGTCTGGCCGCCCGCGATGAGCCCGGTATTATACGTCAAATTGGTTTCGGGCAGTTCGCGGCGGAATTGGTCCAGGATCCGCGCTAGTTCGTAGATCGCGCCATAGCCCGCGTCCTTGGAGAAAATGCCCGACGAGTGCGCCGAAATGCCGGTCGCATTGACCGTCCAGCTCCCGGCGCTGCGCCGTGCGACCGAACCCCAGTCCTGCCCGTCGATCACCACCAGCCCTTCGAAATCGAGCGCCACGTCCGCGCGCTTGCCCGCTGCCATCAGATCCTTGCGCGAAATGCTCAAGGGATCGCCCGAATCCTCCTCATCGCCGGTCAAAACGACCTCGATATTGGCGTTCTTGAGCGTTCCGGCGGCCTGCATCGCCCGAAGAGCAGCCACGATCACCACCATGCCGCCCTTGTCGTCCCCCGCGCCGGGACCATGTGCCGTGTCGCCTTGCCGTTCGAACTTGAGGAACCCCGAATCGGGCTCGAACACCGTATCCAGATGCCCGATCAGCAGCAGTTTTTTGGTTCCCGCTTTACCCTTGTGCGTCGCGATGATGTGCCCGGCCCGTTTCGCCGCATCCTGCGGCACCCAGGTCACCGCGAAGCCGAGCGGCTCCAGCTCGGCCCGCATCATTTTCCCCACCGCCTCGACGCCGGCCAGGTTCAGCGTTCCCGAATTCTGGTTCACGAGCCTTTCGAGCAGCGCGACGCTGCGCTCATATTCGGCGTCGACCGTCCTGGTCATCGCCGCTTCGGGTGCGGACAATTTGGCGGCGGCCGGGGTCGTCGCGAGGACGAGAGCGAGGGCGGTGAGGGCTGTCTTCATGCCGCAACGCTAGCGCGCATCGGCGCGCGTCACTAGATGGCCCGCATGCTCACCGAACCCACGCGCTGGGACGCGCTCGACGATCTCAAATATCAGGACGAAGCCGAAGCGGTCCACCAGCTCCTTGCCGCCCAGCCACTCTCGGCCGTCGAGCGCGCGACCATCGTCGCGGACGCGATCCGCATGGTCGAAGCCGCGCGCGACGCGACGAAGAAGCAGGGCGTCGTCGAAAGTTTCCTGCAGGAATTCTCGCTCGGCACGCGTGAGGGGCTCGCGCTGATGTGCCTCGCCGAAGCGCTGCTGCGGACGCCCGATGCTGACACCCGCGACCGGCTGATCGCCGAGAAGATCGGCAACGCCGATTGGGGCTCGCATCTCGGCGGGTCGGACAGCCTTTTCGTCAACGCGTCGACCTGGGGGCTGATGCTCACCGGCAAGCTCATCGACGTCGAGCCCGAGGCGAAGGCCGATCTGGCCGGCTGGCTCAAGCGCCTCACCGCGCGGATGGGCGAACCGGTGATCCGCCAGGCGGTCGGCGCCGCGGTCAAGATGATGGGCGAACAATTCGTCCTCGGTCGTGACATCGACGCGGCGCTCAAGCGTGCCAGGCGCGAAGGCTGGCTGTGCAGTTTCGACATGCTCGGCGAAGGTGCGCGCACGGCGGCGGACGCCGAAAAGTTCGAGCGGATTTATGCCGAGGCGATCGAAGCCGTCGGACGCGGGCGCGGTCCGGGCCTCAAACCCGAGGATGGCCACGGTGTCTCGGTTAAATTGTCCGCGCTCAGTCCGCGCTACGAAGCGGTGCAGGAAGCGCGCGTGTGGAGCGAACTCTATCCGCGCGTGAAGCGGCTCGCGCTCATCGCGGCGAAGCACGACCTCAATTTTGCGATCGACGCGGAGGAGGCGGATCGGCTCGTGATCTCGCTCAAGATGGTCGACCGGCTGGCGCGCGAGCCCGAACTAGGCGACTGGACTGGCCTAGGCGTCGTTGTGCAGGCGTATCAGAAGCGCGGCCGCGCGGTGATCGCCGAACTCGCCAAGCTGGCCAGGGAAACCGGCCGCCGGATCATGGTTCGGCTGGTCAAGGGCGCCTATTGGGACAGCGAAATCAAGCGCGCGCAGATCGCCGGGCGGCCCGATTATCCGGTGTTCACGACCAAGCCCGCAACCGATCTCAGCTATCTCGTCTGCGCCAAGGCGCTGATCGAGGCCTCACCCGACCTCTACCCGCAGTTCGCGACGCACAACGCGCATACGCTGGCAGCGGTGCTGGCGATGGCGTCGCGCAACGGCACGCCAATCGAGTGCCAGCGCCTCCACGGCATGGGCGAGGCGCTGTACAAGGCTGCCTCGCATGTGACGGTGCGTGCTTACGCGCCCGTCGGCGGGCATGAGGAATTGCTGCCCTATCTCGTGCGACGCCTGCTCGAAAACGGTGCCAATACCAGCTTCGTGCATGCGCTGCTCGACGCGCGCGTCCCGGCGGATCAGGTGGTGCAGGACCCGATCGCGCTGGTCGGAGCGCAGCCCGGGCCGCATCCCAAGATCCCGTCGCCCGCGAACCTCTATGGCGCCGAACGCAAGAACCCGCTGGGCCGCGATTATTCAATCCGCGAACAGCGTGAGGTGGCGGCGCGGACCGATCGGGTGCTCGACCGGTTGAACGCGGGGCCGATCGTCGGCGGCAAGTTGGGCGGTACCGGTGCGGTTGTGCGCAGTCCCTCCGATTCATCGCGCACGCTTGGCCATGTCGCAGAAACGACCACCGCAGACATCGACCGTGCCGTGGCGCTCGCCAAACAGGCGCAGCCGCGCTGGGACGCGATGCGCGGACCCGGTCGTGCGCGGATTCTGCGCGCGATGGGCAGCGCGCTCGAAGCGGACACCGACCGCCTTGTTGCCATCCTCGCCGCCGAGGCGGGCAAGACGCTCAATGACGCGGTCTCCGAGGTGCGCGAGGCGGTCGATTTCTGCCGCTATTACGCCCACCTCGCGGAAAAGCAGTTCGCAGCACCGGAAACACTCAAGGGACCGGCGGGCGAGACCAACAGCCTCGAATTGCGCGGCCGCGGCGTGTTCGTGTGCATTTCGCCGTGGAATTTCCCGCTGGCGATTTTCACCGGCCAGATCGCGGCGGCGCTCGCAGCCGGGAATGCCGTGCTGGCCAAGCCCGCCGAACAGACCCCGCTGATCGCCGCCGAGGCCGTCCGCCTGTTCTACAAGGCGGGTCTCGATCCCGATCTCCTCGCCTTGCTGCCGGGCGACGGTGCAACCGTTGGCGCGGCGCTCGTCGCGCATCCGGGGATTGCCGGCGTCGCCTTTACCGGCGGGACCGACACCGCCTGGGCGATCAACCGCAGTTTGGCGGCGCGCAACGGCCCGATCCTGCCGTTCATCGCCGAAACCGGCGGGCTCAACGGCATGTTCGTCGATACCACGGCGCTCAAGGAACAGGTGGTCGACGATGTCGTCGCCTCGGCGTTCGGCTCGGCGGGTCAACGCTGTTCGGCCCTGCGCGTGCTCTACGTGCCGCACGACAGCGGCGATGCGCTGATCGAGACGCTGGCGGGGGCGCTCGACGCGGCGGTGGTCGGGGATCCGGCCGACCCGGCGACCGATATTGGCCCGGTGATCGACGCCGACGCGCTGGCGATGCTTGAGGCGCATGAGGCGCGGCTGCGGAAGGACGTGACTATCCGCTATAAAAAGGACGTTGGCGACCGCGCCGGCTTCTATTTCGGGCCGCTGATCGCCGAAGTCCCGACGCCCGATTTCCTCGAACGCGAAGTATTCGGCCCGATCCTTCACGTTTATCGTTACGACCCTGCCGACTTGGCCGACGTCGCCGGCAGACTCGCAGCGCGCGGCTATGGCCTGACGCTGGGGGTGCACAGCCGGATCGACCGGTTCGCGGCAGAGGTTCAGGAACTCGTTCCTGCCGGCAACATCTACGTGAACCGCTCGATCATCGGCGCGGTGGTCGGCGTGCAGCCGTTTGGCGGCGAGGGACTCTCGGGCACTGGGCCCAAGGCCGGCGGGCCGCATGCGCTTCTGCGTTATGCGGTCGAACGCGCTGTCAGCGTCAATATCGCGGCCCAGGGCGGCGATCCGTCGCTGCTTAATCTGTAGTTCAACCGTGATGCGTGTTAAGGTTAACCCGATGACCAGCGCCAAGTATCTGATCCCGCTCGCCCTTCTCACCACGCAAGCGGTCGCGCAGACCCCCCCGGCGGGGCCCGTAACGCCCACGGAGACGCCGCCCACCACCGCGCCCGACGCCGCGCCCGGCACGGTGCCGCCGCCCGCGTCGATCCTGCCGCCCGCCCCGCCGCCCGTTCCGCTGCCCAAGATCAGCGCGAAGCAGGAAGAACAGGTCCGCGCATGGTTGGCTCAAGGTCCGAGCGAAGGGCTGGGCATCAGCACCGCACAGCAGCGTGACGATCTCGCCAAATTGTCGGGCGACGCGCTGGTCCGCGCCGCGCTGGACCGCGCCCGCGCGCTCAAGACAGGGCGCCTCGATACCGGCGACTATCTCAGCATCTGGGCGCTGCGCCCCGCCGCCTGGGACCCGCAGGCCGATTTTACCGCCGCGGCTGCGGCCAACCGCCTGCCGAGCTTCTTCAACAATCTGAATCCGCCTTACTCTGGCTATGACGGGCTCAAAAAGGGTCTCGAAACCTATCAGGCGATCCGTGCCAAGGGCGGCTGGCCGATGCTGTCGGCGGCGTCCAAACCCGCTGCCGTCATTGCGCGTGTCCAGATCGAAGACCCCGGTGCGAGCGGCAGCCTGATCGACGTCCTTCAGCGCACCCAGAAGCGTTACGGCCTCAATCCCACCGGGCGCCTCGACGCGAATACCCTCGCGGCGCTCAACGTGCCGGTGGGCGACCGTATCGCCGCGATCATGGCCAATATGGAGCGCTGGCGCTGGTTGCCGCGCGAATTGCCGACGCACCGGGTACAGGTGAACATCGCCGCCGCGGTGCTGACGGTGTTCGAAGGCGACAGCCCCGTCGCCTCGATGCGTGCGGTCACCGGCCGCCCCGGCAACGAAACGCCGATGCTGCAATCGAGCATCCATTCGGTGGTCGTGAACCCGCCGTGGAACGTGCCCAGTTCGATCGCCACCAAGGAATTGTGGCCCAAGGGACGGGCGGCAATTTTGGCCAAGGGATTCAAGATCGTCGGAACGCCGCCCAACGAACGCCTGGTTCAGCCCGCAGGGCCGACCTCGGCCTTGGGCCGTCTCAAATTCGATTTCGACAACCCCTTTGCCGTGTATCTCCATGACACCCCGTCGCGCGGAAAATTCGATAGTTTCGACCGGCTCGACAGTCACGGCTGTGTCCGCCTGCAAAAACCGGTCGAACTCGCCGAATTGATGTTCAAGGGCGATCCGCAAATGTCCGGACAGGTCCAGATAAAGATCGACACCGGCAAGACACAGCGTGTCCCGCTTCCTGAACGGGTCGCCGTTTACCTGCTTTACTGGACCGCATTCGCCAATGCTAACGGTACTTTAGGATTCCGCGACGATCCTTATAGCTGGGACAAACTGCTCGCGGGGAAGATTGCCGCGTCGTCGAAGCGCGCGGAACAGGCGACGATTGTCGCGCTAAACGGGGGTTAAGCCGCTTGAAGAAGTTTTTGATCGTCACTGCCGCCGCTCTCGCCGTTGCGGGCTGCAAGCGCGAAGGGCCGACCGACGAGAACAGCGTCAACGTCGTTGCCGACAACGCGTACGAAAACATGATGCCTGACGAGACTGTCATGCCGATCGACAATATGACGATGAATGCGGCGAACGTCGCGGAAGCGCCGGTGCCGGCGCCGTCGGTCGATGAACAGCAGCAGACGCAAGAGGATGCCGATGCGACGGGCATGACCGCGCGCGTCGATCGCGAAGCCGATGCCGGCGCGCAGAACAGCGCCGACGCGGCGGTTGATCGGCGCTGATCGGGTTCCCATATGAAAATTATGGGAAAACAAGTTGTTACCCGCCGCCAAGTGGCCGGAGCGGGTCTGCTCGGCCTCGGCCTGGCGATGATGCCCAAGACGCTCGCGCACGCGACGGTCGCCCAGTTCGAGGGCGGCTATGGCGGGCTCGGCACGGCCGTGCCCGCACGGCCGCTGACCAGCCGCGATGTCCTGATCGAGCGCGCCAAGGCCGCGCTCGATACGCATGCGGACAAGTTTCAGCTGCGCGATCGGATCGGCATTGCCGATTTTTCGGTCGCGTCACGGGAAATGCGCTTCCACATCGTCGACCTGATCGACGGACGGATGAACGCGTATCTCGTCGCGCATGGCAAGGGCTCGGACCCTGAACATTCGGGTTGGCTGCAGCGCTTTTCGAATGTGCCTGAAAGCGAGGCATCATCCGACGGCGTGTTCCGGACCGGCGAAATTTATGAAGGCGAGCACGGCCAGTCGATGCGCCTGATCGGGCTGGACCCGACCAACAACATGGCCGAGCCGCGCGCGATCGTGATCCACGGCGCACCCTATGTCAGCGAAAACATCATCGCGTCGCAGGGTAAATTGGGCCGCAGCCAGGGCTGTTTCGCCGTCGCGCCGCACATGCTGCCGCAAGTCCTGGCGATGCTCGGTCAGGGCCGGATGCTGTATTCGGGGCGTGTAGCCACCGCTTAAAGGAACCGTTACGCTCGCTTGTCATTGGATGAGCGAACCTGACGGGAGTTGAATACATGGCGCGGAGCACCACCCCACGCAGCGGTACGCGGCGCGGCATTACGACAGCGAAAAAGGCACCGGCTAAGCGAGCGCCCAAGGCGGCCACACCGGCCGATGGCGAAACACCGGCAGCTGCCGTGAAGCCGGTCCCCGCTCGAAAGCCCGCTGCACGCAAGCCCGCTGCCCCCAAGGCTGCCGCCAAACCGCCTGTCGCCGCCGATCCGACAGCAGCGGCCAAGCCGAAAGCAGCGACCAAGCCAAAAGCGCCTGCCAAGCCAAAGACGGCGGCCAAGGCTGCCGCCGCGCCCAAAACGGCTGCGGCGCCCACGTCTGCCGCCAAACCCAAGGCTGCGGCAAAGCCCAAGACGGCCACCAGGCCGAAAGCCGCGGCCAAGCCAAAGACGGCATCGAAGCCTGCTGCCGCCACCCGCACGGCGAAGGCCAAGGCCGCCGTCAGCGGCGCGGCGGCGGCGGTCGCCGCGCGACTGCCGGATGTTAAGGTTCCCAAGGTCAAGGCACCCGAACTGCCCGAAGTCACGCCGGCGCGCGTGGGCGTCGCGGCGGGGCTGCTCGCCGGGATCGGCGCGGCGGTGTTCCTGTGGCGCAGTTCGCGTTCCGATCAGCCCGAATACACCGTGGTCGAGCAGGATGGCGATTTTGAAGTCCGCCAATATCCGGCGACCACGACTGCCGCGGCCAGCTCGCGCGGGCCGCGCCGCGACGCGATGGAACGTAATTTCCGCACGCTCGCCGACTATATCTTCGCCAAATCGCGCCCGGGCGAGAAGTTGGCGATGACCGTGCCCGTCACCACCGGCGGTTCGCCGCACGACGGCTGGACGACGCGGTTCTTCATGCCAGCGGACAAGGCCAAGGCCGATCTGCCCGCGGCGCCGCAGGGCGTGACGCTGGAGACCCATCCGCCGCGCCGCGTCGCTGCGATCCGCTTCAGCGGCGCCTGGAATGACGATCTGCTGGCGGCGAAAGAAGGCGCGCTGCGGTCATGGCTGCAGCTCAAAAACTATCCGTTCGAAGCCAAGGCTGAACACGCCGCGTATAATTCGCCGATGATGCCCGGGCCGCTGCGGCGCAACGAAATGCTGGTGACGCTCAGCGAAGGCTGACGTCCCAGCGCTTCGCGAGCATCCGGCGCCACAAGGGGATCGTCGCCAACGGGAGCTGGCTGTAGGCCGCGGCAAACGGCGCCAGCGCGAGGGACAGCATCGCCGCAATCGTCACCGCCCAGCCGCGCGTCGGCAGCATTGCCACCTCATGTGCGTCGGCGCCGGTCCGCAAGAGGGGCGGCGACGTCGCGAGGCTGATCAGCCACGTGCTGAGCGCCCCGGTGGCAAGCAGGGTCGCGTTGTAGAGAATCGCCGGGGCGACTTCGCCCAGGTTGCGCGCCAGGAATGCGGTGGCAAACGGCATGAAGGCGATGACCATGAGCAGCAGCGTGTTCGGCCAGAGTAACGCCTTGTCGTAGCGGCCGCACTGGCTGAACGCCGCGTGATGCTGCATCCAGAAGCGCGCGATGACGATGAAGCTGAGCACGAAGGCTGCAAAGCTCGGCAGCAGGTGCAAGAGCGCCGCGCCATAACCGCCCGCCGCAGCCGCATCGGCGGGCGTCGGCACGTGGATTTCGATGACCAGCAGGGTGATCGCGATGGCGAAGACGGCGTCGGAAAAGAAGATCAGCCGTTCGAGCGGGTGATCGGTCTGATGCCCCCCGCCATCCATCCTATTTACAGGGCCATTTCTGCCGGATCAGGCCGATCATGCCCTGTTTCACGGTCAGGCGCTGGGCCTGAGCCGTCGGAATCTTGCCGAAATAAGCGAGAACTTCGCCTTGCCCCAGCTTCGACCCTTTGGGGATGCAGGTCGGCGCCGGCCGTCCGGCCGCCTCCGCCGCGTCCTGATCGGCGCGGATCGACTGACCGGCTGCGGTACCCTCGCGCTTCAGCAGGCCGATGTCCGAGGAAAACAGCGCCATCGGCCCCTTGGCCTTCAGCCCGTTCACCTTTGCCATGAAATCGGCAACGGACATGGCCGACGCCGGCGCAGCGATGCCAACCAGCGCGGCGACGAAAACGATACGAAACTTCATCGAAATCCCTATGCTTTGACGCGACCCTAGACAGTCGCCACGGGATGTCGAGATGGCGGCGCACGGATGAACCCAATCCGAACCGGCGCGCCAGTCAAATCAGCGAGTTACGCCCCGGCGGTCGCGGGCCCGCCCAAGCCGGGCCGCTTGGTCTTGGGGATCGACGAGCCCCCGACGATCTGCGCCGGACGGTCTTTGCGGCTGCGGTCACGGTCGATCGGCTCGCCCTTGATCGCCAGCTTGGCTTCCTCGCCCGACAGCGTTTCGAGCTCGAGCAGTTTTTCGGCCAGCTTGTGCAACTCGTCGAGATTGTCGGTCAGCACCTTGCGCGCGGTCGCTTCGGCTTCCTCGATGAAGCGGCGCACTTCCTGGTCGATCAGCCGCGCGGTTTCCTCGCTGATGTTCTGCGAGCGCGACACCGAGTGGCCGAGGAACACCTCGTCCTGATTGTCCTTGTAGCGCAGCCAGCCGAGCTTTTCGCTCATGCCATATTCCATGACCATGTTGCGGGCCATTTCGGTTGCCTGCTGGATGTCGTTCGACGCGCCGGTGTTCAGCTCGTCCGCGCCGTAAATCAGCTGTTCGGCAATGCGGCCGCCAAAAGCGAGCGCGAGGCGCGCCTTCATCTGCTTCATGTTCATGCTGAAGCGGTCGCGTTCGGGCAGGTTCCACGTCACGCCCAGCGCGCGGCCGCGCGGGATGATCGTGACCTTGTGCAGCGGGTCGCAGCCCGGGACGTGGAGCGAGACGAGCGCGTGGCCGGCCTCGTGATAGGCGGTCGCCTTCTTCTCGTCCTCGGTCATGACCATCGAGCGCCGTTCGGCCCCCATCATGACCTTGTCCTTGGCTTCCTCGAATTCGAGCATCGCGACGAGGCGCTTGCCCTTGCGTGCGGCCAGCAGCGCGGCCTCGTTGGCGAGGTTCGCGAGGTCGGCACCCGAAAAACCGGGCGTGCCGCGCGCGATCGTCCGGATGTCGACATCGGGCGCCAGCGGCAGCTTCTTGGTGTGGACGCCCAGAATCTTTTCACGGCCCTCGATATCGGGGCGCGGCACGACGACCTGACGGTCGAAGCGGCCCGGACGCAGCAGCGCGGGGTCGAGCACGTCGGGGCGGTTGGTCGCGGCGACGATGATGATGCCTTCATTGGCCTCGAACCCGTCCATCTCGACCAGCAGCTGGTTGAGCGTCTGTTCGCGCTCGTCATTGCCATTGCCGAGGCCCGCGCCGCGATGGCGCCCGACCGCGTCGATTTCGTCGATGAACAGGATGCACGGCGCATTCTTCTTCGCCTCGACGAACATGTCGCGCACGCGGCTCGCGCCGACGCCGACGAACATTTCGACGAAATCCGAACCCGAAATGGTGAAGAACGGCACGCCCGCCTCACCCGCAATGGCGCGGGCGAGCAGTGTTTTGCCGGTGCCGGGCGAACCGACCAGCAGCGCGCCCTTGGGGATCTTGCCGCCGAGGCGCGCGAACTTGGTGGGGTCCTTCAGGAAATCGACGATTTCCTGCAATTCCTCACGCGCTTCGTCGATGCCGGCGACGTCGTCGAAGGTCACGCGGCCTTCCTTTTGCGTCAGCATGCGTGCGCGGCTCTTGCCAAAGCCCATCGCGCCCGAGCCGGCGGATTTCTGCATCTGGCGCATCACGAACACCGCAAGGCCGATCATCAGGATGAACGGCAGCGCCTGGACCAGCAGATACTGCCAGATCGACGCGCTTTCTTCGGGCTGGCCGGAGAAACGGACGTTCGCCTTGGTCAGGCGCGGGATCAGCGTCGGGTCAGGAACGGCGTTGGTCTTGAACGCCTCGCCATTGGTCTGCGTGCCGGAGATCGTATCGGCGGAAATCTTGACGTCCTTGATCGACCCTTCGTCGACCTTGCCGAGGAACTCGGAATAAGCGAGCGACGTACCCGCCACCGATTTCTTGCCGCTGTCGAACAGGCTGACGAACAGCGCCAGCGCGGCCAGAATGCCGACCCAGATCAGCAGGCTCTTCACCCAGGGATTACCAGGGGTCTTGTCGTCGTTCATCCGCACACACGCCTTTCAGGACGTCAAGATAGGCCGATTCCCCTTAATGACAATGGAACGGCCGGTTCGATCAGTCCGGTTTTCGGAACGGCGCGATGAAGAATCCGTCAATCCCGGGTTTGGGGAGGATGCGTAGCCAGCCTTCGGGCGTGGTCTGCACCCAGTCGGGCAACGCGATTTGCAGCGGTTCGACGGGCAAGGCGGCATTGGCGGCAATCGCCTCGCCCTCTTCCCGCTCGTTCGAACAAGTCGCGTAAATCAGCCGCCCGCCAGGCTTGAGCCAGCCCGCCGCCCGCGCCAGCAATTGTCCCTGCAATTCCGCCAGGGTCGCAATGTCCTTCGGCCCGATGCGGTGGATCACGTCGGGATGCCGCGCCAGCGTCCCCGTGGCGGTGCATGGCGCATCGAGCAGGATCGCGTCGGCGGGTTCCGCGGGCTCCCATTGCCGCAGATCGGCGACGATGGTTTCCGCTGGCAATTTGGTGCGCGCCAGATTCTCCTTCAGCCGCTCCATCCGCTTCGCCGAATTGTCGACGGCGGTCACCCGCCAGCCCGCGCTGGCCAGCTGCATCGTCTTGCCTCCCGGCGCGGCGCACAGATCGAGCACGTGTCGCCCCTCGCCCGCGCCGAGCAGCCGCGCGGGCAGCGCCGCGGACAGATTCTGCACCCAGAACGCGCCCTCGTCATACCCCGGGAGCGCCGCGATCCGCGTTCCGCGCGCGAGCGTCTCGCTCGTTCCGTCTTTGCGCGTGATCGTCACCGGCGGCTGCTCGCCCAACGCCGCGGCGATTTCGCCCAACGCACCAAACCCCCAATGCCCCCACCGGGCGGCGACATTTTCGGGCAGGGTCGGCTTCGCGGGAAGGCCTTTCCCACTCCGCGTCACTGCCCCAAAAACCCCGTGAACCAAGCGCTTAGGGCCGCCCGAAACCAGCGGCAGCGCGGTGGCGATCGCGGCATGGGCTGGTGTTTCAAGCCTCACAATCTGCACCAACGCCAGCCGCAGCACCGAACGCGCCTTGGCATCCTTGGGCAGCGGCTGCGCGGTCGCCCCGTCGATCAGCGCATCGAGATCGACCAGCCAGCGGAGCACCTCGCTCGCCATGACCAGCGCGAAACCCGCATCCTCGGGCGGCAACCCGCGCGCATAATTCGACTGCGCCGAATCGAGCGTCTGCCCGCGGTTCAGCACCGCATCGAGCATGCGCAGCGCCGCCATTCGGGCCGGAACGCCTATTGCCTCTTCGCCTGGGGAGTCCGACATGCGGGCCATGAACAGCAAGCGGCCCCCCCACGTCAAACCGCCGGCCTATCTCACGCCCTCACCGCCCGTGCCCGAACCGGAAGAAATCAAGCCTGCACACGAGCATGGCGGGCCCAAGGGGCCGGAGCCGACGCGCTACGGCGATTGGGAAAATAATGGCCGCGCCTGGGATTTTTAGGACCCATCCTCGCCAGGGCCAGATTTAAACTAGCGCTCCGTCTTTTGCGGGCGGCTGAGCAGCGCCGCCATCACGTCGTCGATGGCCATCGAGCCGTCGAGCAGCGCGGCCACCGCCTCGACCACCGGCATCTCCACGCCCAGCTTGCGTGCCGACTCGCGCAGCACCGGCGCGGTAAAGGCGCCTTCGGCCACCGTCGCGCGGTCGGCCATCAAGTCCTTCGCTGCCTTGCCCTGACCCAGCCCGACGCCGAGCGAAAAATTGCGCGATTGCGTGCTCGAACAGGTCAGCACCAGGTCGCCCAGCCCCGACAGACCCGCCAAGGTTTCCGTCCGTCCACCGCGCGCAACGCCATAGCGCGTCATCTCGGCAAAACCGCGCGCGATCAGCGCCGCGCGTGCATTCTGCCCCAAGCCGCGCCCCTCGGCGACGCCGCAAGCGATGGCGAGCACGTTCTTGACTGCCCCGCCGATCTCCGCGCCGGTCACGTCGTCCGAGGCATAAATGCGGAAATTCGGACGTCCCAGCCGCTCGCCCAGCGTCCGCGCGCACACTGCATCCTCGCACGCCAGGGTCACCGCCGTCGGCAATCCCTGCGCCACTTCGGCGGCAAAGGTCGGCCCGCTGAGCACGGCGATGGTGGCGCGGGGCTGCACCGCCGCGGCGACCTCGGACATCAACAAATGCGTGCCCGCCTCGATGCCCTTGGCGCAGAGGATCAGCGGTCCGTCCGTTTGCGCCGTTTCGGCGAGCACACCGCGCAAATGCTGCGCCGGGACGACCACCAGGAGCGCGTCGCAGCGCGCCAGCGCGCCGAGCGAGCCCGTCGCCTTGATCGAGGGCGACAGCGGCACGCCGGGCAGGAACAGCCGGTTCTCATGCTCGCGATTGATCGCGTTGACGACCTCGCGCTCGCGTGCCCACAGCAGCACCGGCTCGTCGCTGGCCGCCGCCACCTGCGCCAGCGCAGTGCCCCACGCCCCGCCCCCGATCACACCAATTCTCACGCCTTCACCCCCGCCCCGCGCGCGCGTTCAGCCTCGGGATCGAGCGGCCAGCGCGCGCGGGCCATGGTGTCGAGCGGGTCGGTCAACCCCTGCGCGAACCGCTCGGCCCCCGCCCAGGCGATCATCACGCCATTGTCGGTGCACAGCCATAAGGGCGGCGCGACGAACGGGAGGCCGCGGGTGATCGCCAGTTCTTCGAGGCTCGCGCGGATCGTCTCGTTGGCGGCAACCCCGCCGGCGACGACTAACGCCGTCGCCTCGTCAGCCTGTTCGAGCGCGCGCAGCGTCCGGTCGATCAGGCAATCGACCACGGCTTGCTGGAACGACGCGGCAATGTCCGGCGCCGAATATCGCCCGCTTTCAACCGCGCGCAGCACGGCACTCTTCAGCCCCGCGAAGGAGAAATGCGGCTCGGGCGAGCCTTTCAGGGGGCGCGGCAGCGGTACCGCCTGCGGATTGCCGCCCTTTGCCGCCCGCTCGACCGCCGGCCCGCCGGGAAAACCAAGGCCGAGCAGCTTGGCGGTCTTGTCGAACGCTTCGCCCGCCGCATCGTCGATCGTCGTCGCCAGGCGCCGGTAACGCCCCACCCCTTCGACCAGCAGCAGCTGGCAATGCCCGCCGGAGACGAGCAGCAGCAGATAGGGAAATTGCAGGTCGGGCTCGGCAAAGCGCGGACTCAACGCATGCCCTTCGAGGTGATTGACCGCGATCAGCGGCTTGTTCGCGGCATAAGCCAGCCCCTTGGCGGTCATCAGCCCGACGAGAACGCCGCCGATCAGCCCCGGGCCGGCGGTGGCGGCGATCGCATCGACGCCCTGCAGCGCGACCCCCGCTTCGGCCAAGGCCGCTTCGACCAGCGGCCCGATCGCCTCGACATGCGCGCGCGCGGCGATTTCGGGCACGACCCCGCCGAACGGCCGGTGGTGCGCTTCCTGCGTCGCCAGCCTGTGCGCCAGGCACTGCCGTCCGCGCACCAGCGCAACGGCGGTTTCATCGCAACTCGATTCGATACCGAGGATCAGTGGTGCTTCCCACGTCATGCGCCGCGCGCTAGCACGCGCTCCAATGCCCGCCAAACTCCGCCTCGGCACCCGTGGTTCGCCCCTCGCTCTCGCCCAAGCGCGCATGACCGCCGACGCGCTGGTTCGCGCGCACGGTTGGGATGCGGATGCGGTCGAAATTGTCACCATCGTCACCACTGGGGACCGCGTGCAGGACCGGCCGCTCGCCGAAATCGGCGGTAAGGCGCTGTGGACCAAGGCGATCGACGCGGCGCTGCTCGCGGGCGAAATCGATTTTGGGGTCCACAGCTTGAAGGACGTCGAGACGATCCGTCCGGACAGCATCGCCATTGCCGCCTGTCTGCCGCGCGCCGACCCGCGCGACCGGCTGATCGGCGCCGCATCTCTCGAAGACCTCAAGCCGGGCGCGCGTCTTGGCACCAGCTCGCCGCGCCGTGCCGCGCAGGTGCTGCATCTGCGCCCAGATCTCGAAATCGTGCCGATGCGCGGCAACGTTGCCACCCGGATCACCAAGGTCGGCACAGGCGAGGCCGATGCGACCTTCCTGGCGGCGGCAGGGCTCGACCGGCTGGGTGAAGGCGGCGTCGGCGTCGCGGTGCCGATGGACCAGATGCTTCCCGCCTGCGGCCAGGCGATCGTCGCGATCGAGGCACGCAGCAGCGATGCGGCGACGCGCGAAGCGCTGGCGGCCATTGGCGATGATGCGGCGATGACCGCGGCACTGACTGAACGCGCCTTCCTCGCCGCGCTGGGCGGTGGCTGCCACTCGCCGGTCGGCGCGCATTTTGTGGACGGCGTGCTGACGGGTGAATTGCTGACCGAAAACGGCCGTGAGGCGGTGCGCGGCGCGGGCGACCATCCTGCCGATCTGGCGCGGCAACTGCTCGACCGCGCGTCCGCCGGTCTGCGGGCCCTGTTCGCGGGGTGAGCCGTCCACTTCTCGTGCTGCGCCCTCAACCGGGCGCGGATGCGACCGCCGGCAGGGCACGTCTCATGGGCCTGACGCCATGGGTCGCCCCGCTCTTCACGATCATGCCGATGCCGTGGGATCCGCCCGCTGCCGAAAGTTTCGATGCTCTCCTGTTCACCAGCGCCAGCGCGGTGCGCGCGGCGGGTGCCGGGCTCGCGGCCTTTGCCCATCTCCCCGTGGTCGCGGTTGGCGAAGCAACGGCTGAGGCGGCGCGGGCCGCGGGGCTCGCCATCGAGCAAACCGGCGACGCCGATGGCCGGACCGTCGTCGCCGCGGCGCGTTTCGAGCGGCTGCTGCATCTGGCGGGGCGGCGTCATGCGCCGGTCGACGATCCGCGGGTCACCTCGGTGCCGGTCTATGCCGCCGAAGTGCTGCCGCCGCCCGAGCTGCCCGTTGACGGCGTCGCCCTGCTCCATTCGGGCCGCGCGGCGCGCCGCTTCGCGTCGATCGTGACTCAGCGCCATCACTATGATCTCGTCGCGATCAGTCCGGCGGTCGCCGACGACGCCGGTCCCGGCTGGCGTTCGGTCGTCGCGGCGGACCAACCCCGCGACGCTGCGATGCTGGCATTGGCGGCGCCGCTGTGCGAAAGCCTGAACCATGGCGTCTAACCCTGGCAGCCGCACGTTCGGCACAATGATTGCCGCCGTGCTGATCGCGTTCGTCGCGGGCCTCGGCGTGATGGCGATCGTCATTCCGCGCTGGCAGGCATGGCGGGGCCAGCCGGCTGTGACCGCGGCACCAGCCGCTCAGCCGGCAACGCCAGCCGCAGCGGCGGTACCGCCGCTCGCCCCGCTGGTCACCACGCCGACCGAGGGCCAGACGCAGGCGATCGATACGCGTGTCGCCGACATCGAAAGCCGCATGGCGCGCGTCGATCTCCGCGCTGCTGCTGCTGCGGGGAACGCGGATCGCGCCGAAAACCTGCTGCTCGCCTTTGCCGCGCGCCGCGCGATCGATCGCGGCGTCGGGCTCGGCTATGTCGAACAGCCGTTCCGCGCGGCCTTTGCCGATACCCAGCCGCGCGCCGTGGGCAGCATCATCGCCGCCGGCCAGCAGCCCGTGACGATTGCCCAGCTACGCGCTGGCCTTGCCCAGCTTCAGCCCATCGTGACGCGCCCCATCGCCAATCAGGGCTGGTGGCAGGCGACGCGCACTTCGCTCGGCCAACTCTTCACCGTCCGCCGCGAAGGCTCGGCCCCGCCGACCCCCGACGCGCGCCTCGAACGCGCGCGCCTGCTGGTCGAAAGCGGCCAGGTCGACGGCGCGATGACCGAAGTCTCGCGCCTGCCCCAAGGCCCGCAGACCGCCGCCTGGCTCGCCATCGCGCGGCGCTATGTCGAAGCGCACAACGCGCTCGACCTGATCGAAGCGGATGCGCTGACCCGCACCAACCCACTGCACAACCAAACCCCGGAGATTTAAGAGTTTATGGCAATCGAAGCCGAATGGTGGGACTATGACGATGCCGACGAACTGGCCGACGCGGTGGCGGGCGATGTCGGTTTCATTCTCGATTCGGCAATCGAGGCGCGGGGCGCCGCGCTGATCGCGGTGCCGGGCGGAGCAACGCCGGTCGCCGCCTTGACCAAGCTGGCCGTGCAAAAGCGCGATTGGAAGCGAGTCACGATCATCCCGACCGACGATCGCCTGGTGCCGATGGGCGACCCGCTGTCGAACGTGACGATGATCGCGAAACTGTTTCTGCCCAAGGGCGCGCGCGTGGTGCCCCTGACGTCGGAAAAGGCGCCCGATTACAAGGCCGCGGGTCGTTCTGCCGATGCGTTGCTCGCCGATCTCGGCTGGCCGCCGGATCTCGTCTGGCTCGGCGTGGGCGCCGACGGACATACGGCGTCGATCTTCCCCGGCGACGATTTCGACGAAGCCTTGAACGGCCCGCGTGAACGTCGCGCGCTCGGCGTGCGGCCCGCCGAACTGCCGAAGGAAGCCCCGGTCGACCGCATTACACTGTCA
>DATJIN010000011.1:0-4631 GCA_035493275.1 Sphingomonas sp. | reverse complement strand
CCTTCGTAGAAGCAGTCGACCGGGCACACTTCGACGCAGTCCATGTATTTGCACTTAATGCAGGCGTCGGTGACGACGTAAGTCATGGCTCGGTTCCCTGAATTGCCCTTGCCGGGTCGTTAGGATTGCCGCAAAAGAGCGTCAATCCGAGAGCGGTTGATGCGAGACGTTCGCATTTTCGACCAAGGCCGCCGCTTCGGCAGGCGGTCCGCGCCTCTTTGGTAACGCCAGAATGCGCAACGCCAGCACCGTATCGCCGCGCGGCAGGGTCAGCACCTG
Organism: Sphingomonas sp.; assembly: GCA_035493275.1. Taxonomy (GTDB): domain Bacteria; phylum Pseudomonadota; class Alphaproteobacteria; order Sphingomonadales; family Sphingomonadaceae; genus Sphingomonas_O. The sequence goes on along the minus strand of DATJIN010000011.1, from coordinate 4,352 downwards.
TCCTTCCGCCACCCCTTGCGCGTCGCGCTCGATGCGCTTCCCGTCGAGGCGGAGATGCCCGGTCGCCACCAGCGCCTGCGCGGCCGACCGCGTCCTGGTCAGCCGCGCAAAATAGAGAAATTTGTCGATCCGCATCTAGCGGGCGAGGGCTGCCAAAGCTGCAAAGCGGTTGCCGGGGGCGGGTGCCTTGGGCTCGGCGCGCTTGGCGGGGCGGAAATGCCATTTTTTGCCGTTTTGGCGGAAACCCGCCGTGCGCAGTAGCGCGGCAAAGGCATCCGCATTGACGCCCATTGAGGTCGCCAGCGCCGGATCGGGCGCGAAATCGGCGGCAGCGCGCTTCTCGTGCAGCCCGCGCAAGATCTTTTCCGCGACGTCGATGCGGACCCATTGTGCGCCGAACCGGCGGAACCCGAGGCGCTGGTCGGCGGACACAGTGGCACCCGCAGGAGCGACCGGCGGCAATTCGCGTCCGGTTGCGGCCAGTAACGCCGCCAACAGCGGTTGCGCGCGTGCCTTGAGCAGCCGCGCGTCGAACACATCGAGCTGGCCGATGGTCAGTCCGGAGCGGCGCAAGACCGGGCGATCATCCGGCGTCAGCGCTTCGACGGCCTTGGCCACGTCATCCCGGGCAATGAATCCACCGCTCGCTGCCAGCGGTGCCAACACGGCACGCACGCGTGGCGGCGTGTGCGGATTGGCGGCGGCACCCGCCATGTCGATCAGTGGCGCGAGCAATCTGGCCACCTTTTCGTCGCGCCAACGGATCAGGCGTTCGATGATACGCTGGCGGTCGGTTTCGCCGAGGCTGTCGAGCGCGCGATCGAGGGTGATGCGGGGAACAGTCAGGCTCTTGCCTCTGGTTAGCGTCGCGACCGGTTGGCCCCGCCAATGGAGAGCGGCGCCATCGAGCGTGAAATCCTCATCGGCTGCCTCGATCAACTCTGCCGCCCGTGCCGCCCGCACGTTGCCTAGAGTCCGCTCCGCCGCTGCGAGCAGTTGCTTGCGGTCGCTTGCCGGTGCCGCCGCATCGACGCGGAACGCAAAGCCGTTGAGATGCCCGAGCAATTGGTCCTCGACCGTCACGGCACCATCTTCGCCCAGTTGCACATCGAGCAGCGCCAGATCGCGGCCGATCGTCTTCATCAGCACACTGGTTCGCCGGTCGACGAACCGCTCGGTCAGCCGCGCATGCAGCGCGTCGGACAATTTTTCCTCGAGTGCCGCAGTGACACCTTGCCAATGTCCGGGATCGGCGAGCCAGTCGGCGCGCTGCGCGGCATAGGCCCAGATGCGCGCGGCGGCGATGCGCCCGCCGATCGTGTCGATATCGCCATCGACGCGGTCGAGGCGCGCAATTTCTCCGGCGATCCATTGCGCCGGAATGCGCCCATCGCCCTCGGTCAGATGCTGGAACACGCGCTGGACCAGCCGCGAATGATGTTCGGGCCCGGCCTTGCGGAAATCGGGCAGCGACGCCGCCGCCCACAACCGCGCGACCAGATTGTCGCCGCGCGCCCGTTCGCGGACCAGATCGTCCTCGGCGAGGCGCTTGAGCACCGCCAGATCGACCGCCTCCGGCGCCGAACGCAATTCTGGCCGGTCGGGCGCCCGTTCGAGGCTCGCCACCAGATCCGCGACACTGCCAAAATCGAGGTCGCTGTTACGCCAGTTAAGCGTTTCCACCCGCGGCATGCGGTGAGCCTCGATCACCTCGACCTCTTCGGGCCGAAAGACGTTGGCCGCGTCCTCGCCGCCCAGCGAGCCGAACGTCCCGTCGCGCTGGTGCCGCCCCGCGCGCCCGGCGATCTGCGCCATTTCGGCGACCGTCAGCCGCCGCCGGCGCCAGCCATCGAACTTCGTGAGACCCGCGAAGGCGACATGCGCCACGTCCATGTTGAGGCCCATGCCGATGGCGTCGGTGGCGACGAGGTAATCGACCTCACCCGCCTGGAACATCGCGACCTGCGCGTTACGCGTGCGGGGGCTGAGCGCGCCCATCACCACCGCCGCCCCGCCGCGTGCACGACGCAGCATTTCGGCGACGGCGTAGACTTCCTCCGCGCTGAACGCGACGATCGCTGAACGCTTGGGCAGGCGGGAGAGCTTTTTCGCACCCGCATAGCTCAGCGTGGAAAAGCGCGGGCGGCGCACGATCTCCGCCTCGGGCTCCAACTTGCGGACCAACCCCGAAATGCTGTCCGACCCCAGGATCATCGTTTCCTCGCGTCCCCGCGCATGCAGGAGCCGATCCGTAAACACGTGCCCTCGTTCGGGGTCGACGCCCAGTTGCGCCTCGTCCAGCCCGACGAACGCGGCTTCGCGATCGGTCGGCATCGATTCCGCGGTGCAGATCAGCCAGCGCGCGTGCGCCGGCATGATCCGCTCCTCACCGGTCAGCAGCCCGACCTCTTTCGGCCCCTTGATCTGGACGACGCGGTCGTAAATTTCGCGCGCCAGCAGGCGCAACGGAAAACCCATGATTCCAGAGGCATGGCCGCACATCCGCTCGACCGCCAGATGCGTCTTGCCGGTATTGGTCGGGCCCAGCACGGCGGTGATCTTTGGGCCGAACATGCCGATGAATGTCGTGCCTTGCGCGGCCGCGCGCAAGTTCTAGGTTGCGCCCAAACCCGGAGAGTTCACCATGAAGACCGCGCTCCTCACCTTCGCTGCCCTGATTGCCGCGCCCGCCGCCGCGTCGTTGCCGGTCGGCGCGAAAGCCCCCGATTTCCAGACGATGAGCGCCAAGGCGGGCAAAACCGCGCCGCTGAAATTGAGCGATGCGCTGAAGCGTGGCCCGGTGGTGCTGTATTTCTTCCCCGCCGCATTTACGCCCGGCTGCACGATCGAAGCGCATGAATTCGCCGAGGCGACCGACGATTTCGCCAAGGCCGGCGCAACCGTCATCGGCATGGCCGGCGACAGCATCGACAAGCTAGCCAAATTCTCGGTCGAGGAGTGCCGCAACAAGTTCGCCGTGGCGAGCGCGACGCCCGAAGTGATCAAGGCGTACGACGTCACGCTGCCGCAGCTGTCCACGCGCTCGAACCGCACGTCCTATGTCATCAGCAAGGGTGGCCGGATCGCCTATGCCTATTCGAACAGCGCGCCAGAGGCGCACATCACCAACACGCTGGCGGCCGTGCGCGGGCTAAAAAAGTAACGCTTGGTTAGTCCGGGCGGCGTACACTCGCCGCCATGTGGCCATTCACCGGGAAACGCATCTTCGGCAACCGTTGGTGGGCGCTGGCCTTTGCCGCGTTCGTCTGCTGGGAAGCGGCGGATATTGCGGGGGGCGCGAGCGACACGTCCAATCAGACGGATGCCGCGACCATGAATGCAATTGAGGGCGCGTTCGGCAATAGCTGAACGCGCCCTCGAACTTCAGTGTGTCGAAGCGCTTACTTGACGTGCTTCGACAGGTGCTTGTTCATTTCGAACATCGAGCATTTGTCGACACCGAACACCTTTTTGAGGTTGGCATCGGCCAGGATCTCGCGCTTGTTCGCGGGGTTCTGCAGATTGTGCTTCTTGATGTAGTCCCACACCTTCGAAACCATCTCGCCGCGGGTCACCTGGCCCTTGCCAATCACCGCCTCGAGCTCGGCGGACGGGGTCATCGGCTGCTGGAGCGCGTTCGGCTTCTTCGTCGGGGTCGTGGCCATCAATTCCTCCCTGGGGAAAGTCCCTGTTCGGCACCTGAAACGGTGCGCTGTGACGCTGGATGTGCCCGAGAGCGCCGCTCGTCAAGCGTCCACGCGCCTCTGGGCGGCCATTTCGGGCCTAACGGCGCGTTTGGCATGTGATGAAGGCTTTAAGGGGCACCTTGCAGCGCCGCTTCAACGACTTCGGGGCTCGCTTCGGCGCGTAGCTGGTCGGCCGTACAGCCTTGGGGCGGTTTGTCCGGCCGCCAGCGTGCGAACGTCGTGCCGTGGCGAAACTTGCCGCCCGCGGCGTGATCGTAGCGGACTTCGGCCACGCGTTCGGGCTGCAGCGGAATCCAGGGCTTCTCGATCCCGCGGTTCCACCGGCTCGGCCCGCCGGGCGCCGCGCCGGTAAAGCCGGGCTGGCCGGTGATCTCGTGCAGTTCCTTGGCCAGTGCGTGCCGGTCGACATACCCAAGCGCGGAGGTGAAGCCGACATGGTTGAGCTTGCCTGCATCGTCATACAGGCCGAGCAGCAACGAGGCGACCGATCCGTCGGCCTTTTCCCGGAAGCCTCCGACAACGCAATCCGCATCGCGCCAGTTCTTGATCTTGAGCATCGCCCGCGCCCCGGGCTGGTACGCCTCATTCAGCCGCTTGGCGACGACGCCATCAAGGGCGCCGCCTGAACGCGCGAGCCATGTCCTG
>DATJIN010000010.1:0-16539 GCA_035493275.1 Sphingomonas sp. | reverse complement strand
AGGTGTTCGGGCTGGTGTTCGTGTTCGCGGGCATCGCTTTCAAGATCGCCGCCGTGCCGTTCCACATGTGGACGCCCGATGTGTATGAAGGAGCGCCGACGCCGGTGACGACGCTGTTCGCCACCGCGCAAATGGTCGCGGCGGTCGCCATGCTGTTGCGGATCGCGATGGGCGCAATGGGCCCTGCGGTGCTCGAATGGCGCCAGATCGTGATCTTCGCTGGCCTCGCCTCGATCGTGCTCGGCGCGGCGGGGGCAATCGGGCAGGGCAATATCAAGCGGCTGCTGGCTTATTCGTCGATCAACAATATCGGCTTCGCCTTGCTCGGCCTGGGCGCGGGGACGCGTGACGGCGTAGCGGCGATGCTGACCTATATGGCCGTCTATGTCGTCATGACGCTGGGCAGCTTCCTCGTCGTGCTCAACATGCGTGATGCGGACGGGCTTGCCGTCGAGAGCATCTCGAGCCTCGGTGGCTTGTCGCAAAGCCGCAAGGGCCTCGCCGCCGCCCTGGCGATCTTCATGTTCAGCCTCGCCGGCATCCCGCCGCTGTTCGGCTTCTGGGCCAAATTCGTGGTGTTCGACGCGCTGGTCGCGGCGGGACTATGGCCGCTCGCCGCGATCGGCATCGCGGCCAGCGTGATCGGTGCTTTCTACTACCTCAAGATCATCAAGATCATGTATTTCGATGAGCCGTCGGATGTGCTGGTTGGCAAGACCGACCGCGCGGAAGGCCTCCTCATCGCCCTGTGTGCACTGGTGATCGTGATAGGCTACGGCATGATTCCCTGGCTCGGCAGCGTCACCGCCGCCGCCGCGACGAACCTGCTCTGACCACCGACTTCATCGCCGAGACCGGTTCGACCAACGCCGATCTGCTCGCGCGTGTCGCCAACGGCAGTGCGCGCGACGGGGACTGGCTGGTTGCCGAAAGGCAGACCGATGGGCGCGGACGGTTGGGCCGCGAGTGGCGGTCCCCGGATGGCAATTTCTACGGCAGCACATTGGTCGCGGTCGAACGTGGAGGGCCACCGCCCGCGACGCTGGCGCTGATTGCCGGGATCGCGATCCATGGTGCGCTAAGCCGCTACACACCGGGACTGACACTCAAATGGCCCAATGACGTGCTGGCAGGCCGCGCAAAGATCGCAGGGGTTCTGCTCGAACGCAGCGGCGACTGGGTGGTGATCGGCGCCGGTGTGAACCTGGTGAACCATCCTGATCTACCCGACCGGCCTTCGACCGACCTAGCGACGCTGGGTGCACTCATCTCCCCGCGGGATTTCGCCAGTGCTTTGGCGGACGAAATGGCGACGAGCGTTGCCCGTTGGCGCCACCAACCGTTCGCCGTGACGGTCGCTGCGTGGCAAGCCGCCGCGCATCCCATCGGCACCGCCCTTGATGCCGCGCTGCCCGATGGCGAGCGCATCGCGGGTAAATTCGATGGCCTCACCGTCGAGGGCGCGTTGCGCCTGCGTTTGCCGTCGGGCGAGGTGCGGGCCATACATGCTGGCGACGTCTTTCAGGTGTGATGGATATGCTGCTCGCGATCGAAGCCGGAAACACCAACATCAAGTTCGCGCTGGTCAACGATGACGGCACGCCGCGCGCGCGCTGGCGCATCGCGACCGACGCGCGGCGCACCGCCGATGAATATGCCGTGTGGCTGATCGGGCTGATCGAACTCGAGGGGCTGGACCGCAGCGCGGTGAAGGCCGTGGCGATTTCCACCGTCGTGCCGCGCGCGCTGCACAATCTGCAGACGCTGGCGGAGAAGTATTTTAGTGTCACAGCGACCGTGGCCGGGCGGGCGCCGCTTGAATACGGCATCGCGCTCGATGTTGATGAGCCCCATGCGGTAGGCAGCGACCGGGCATGCAACGCCATTGCCGCCCACGCCGCGCATGAGGGCGACCTGATCGTCATAAGCTTCGGCACCGCGACGACGATCGACCACGTCGATTATCGCGGCGCGTACAAGGGCGGCGTGATCGCGCCGGGGCTCAATCTGTCGCTCGACGCCCTGGTCGCGGCGGCGGCGAAACTGCCGCGCATTGCAATCGAGGCGCCCGACACCGATAATGTGATTGGACGGACGACCGAGTCCCAGATGCTGATCGGTATCTATTGGGGCTATGTCGCGATGATCGAGGGGCTGATCGCGCGCATGAAAGCGCAGATCGGACGCCCGGTGAAAGTGGTGGCGACGGGCGGGCTGGCCGCAGTGTTTCAACAACATTCGCATCTGTTTGACGCGGTCGATTCCGACCTTGCGCTGAAAGGCCTGGCGCTATTGTGGCGCCGCTCAGCACGCTGAAAATTCCTTAGAATTTCTAGAAAGTTTCAATGACAACTCCCAAGAATGAGCTGATCTTCCTCGCCCTAGGTGGCTCGGACGAGATAGGCATGAATGTCAATCTCTATGGCTGCCAGGGCAAATGGCTGATGGTCGATTGCGGCCTCACCTTTGCCAATCCAGCCGAATATCCGGGCTGCGAACTGGTGCTGCCCGATCTCAAATTCATCGAGGACCGTGCCGACGATCTGCTCGGCATCGTCCTGACGCACGGCCATGAAGATCATATCGGCGCGCTGCCGTACCTCGCCCAGGATCTCGGCGTGCCGCTCTACGCCAATGCGTTCACCGCGACGCTGATCCGCGGCAAGTTCGACCGCGAAGGCGTCGACGATGTCGAAATCCATGTGATCCCCGAAGGCGGCACGATCGACCTTGCGCCGTTCAAATGCACGATGGTGCGTTTGGCGCACTCGATCCCGGACATGGATGCGGTGCTGATCGACACGCCTCACGGCCGCGTGTTCCACACCGGCGACTGGAAGCTCGACGCCGATCCGGTGCTCGGTGAGCCGGCCAATGCCGCCGCGCTGACCGCGATGGGTGATGAGGGCATCCTCGCGCTCGTCTGCGATTCGACCAACGCGTTCAACGACCGCGAATCCGGCACCGAAGGCAGTGTCCGCGACGGGCTGATGGAGGCCGTCGCCGCCGCCAAGGGCCGCGTCGTCGTGACCAGCTTCGCCTCCAACCTCGCCCGGATGCGGACGCTGGGACAAGTGGCTAAGGCGAACAATCGCAAGCTGTGTATCGCCGGTCGCTCGCTCGACCGGATGCTCACGGCGGCGCAGCAAAATGGCTATCTCAAGGATTTGCCGCCGCTGGTCGATTTCGAGACCGCCGCAAAGATGCCGCCGCGCGACATTCTCGTCATCGCGACGGGCGGGCAGGGTGAGCCGCGCGCAGCGCTGGGGCGGATCGCGTTCGGCGATCACCCGATCAAGGTCGACAGCGGCGACACGGTGATCTTTTCGTCCAAGCAAATTCCCGGCAACGAAACCGCGATCGGGCGCGTGCAGAATGCACTCGCTCGAACTGGCGTAACGATGGTCACCGAAAAGCAGGCGCATGTGCACGTCTCGGGCCATCCGGGACGTCCCGAGCTCGCCGCGATGTACCGCTGGCTGCGGCCCGAGATTCTCGTGCCGGTGCATGGCGAGCGGCGGCACATGGCCGAACAGGCGCGTTTCGGCTTGGCCGAGGGCATCCCACAGGCGATCGTTCAATCGAACGGGGACGTCGTCCGTCTCGCCCCTAATGGCCCGAAGATCGTCGGCAATGAGGGGACTGGCCGCCTGATCCTGGACGGCGATGTCATCCTTCCGGCCGATGGCGCGACGATCAACGAGCGCCGCCGCATTGCCGCCTTCGGGCAGATCTCGGTAGCGATCGCATTGCAAGGCAAACGCCTGATTGGCGATCCGGTGATCAAGACGCAGGGTGTTCCCGTGGAGGAAGACCGCGAGGCCTTCCTTGAGGAAGCCGCCGACGATGCCACCAAGGCGGTGCGTGACGCCAAATCGCTCGATAAGCTGCCCGAGGCCGTGCGCCTCGCGGTACGGCGTTGCGCGGTACGCTGGACGGGCAAGAAGCCCGTGGTCGATGTGCTGGTAATCGAGGCTTAGACTGATGCGCTGGCAGTCGATGGTGGCGATCTATACGCTGTTCTGGGTGCTTAGCGCGTTTCTGGTGTTGCCCTTTGGCGTCAAAACCGCCGACGAGGCAGGTGTCGCCAAAATCCCCGGACAGGCAGATAGCGCACCGCACGCCTTCAGCTTTGCACGCGTCGCCCTCCGCGCGACGGCGCTCTCCGCGATCTTCATGCTTGTGTTTCTGGCAAACTATCACTTCGGATGGCTGACAACTGACATGCTCGTGAGGATGAGCCCATGAACCTTCGCCGCGCCGCCATCGTCTCGCCGATCCGGACGCCGGTCGGGAAGTTCGGCGGTGCGCTGGCCAGCCTGACTGCGGGAGAGCTGGCCAAGATCGTCCTGGAAGCGCTCGTGGCACGCTCCGGCGTCGATCCGGAGCGGATCGAGGACGTCGTGTTCGCACAAGGTTATGGCAATGGCGAGGCGCCGGCGATCGGCCGCTGGGCAGCGTTGGCGGCGGGCTTTCCGCTGAGCGTCGCGGGCTATCAGCTCGACCGTCGGTGTGGCTCCGGCCTGCAGGCAGTGATCGACGCGGCGATGATGGTGCAAACCGGTGCCGCGGACGTGGTCGTTGCTGGTGGCGTCGAGAGCATGTCGAACGTCGAGCACTACACGCTCGACGTGCGCGACGGAAAGCGCATGGGCAACGTCACGCTGCATGACCGCCTCTCGCGCGGACGGCTGATGTCGCAGCCGATCGAACGTTTCGGTGTCATTTCGGGGATGATCGAGACCGCCGAAAACCTCGCCAAAGATTATGGCATCTCGCGCGACGATGCCGACGCCTATGCCGTCCGCTCGCATCAGCGGGCCGCCGCCGCCTGGGAGACCGGCAAATTCGATATTGAGACTGTCCCGGTGACCATCTCGCAAAAACGCGGCGATCCGGTGGTCATGACCCGTGACGAAGGCTTTCGCGCCGACGCGTCGATGGAGACGCTCGGCAAGCTCAAGCCGATCGAGGGCGGGATCGTCACCGCAGGCAATGCCAGCCAGCAGAATGATGGCGCCGCAGCGTGCCTCGTCGTGGCTGAAGAAAAGCTCGGCGAACTGGGCCTGGAGCCGGTGGCCTGGTTCCACAGCTGGGCTGCGGCGGGTTGCGACCCGAGCCGCATGGGCATTGGTCCGGTTCCTGCGGTCGAACGCCTATTTGCGCGCAATGGCCTCGGCTGGCGGGATATCGACCTGATCGAACTGAACGAAGCCTTCGCACCGCAGGTGCTGGCGGTACTCAAGGGCTGGGGTCTTTCTCCCGACGACGAACGCCTCAACCCCAATGGCTCGGGCATCAGCCTCGGCCATCCAATCGGCGCGACCGGTGGACGGATCCTCGCGACGATGCTGGGCGAGATGGGCCGGCGCGGCAGTCGCTATGGCCTGGAAACCATGTGCATCGGCGGCGGTCAGGGCATCGCTGCGGTGTTCGAACGCGCTGCCTAAGTTACTGGCAAGCAACCCGATCGTTCGATTTCGGGACGTCCCGAAACGGGTCGCGCGTTAACTCTCTTTTGATTGAGCCATTTCCCTAATGGCGCGTTAACATCTGCCTATGACACGCAGACTGGTCCTCACCAACGAAGCCGCGCGGCACCCGTTTCGCCAACGCCTGCCGCGTCCCGTCAACCCCCTCGCGCAGCGCCCGCTGGGCGATTTGCAGCTCTTCGCGATGACGTTCACCGCGGGCTTCCTCGCCTTTTACGGAATGCTTTCCTAGTAGCAATCGCCGTTCGGGCAGGCCGCGTGCAGTTTCCACGCGAGCCAGGCGGACATGACGCACATCACAGAAACAAGGATGAGCTGGCCGGTCGAGGCAATCCCCATCGCGGTCAGACCGTAGGCCAGCGCCGCGCCCACCACCATCGCGCCGGAATTGACGATATTGTTCGCCGCCACGACACGCGCGGTTTCCGCCTTGGGCACGGTCGTCGTCAGGAACGCATAAAGCGGCACCACGAACATTCCGCCGGCGATCGCCACGCCGAGCAGCGCGATGATCATCAGCGCGGCAAGCGGATGGTGCAGGAAATCGGGCAGGTTGGTCAGTTCGGCGACCCCGTGCTTGTCCCATTGCAGAGCGACATGCCGCAGCAGCAAGACGAACACGCCCATCGCCAGCACTGATGCGGGCGCAAACCGAGCGGAAACCTCGCTTTTGAGAAGACGGTTGATCGCTACCGAACCGATAGCGATGCCGACGGAGAAAATGGCGATGAACATGCTCGCCACCGCTTCGTTGGCGCCGAGGATGTTTTTCACGAGTGGCGGGAAGGCGATGATGATCACCGCGCCGATGGTCCAGAAGAAGCTGATCGACAGGATCGCCAGGAAGAGGTGACGGATATGCATCGTCCCCGAGACGAGGCGAACGGACGCGCGAAAGACATGCCAGTCGAGCGGTTCGGGGTCGGCGGCGGGCGGCGCCGCGGGGACTTGCCGGCCGCTGAACCAGCCGATCAGGGCGATGGCGATCACCGCAACGGCCGCCTTGTGCGGCGTATCCGCGACGAACCCGGCCAAGATGGTACCGCCGAGGATCGCAAGATATGTCCCTGCCTCGACCAGCCCCGTGCCGCCGAGCACCTCGTCATGCTGCAGATGCTGCGGCAGGATCGCGTATTTGATCGGTCCGAAAAAGGTCGAGTGCACCCCCATGCCGAAGACCGCGGCCAGCATGATCCCGACGTTCTGCGTGAACAGCCCCACCGCACCGATCGCCATGATCGCAATTTCGGCGGTCTTGACCGCGCGGATCACGCGCGCCTTGTCCTGATGGTCGGCCAACTGCCCGGCGAGCGCCGACAGGGCAAAGAAAGGCAGGATGAACAGCGCCTGCGCGATGGCGGAGAATTGTGCCTCGCGCGCGGCGTCGGAATAAAGCTGGTAGGTGACGAACAGGACGACCGCCTGCTTGTACAGGCTGTCGTTGAATGCGCCGAGCAACTGCGTCGCGAACAGCGGCAGGAACCGCCGCGACCGCAACAGGTGGATGCTGTTTTGCATCATGTGCGGCGCGACGCCTTCATCGGGGGGTGCTCTAGTCGCCTTTTCCCGCCAAGCCAAACGGTCTAGCAGGTCGTTCGTGCTGACGCTGCCCAACCTGCTCACATTGTCCCGGATCGTTACGGTTCCGATCCTCGTCGCCTTGCTTTGGTGGCCGTGGCCCACCGGCTACGCGCTCGGATTCGTGCTGTACTGCCTGATGGGCGTCACCGATTATTTCGACGGCTATCTCGCGCGCGCTCAGGGCGCGGTCAGCAAGCTCGGCCAGTTCTTGGATCCCATCGCTGACAAAATCATGGTCGCCGCGGTGATTCTAATGCTCGTCGGCACGCGACACGAAGCGGCATCGATTCAGGGCGTGAACCTGATTGCGGCGCTGGTGATCCTGCTACGCGAGATCGCGGTGTCGGGCCTTCGGGAATTCCTTGCGGGGTTGCGTGTGTCGGTGCCCGTTAGCTGGCTGGCCAAGTGGAAGACGACTTTCCAGATGGTTTCGCTCGGCGGGCTGATCCTCGCGGGTGCGCTGCCCGATTGGCCGATGCTCCATTATGCGAGCGTTGCCTGCCTGTGGGCGGCGGCGGCTCTCACGTTGCTGACCGGCTGGGATTACCTCCGCGTCGGCCTCAAGCACATGGATTAGGCGAGCGCCTTCCACAGACTGAATGCACTGGTCAGCGTCAGGACCATGCCGACGATGAGCAGCAATGCTCGCGCCGGCACGCGCCGCGCGAGGTAAGCGCCGAAAGGTGCGGCCAGGATCCCGCCCGCGATCAACCCCAGCGTCGCTAATGTGAACGCCGTCCACCCGAGATTGATGATGAAGGTCGCCGATACGACAATCGTCAGAAAGAACTCGACGGTGTTGACCGTACCCACGGTTTTGCGCGGATCAGTGCCCTGCAGCAGCAGGTTGGACGTGACAACCGGACCCCAGCCACCGCCGCCCGCCGCATCCAGGAAACCGCCCGCCAGCGCGAGCGGAACGACGACTTTCGGCCGGCGCGTTTCATGCCCGAAGCGCCAGCCGCGCCAGAGCAGGTAGAGACCGGTCAGCGTCAGATAGGCCATGACGAACGGGCGGCTGACGCTCGCATCAATATTGGACAGCGCATAAGCGCCGAGCACGCCGCCAATCACGCCCGGAATGATCAGGCGGCTGAACAAGCGCCAGTCGACGTTTCCGTGCAGTGTATGGCTGATCCCGGACGCCGCTGTTGTGAACACTTCGGCCAGATGCACCCGGGCGGAGGCTTGCGCCGGCGCCATGCCCAGGATGCTGACCAGTAGGGTGTTGGAAATCAGCCCGAACGCCATGCCCAGCGCGCCGTCGATCAACTGCGCCCCAAAACCGACTGCGAGATAGGGCAGGGCGGCTTCAAGCGTGGCGGGATCGACATACACCATGGTCCCTTAACGCAAGTGAGGTTGGATTATAGCCGGTTCGCGCCTAGATAATCTGTTGCATGGGGCTCATCTCCTATATCGATTCCGTCAAGGCCCGCGATCCGGCGGCCCGGACGCGCTACGAAGTCCTGCTATATCCGGGCGCCTGGGCCTTGGCCTTCCACCGTCTTGCGCACGCGCTGTACCGGGCTGAACTTTACTGGCTGGCGCGGTTGATCAATCATATTGGCCGCGCCCTGACCGCGATCGACATTCATCCAGGGGCGCGGATTGGTCGCAATTTCTTCATCGATCACGGCTTCACGGTGATCGGGGAAACGGCCGAGATCGGCGACAACGTGACGATCTATCAGTGCGTCACGCTGGGTGGGACCGATCCGGCGGCGGGCGTCCCCGGCAAGCGACATCCGACGATCGGCAATGGTGTGATTATTGGTTCGGGCGCGCAGGTGCTCGGGCCGATCAAGGTGGGTGACCGCGCGCGCATCGGCGCCAATTCGGTGGTCACCCGCGAAGTGCCCGAAGGTGCGACGATGGTCGGCATTCCGGCACGCTCAACGCTGGTCGAGGCGACGGAATATGAGAAGCCGTTCGTGCCTTACGGAACCCCTTGCGGCGAACGCTTCGATCCTGCGACGCAGCAGCTCGAACTTCTGAAATGCGAGGTCGAGCAATTGCGCGCTCGCCTGTCCGATCTCCTCGACGAAAAGGCGAAGTCCGCCTGATGGGTATCGTTATGCCGTTCCCGCAACCGGGGACGCAGGTCGGGTTTGAGCGATTGGAGCTGGAACGCATCCTCGGGCTGTATGGGCGGATGGTCGCGGCGGGACACTGGCGCGATTACGCGATCACGTTCGACAAGGATGCGGCCGTTTTCAGCGCCTTTCGCCGCGCTGCCGAGCGTCCCGAAGTCCGCATCGAAAAGCGGCCGTCGCTGAGGTTGAAACAGGGTCAATGGACCTTGGTCGGTGAAGCGGGTGCGATCCTGAAACGCGGCCACGACCTTGCGCCGGTGCTCGCGCCCATCGAGCGCCGACTGATGAAGCTCGTAGAAAACTAGACGACGGCAGGGCGTCCTACGATCGGCAAGCGTTCGCGCAACCCGCCGGGCAGTTGTTCAACCACCGTCCGCCGCGTTTGCGCCCAGAAGGCCGACAGCAGCAGCAATGCCGATCCGATAAGGAACGCAGTCAGCGCGACGTTGAGCTCGACGGCGCCGAACTGGCGGAACAGCTGGGTCAGCGCGTACAGGACATAAGCCAGCGCCGAGACCAGCAAGGCGCGGCGGTCGATCGCCAGCGCGACGATGCCGAAGGCCACATAGATCGCCAGTACGAGCAGGCCAGCGCCCAACGAAATTTCCTGTCCGCTGGTGACACCCAACAGAAAGAAGATCGGATGCGCGATCATCGGCGCGGCCAGCAAGTGCAGCCAGAAGGCTACGTCGCTGCGGCGCGTCTGGCGCGCGCGGTCGCTGCCGTCCCAGCGCATCGCCAAGATGAACACCGCGATCCCAGCGGCAAGCGTCAGCGCCATTACCAGGTTTTGCGGCGGATGCTCGCCGCCGACCGCTGCCAGGATGATCGCGATCACAGCCGAGGAGGCGATGGAGGCACCCGCGGCCACCGTGATCGGCACCATAAACCGCCGCCAGTGGAGCCACGTGGCGATGCCCGCGACGAGGGCCGAACCCGAGCTAAGCCAGGCAATTGGCGCGACCGAATTGCCAAACTGCTCTTCACCGACAATCAGCCCGCCAAGCGTCATCGTGGCCGCGAACACCCCGCCCGAAAAGGCCAACAGCAGGATGATGCTCGGCAGCGCCATGCGTCGCTGCCGCGTGAAATATTCGGCGAGTAGCCAAGCCGTTACCGCGACGAACGCGCCCATGAACGGTGTCGGGCCCTTGTCTTCGAGATGCGGCGGGATGGTGTAGCCAATCCATGCGACTGCAAAGAGCAGGATGACCGCCGCGATGGTCACGAAAATGTCGTTGAAGCCGGTCAGCAGCCGGAAATTCTCTTCGTCGACCGCCGGCGTCGCCCGGGATGCCTCGACATGCGCTCGCAATGCGGCCGCCGTCGCCGGCGTCATCGCCCCCGCGGCCACCGCATTTTCGATATCCTGTTCGCTATACATCATGCTCTCCTGTTACTGGCATCATGTCACAGGTGTATTAGTGTTGCAATACGCTAACGCGCTATTGTGGCGTTCCGATGATCCGCGGGCAAAGACACCGCGATTGCACGGCGCGGTGCGCGAGCTAAGGTTGCCGCCGATGGATATCGACAGCCTGCTTTCGACGCGGAGCGCACGGGTTATCGCCTTTGCTCGCGTTCTGCTGGCCGTGTTCCTCGCTTTTACGAGTTTTCCGGGCATGGCCGGTGAGCCAGTGCGCGGGCTGATCCTGGGCTATCTCGTTTACACCGTCATTGTCCTGCTCCTGCTCCAGCGGCGCGGGTTCGCGGTCCGCGTTTTGAGCTATCCACTGGTGTTGCAGGCGGTCGATTTCGCCGTCGCCATCGCGCTGCTGTACTCGACCAGTGGCGGCGCGGACACGCCGTTCTTCACGCCAATGATGTTCCTGATCATTGCGGCGACGGTGCAATGGGGATCGCGTGGCACAGTCATCATGACGGTGATCGTGCTGGCGGCCTATCTACCGACTGGTATTGCAGCCGCCATCAAGGCGGAAGGCAACACTATGCCGCTGATGCGCTTCATCCTGCGCAGCGGTAACGTCGTGGTGATCGCGACCCTGTTGTGGGCGTTCGGGCGCCACGTTGAACGCGTTCTCGCCGAGCTCAGTCGGCTGTCCTATCCGGCGGTCGACGAAGCGAGCGACGAGCCGCCTGTGGCGGCGGCGATCGATCATGCGCTGCGTGTGTTCGGTGCTGAACGCGGCGCTTTGCTCTGGTCTCAGGGGGACGAGCCGCGCTTGTGGCTGGAAGATCAGGACGGCGCCCGACGCTCTTTCGATCCCGAAATGACGATTGGCGATCTCGTCGCCTGGCCGTCCGAGGACCCAGTGTTTCTCAGCGACCGCCGGGGGTGGACGCTTTACCGGCATGACGATCGCATCGTTGCCGGACCGCGGTCGCCGATCGTTCCGGCGCTCGCGGACCAGCTCAATTTCGACCGTGCGCTGGCAATGCGCGTGCTGGCGGCCGAATTCGACGGCTGGCTGTTCGTGTTCGATCACGAGGAACCGGCGTCCGAAAATTTGCAGATCGGCGCGACAATCGCGGCGCAGGCGTCGGTGCTCATCGAACGTTGGCGGGTGCAGCAGGTTCGCCGCGCGTCGGTGGCGGGGGAAGAGCGCGTACGTCTCGCGCGCGATCTGCATGATGGCGTCCTGCAATTCCTGGCCGGGTCGGCACTGCAACTGGGCGCGCTCGAGCGCGAGGAAGAGCTGTCGGAAACCGGGCGCACTCGGCTGGCCACATTGCGGGCGGCCTTGATCGACGAACAACGCGAACTGCGAGGCCTGGTCGGCGCCCTGCGACCGATGCGCGGCCCGGGTCTGGTCATCGCCGACGAGTTGACGGCGCTCGCCAGACGCCTCGGACGTCATTGGGGCATCGAGGTCCAGGCAACGGTGACCCCTGCGGATCTGCGCGCGCCGGGCAGCCTGATGTTCGACCTGACGCGGCTGATGCGCGAAGGTGTCGCCAACGCCGTCCGCCACGGCGCCGCAAAACGGGTTGAGGCGATCGTCACGCGCCGCGATGGCGCGATCGAACTGGCCATCGCCGATGACGGCAGCGGCTTCGCCGAGGCGGGTCGTTGGAACGACGAAGAACTGACCCGCCGTGGGTTCGGCCCGCGCTCATTACGCGAACGTGCACGCGCCTTGGGCGGCGCACTCGATCTCGAATCCCGACCCGGCGACACCCGCATCCGTATCCGTATCCCGCGCAAGGAAGCTGCATGACCCGCACCACCGTTCTCGTTGCCGATGACCACCCCTTGATGCGTGATGGCATAACCAGCCTGTTCGCCGGGACGGAGTTCGATGTTGTCGCGCAGGTCAATGACGGTGATGCTGCACTTCACGCGATCAAGTCATTGAACCCCATGGTCGCCGTGCTGGACATTAACATGCCGGGGCCGAGCGGTGTGGATATCCTCCGCCAAGCGCGGACCGAGGGGTGGGACACATTGATCGTATTGCTCACCGCCGGGGTCGACCCAGAACTGCTGGACGAGGCATTCAAGCTGGGTGCGGATGGGCTGGTGCTCAAGGATGCAGCGGGCGACATGCTGCTGCGCGCGGTGCGCGACGCGCTGTCCGGCGAACCGTGGTTCGACAAATCGGCGATGGAACAGGTGATTGCGCATCTCGGGGCCGCGCTCCCGGCCGGTCCTCCGCTCACTGCGCGCGAAAACGACGTCGCGCGCCTCGTCGCGATCGGTCGCCGCAATAAGGAAATCGCGCACGAACTGGGCGTCAGTGAAGGCACTGTGAAGATGCATCTTCACAATCTTTACCAGAAGCTGGACATCGGCTCGCGCACCGAACTCGCGATCCTCGCGCGGGACCGCAAGTTCGATCGCCGCTAGTTAGCCGCGGGTTCCGGACGCGCTTGCCAAGCCGGCCGCTTGGAGTGCTTTCAGCGCCATGGCGCCCTGTTCCGATCCCGAGGCTGGCACGACCTCGCCGTCGCGCGAGGTGATCTGGCTCCACGCGGCGGCGACACCTTCGGGGGTGCGCTGGTCCTCGGCCAAAGCGACACCCGGCGTCAGCGTGACATAAGCCGCGGCGACCACGCCGGCGCCCGCGCCGACGATGGCGTTGGATGGCGCGTCCTCGCTGACCAGGAACAGCGCGGCGGGAACCACATTTTCGGGCGCGAACAGCTTGAAAGCCTCAGGCGGAAACAAGTCCTCGGTCATCCGCGTGCCGGCGGTCGGCGCCAGCGTGTTGACCCGGATGTTGTACTTCGCGCCCTCGAGATAAAGCGACTTGGTGAAGCCGGCGAGGCCGAGCTTGGCCGCACCATAATTGGTCTGGCCGAAATTCCCGTAAAGCCCGGTGGACGATGCGGTCATCAGAATGCGCCCATAGGCCTGTTCGCGCATCGTCTCCCATACCGCCTTGGTTGCGTTTGCGCTGCCTATCAAATGGACTTTGACGACCAGTTCGAAATCGGCCGGGTCCATCTTGGCGAAAGTCTTGTCGCGCAGAATGCCGGCATTGTTGATCAGGATGTCGACCGAGCCCCATTCCGCTTTAGCCCGCTCGACCATCTCGACCATCTGCTCGTACTCGGTCACGCTGCCGCCATTGGCCATCGCCGTGCCGCCCGCCGCGCGGATCTCCTCGACCACCTGCGCTGCCGCGTCCGAGGTACCCGTGCCGTCGCGCGATCCGCCCAGATCATTGACCACCACTTTGGCGCCGCGGCGCGCCAGTTCGAGCGCGTAGGCGCGACCGAGTCCGCCGCCCGCACCGGTGACGATGGCGACGCGGTCTTTGAAACTGATGGTCATGCGAATCTCCGTGACAAAAGAAAAGGGCGCCCGGCCCAAAGACCGGACGCCCTTGTCATGCGGTTGACGTAAACGTCAACGGCGGCGGTGTTTGGCCGGGCCGCCCTTATAGTCCGATTCGCGCGCGCTCGACTGCTTGCAGTGGTCGGTGATCGTGCGCGAGCAGCGCGGATAGTCGCCGGTCGAGGCCGGCGGCGGCGTCATGTTGCCCGGCGTTGTCGTCATGGTCGTCATCGGCGCCGTGGCCGGTTCCGGTGCTGGCGCCGCCATGTCGGGCGTGGTGGTCGTCGTCGTGGTCTGCTCGGTGGTCGTGGTCGCCGCGGGCATCGCGGGATCTGCGGCAGGCGCCGTGGTCGTGGTGGTGGTCGTCGTGGTCTGGTCGGTTGTCTGAGCAACCGCGGCGCTGCCGAGCATCAGCGCGGCTAGCAGGGCCATCTTCTTCATGGTTTCTCTCCACTTTAAGGCCGCGAAAGAGGGCTGCGGCTCGGGAAAGAAACACCCGACTGGCGTCAGGGTTGCACGGCTGATTGCGGAATCGAAACGTTTTGCCTCAAGCGCCTTCGGCGTCGAGCGCGTAACCCGCCGAGCGGACGGTGCGGACGATGTCCGCCTTGTCCCCCTCGTTGATCGCGACGCGCAGGCGGCGGATGTGGACGTCGACGGTGCGCGCTTCGATATCGCTGTCGCGGCCCCAGACGGCGTCGAGCAGCCTTTCGCGTGAGAAGACCATGCCCGGATGCTCGAGCAGGTGGCGCAGCAGGCGGAATTCGGTTGGTCCCAGCGCGATCGGCTGGCCGCCGCGCCGTACTTTGTGCGCGGAGGTGTCCATCTCGATATCGGCATAGCGCAGCAGCTCGCCAGCAAGTGCCGGACGGACCCGACGCAGCACGGCCGAAACGCGGGCGACGAGCTCGCGGGGCGAAAACGGCTTGGTGATGTAATCGTCGGCGCCCGTTTCCAGCCCGCGCACCCGGTCGTCCTCCTCGCCGCGCGCGGTTAGCATGATGATCGGAACATTGGCGGTGGTCTGGCTGCGCCGCAGCTGTCGGCAGACCTCGATGCCAGACAGATTGGGGATCATCCAGTCGAGCAAGACGAGATCGGGCGTGTGTTCGCGCGCGAGCAGCAACGCTTCCTCGCCGTCGATCGTATGCGTCACCGCATAGCCTGCACGCTCGAGATGATAGACCAGCAATTCGGCGAGCGAGGCATCGTCCTCGACCAGCAGGACTGCGGGGACGCTCATCCGATTTCGCCCGCGCCGCGTTCGCGTTCCGCCATCTGATCCCCCGTTGCCGCGAAATAGACCATTTCCGCGATGTTGGTCGCGTGGTCGCCGATGCGTTCGAGATTCTTCGCCACGAACAGCAATTGCGCCGCTGCGCCGATCGTCGGCGGATTCTCCATCATGTGCGTGACGAGCGCGCGAAAGATCGCGTCGTAGAAATCGTCGACCTGGCGGTCACGCCGCGTCACCGCAACTGCCTTGGCCGGATCGCGCGCGGCAAACGCGTCGAGCGCGTCGCGCACCATCGCCATCGCCGCTTCCGCCATCGCCGGCAGTACGCTGACCGCCTCGATCTTGCGGTCGTTGCGGATCTGCGGAACGCGCTTGGCGATATTCTTGGCATAATCGGCGATACGTTCGACCACGCCCGCCATTTTCAGCGCCGCAACGACATCGCGCAAATCGCTTTCCTGGAGCACGCCCTGGCCGATGATCGCGACCGCAAGCCGTTCGACCTTCGCCGCCATGCTGTCGACCACCGCGTCATCGGCGACGATCTGCTTTGCGCCCGCCTCGTCGCCCCGTGTCAGGGCCGCGACGGCCCCCGCAATAGCGTGTTCGGCGCGACCGCCCATTTCGGCGATCAACACGCGCAGTTCGCCGATTTCGTCTTGGATGCCCTGCGGCATGCTACGGATTTGGGAGGCCATTTGTCAGCGCCTTTGCGTCATTCGCGTGACGGTTCGATGACAGCTTACCGGGCGACCGGCAATTCGATCGTCACGGTCGTGCCCGTGCCCAGTTCGCTACGAATATCGATCTGGCCGCGATGCCGGTCGATGATGTGCTTGACGATGGCGAGGCCGAGCCCGGTCCCGCCCGAGGCGCGGCTGCGCGCAGCATCGACGCGGTAGAATCGCTCGGTCAGCCGCGGCAGATGCTGGGCCGAAATCCCCGGCCCGCGATCGGTCACACTGAGCATCGCCGTATCGCGATCGGTCCATAGCCGCGCGGTCACCGGCGCGTCTGGATCGCCGTAGCGCCGGGCATTGTCGATCAGGTTGTGCAGCACCTGGCGCAATTGTGCGCGGTCGCCGCGCACCTTGGGCTCGGCTTCGATTTGCAGGTCGAGCGCGGCAAAGGAATGACCGTCCTTGCTGACCGTTTCTCCCCCAACTTCGCGGAGCAGTTCGGCCAGCTTGATGCGGGTTTCCGGCAGCACGAAACGGTCGGCTTCGATCCGGCTGAGCGAGAGTAATTCCTCGATCAGCCGCTCCATCCGCCGTGCTTCGTCGTTCATCACTTTCAGGAAGCGGTGGCGAACCTTGGGATCGCCGCCGGCTTCGTCGTCGGCAAGCGTTTCCACGAACCCGCGAATTGCCGCCAGCGGGGTGCGCAATTCAT
>DATJIN010000009.1:0-18057 GCA_035493275.1 Sphingomonas sp. | reverse complement strand
GAGTTCACGCTGCTTGGCCGACAATTTAGTCGGCGTCTCGACGTCGATCTGCACGACCATATCGCCATGCCCGCGGCTGTTGAGCACGGGCATGCCCGCGGCGCGCTGACGCAGCTGCTTGCCCGACTGGATGCCTGCCGGAACCTTGATGCTGTGCATTTCGCCGTCGAGGCCGGGAATTTCGATCTCACCGCCGAGCGCTGCGACGGTAAAACTCACCGGCGCGCGGCAGAACAGCGTCGAACCTTCACGCTCGAACAGCGCGTGCCGTCTGACATGGATGAAGATGTACAGGTCGCCCGACGGCGCCCCGCGCGCGCCCGCCTCACCCTTGCCCGACAGGCGGATGCGCGTCCCTTCGTCAACGCCCGGCGGGATGACCACGTCGAGGCGCTGCTCCTGATCGACGCGACCCGCGCCGTGGCAGGCATGGCATGGATCGGCGATGACCTGCCCCGCGCCATGGCAGGAAGGGCACGTGCGCTCGACGACGAAAAAGCCCTGCTGCGCGCGGACCTGGCCGTGGCCGCCGCACGTATGGCAGGTTTTTGCCGATGTGCCGGGCTTGGCGCCCGAGCCGCCGCATGGCGCGCAAGTCGCGGAGACATCGATGACGATCTCCTCGCTCTTGCCGTGATAAGCCTCGTCGAGGCTGATCTCGAGATCGTAGCGCAGGTCCGCGCCGCGCCGCGGCCCGGCCTGACGCCGTTGACCACCCATGAATTCGCCGAAGACACTTTCGAAAATATCCGAAAACGCGCCGAAATCCTGAGCACCGCCGCCGCCGTTCTGGAACGCCGCCTTGCCGTAACGGTCGTACTGCGCGCGCTTCTCCGGGTCGCTGAGGCACCCATAGGCTTCGGAAATCGCCTTGAAGCGCGCCTCGCTATCGCTGCACCCCGGATTTTTGTCCGGGTGATACTTCATCGCGAGCTTGCGGTACGAGGATTTGAGCGTCGCCGGATCGGCGGTCCGCTCGACCTCGAGCAGCTCGTAATAATCGATATCGGTCACTGAAAGCCCCCGCTCTCAAAATCGGGAGAGGGCCGGCCAGCGGGATTCACACGATTCACAAGTGCCAATCTCATCTGCTCCGGCCCTCTCCACGAAGAGAGATTACGCCTTGGCGTTGTCGTCGACTTCCGAGAACTCGGCATCGACCACCTCTTCGCCACCCGCGCTGCCCTCGGCGGCACCGGCTTCGGGCGAGGCATTCGCGGCCTGCTCCTTCTCGTAAATGGCCTGGCCCAGCTTCATCGCGACCTGGGTCAGCGCGGTCGTCTTGTCCTGCATCGCGGTGACATCGCCACCCTCGACCGCGGTCTTCGCCTCGGCGATCGCCGCTTCAATTTCCGATTTCAGGGCTTCGTCCACCTTGTCGCCATGATCGGCCAGCTGCCGCTCGGTCGAATGGATCAGGCTCTCGGCATTGTTTTTGGATTCAGCAGCTTCGCGGCGCTTCTTGTCTTCTTCCGCAAACTGTTCCGCATCGCGGATGGCCTGTTCGATATCGGCATCGGACATGCCGCCCGAAGCGGTGATCTTGATCTGCTGTTCCTTGCCGGTGCCCTTGTCCTTGGCACTGACGTTGACGATGCCATTGGCGTCGATATCGAACGTGACCTCGATCTGCGGGACACCGCGCGGGGCCGGCGGAATGCCCATCAGGTCGAACTGACCGAGCATCTTGTTGTCCTGCGCCATTTCGCGCTCACCCTGGAAGACGCGGATCGTCACGGCGTTCTGATTGTCATCAGCCGTCGAGTAGACCTGCGACTTCTTGGTCGGGATCGTCGTGTTGCGGTCGATCATCCGGGTGAACACGCCACCCAGCGTCTCAATCCCCAGCGACAACGGGGTCACGTCGAGCAGCAACACGTCCTTGACGTCGCCCTGCAGCACGCCCGCCTGGATTGCCGCGCCCATCGCGACGACTTCGTCCGGGTTCACGCCGGTGTGCGGTTCCTTGCCGAAGAACGCCTTCACTGCGTCACGCACCTTGGGCATGCGGGTCATGCCGCCGACGAGGACGACTTCGGACACGTCACCCGCCTTGAGGCCCGCATCCACCAGCGCCTTCTTCATCGGCTCGATCGTGCGGTCTATGAGCGGCTGCACCAGCTTTTCGAGATCGGCGCGGCTGATCGACTTGACCAGATGCTTCGGCCCGTTGGCGTCGGCGGTGATGAACGGCAGATTGACCTCGGTCGAAGCGGCCGACGACAGCTCGATCTTGGCTTTTTCGGCGGCTTCCTTCAGCCGCTGGAGCGCGAGCTTGTCCTTGGTCAGGTCAATGCCCTCGTCCTTCTTAAAGCCTTCGGCGAGATACTCGACCAGCTTGGCGTCAAAATCTTCACCGCCGAGGAAGGTGTCGCCATTGGTCGACTTCACTTCGAACACGCCGTCGCCGATCTCGAGGATCGAGACGTCGAAGGTGCCGCCGCCAAGGTCATAGACCGCGATCGTCTTGCCGTCCTGCTTTTCGAGGCCGTAGGCCAGCGCCGCCGCGGTCGGCTCGTTGATGATGCGCAGCACTTCGAGACCCGCGATCTGGCCGGCGTCCTTGGTCGCCTGGCGCTGTGCGTCGTTGAAATATGCGGGCACGGTGATGACCGCCTGGGTCACCGTTTCGCCGAGATAGCTTTCGGCGGTTTCCTTCATTTTCTGGAGCGTGAAGGCGCTGATCTGCGACGGCGAGTAATCCTGGCCGCCGGCCTGAACCCATGCATCGCCATTCTTGCCCTTGACGATGTGATACGGGACCAGCTCGGTATCCTTCTTGGTCACCGGGTCGTCGAAGCGGCGGCCGATAAGACGCTTCACCGCGAAAATCGTGTTGTCGCCGTTGGTTACGGCCTGGCGCTTGGCAGGCTGGCCGACCAGCCGCTCGCCGTCCTTGGCGAAGGCGACGATCGACGGCGTGGTGCGCGCGCCTTCCGAATTCTCGATGACCTTGGGCTTGCCACCTTCCATCACGGCAACGCAGCTGTTCGTCGTGCCCAGGTCGATCCCGATAACTTTAGCCATGTCAGTATTTTACCTTGTCTTATGGACCCCCGAGAGGCATCCGGTCTTTCGTTACGGAGCGGATATAGGAAGCGAAAATCTTGCTGCAACCGGGCGGTGAGCCTATTCTAGCGCCATGCGCAAAGCCCTTTTGATCGCCACCGCCCTGCTGTCGCTCCCCGCCTGCCAGAAGCGGGAGCCGGTACAGAAGGTAACCGACGTGTGGATCCGGCTCGGCGCGGTCGATACCGCCCCGGCAGCCGCCTATTTCAAAGTCTATGGCGGCGAAAAAGCCGATAAGCTGCTGCAGGTCTCGTCAGAGGTGAATACCAAAACCGAGCTGCATGAATCGATGACCAGCGGCAACATGGCGTCGATGAAGCCAACCGGCCCGGTCGATATTCCCGCGGGCGGCAAGGTCGAATTCAAGCCTGGCGGACGTCATGCCATGCTGTTCGGCATGAACCCCGCGATCAAGCCGGGCACGCCCGTCACGCTGACCTTCACTTTCGCCAGTGGCACCGAAATCAATGTCGATGCGGGAACCCAGAGCGCAGCGGCGCCGATCAGGAATTGAGTTCGCGCGCGCTCACCGATGCCGAGGCCGCGCTGACGCGATCGGTGTTTGGCGATGCGATCGATACCGCCAAGGTCCGCATCAACAATCGCAAATGGGCGTTTTTCCAGCCACGCAACACCATCATGGCGCCGGATGGCGAGTTGTGGTTGCATCCGAAGGGCGGTGTCTATTGCGATGATTTTTGTGGACAAACACTCGACCGGCAAGGCTTGTTCATCCACGAAATGACACATGTCTGGCAGCATCAGCAGGGTGTTTACCTGCCGCTCGCGCGACATCCGTTCTGCCGCTACGGTTATGCGATTAGGCCCGGCCAGCCGTTCCGCCGTTATGGCCTGGAGCAGCAAGCGGAAATCGTTCGCCACGCCTTCCTGCTCCGCCATGGCCGCGCTGTGCCGGGCGCGCCATCGCTCCAGACGTACGACACGCTGATTCCGTTTACGCCTCGTTAACCCATGAGGCGTAGCCTCACGGTATGTTCTGGAAGCCCGAATTCAGCATCCCCGCGGATGGGTCCGACGACTTCGCCGGCGTCCGCGACGAACTGCGCGAAATCGCGCGTCAGCTACGCGCTTTGTCGGACGCCCCGCCGCCGCGCATGCCCGACCTGCTGGCGGATCAGATCCGCGCGCAGATCGAACGCATTCAGATGCCGCGCGCGGCCGCTTAGGCCGACTTCGCCACCCCGACCATCGCGGGCCGCAGCAGGCGGTCCTTGATCATATATCCCGCCTGCATTTCCTGAACGATCGTGCCCGCCGGCTGATCGCTGGGCACTTCCATCATCGCCTGATGACGATTGGGATCGAGCGGCTGGCCGATCGAGTCGATGCGCGTGATGCCGTGGCGCTGGAAAATATTGGTCAGCTCACGCCCCGTGGCGTCGAGCCCGTTGACCAGTCCTTTGAACTTGTCGTCGTCGCGCAAATCGGCCGGAATTGCGTCCAGAGCGCGCGACAAATTGTCAGCAACGCTCAAAATATCACGCGCGAACGGCACCGCGGCATAATCGCGCGCGGTCTTGGCTTCTGCCTCGGCACGGCGGCGCACGTTCTGCACCTCGGCATGGGCATAAAGCACCTGCTGCTTGGCCTCGGCCAGCTCAGCCTCGAGCTTCGCCAGCGGGGCTTCGGGATCGGGTTCGGCGGGGGCGCCTTCCGCGATCATCGCGTCTTCCTGTTCGATCTCTGCAGCGAGGTCATTCGGCGTCGTCGTTTCGTCGGTCATCCGGCCTGTCTCTGAAAGGTTTGGGATAGCGCTTGCGCTGTCAGATCAACCATGGGCACGACGCGGGCATAGTTCAACCGGGTCGGGCCGATCACGCCGACAACGCCGACCACACGCCCCTCGCGTCCGCGATACGGCGCGGCGATCACGGAAGAGCCGCTAAGCGCGAACAATTTATTCTCCGCGCCGATGAACACTTTGGTTGCCGCACCCTCGCGCGCGCCCTCGAGCAGCCGCGCGATTTCCTCGGCGCCTTCGATCTCGTCGAGCAATTGGCGGACGCGCTCGAGGTCGCGCGCGGCACTGTCGTCGATCAAATTGGCCGCGCCGCGCACGATCAGCACCGGCCGCTGTGCGCCGTCGCGCGACCAATCGGCGAGCCCGCGCTCGATGAGGGATTGTGCTGCCGTGTTCAGTGCCGCTCGTCCCGATCGCACCTCTTCGGCCAGGCGAATCGCTGCCTCACCAAGTGTCAGCCCACCAAGCCGCGCCGTCATGTAATTGCCGGCTTCCGTCAGCGCGGACGGTGGCACCGGCGCCGGCAGATCGACGACACGGTTCTCGACCTCGCCATCCACACCGACGACCACCGCCAGCGCCTGCAGCGCTGAAAGCGGAACGAACGCGATCTGGCGTAGCCGAAGTTCGCGTCCGGGCACCATGACGATGCCGGCGCAGGCACTCAGCCCCGACAGCGTCGTCGAAGCCGCGGCCAGCGCATCCTCGACCGGCCCGCGAGCCGAGCCTTCGATCAGCGCGCGCTCCTCGATCGTCGGCTCGGCGGTGCGCATCATCGCATCGACGAACAGGCGCAGTCCGGTTTCGGTCGGCACCCGCCCCGCCGAAGTGTGCGGATGCGTGAGCAGCCCCAATCGCTCGAGATCGGCCATGACGCCGCGGATCGACGCGGGAGACAATCCAAATCCCCCGGACGCGATGGTCTTCGATCCCACTGGGGCGCCGGTCTGCAGATAGCCCTCGACGATCGTGCGGAACACATCGCGCGCGCGCGTGGTCAGTTCATCGACGGGAACGCTCACGCTGCGAAAATAGGCAGGACGGGCGACGTGCTCAACGCTGCAATGCGCGGTAGAAAATGAAGAAGCCGGCGATGACCAAGACAACGCCCCACCACGTCCACTCATGATGGCCGATCATGAAGCTTTCCTGCGGCCAGCGGATCAGTCCGCTGCCCTGCCCCGTCCACAGCGCTCCCATGGCAATGACCGCCACGGCAAAGATCATCAGGACAATCTTCATGACACCCCTCCGACGCCAGTCTATGGGCACTGGTCTCCATGAACAAGGACTGAGCAAGAATGCGACCTTCAGGCCGCGCCGCAGACCAGATGCGCGCGATTACCATCGAACCCGGTTTTACCAAGCATGCCGAAGGATCGGTGCTCATCAGCTTTGGCGATACGCGCGTGCTCGTCACCGCTTCGGTCGAGGAACGCGTCCCGCCGTTCCTGCGCGGCAAGGGCGAAGGTTGGGTGACAGCTGAATACGGCATGTTGCCCCGCGCCACGCACACGCGGGGCAATCGCGAGGCTGCGAAAGGCAAGCAATCGGGCCGGACCCAGGAAATTCAGCGGCTTATCGGTCGTTCCTTACGTGCAGTTTGCGATCTGAAAGCCCTTGGCGAACGGCAGATTACGCTCGATTGCGACGTGATCCAGGCCGATGGCGGCACGCGGACGGCGTCGATTTCGGGTGCGTGGGTGGCGCTGCGGCTGGCGGTCGATGCGCTCCTGAAAGAAGGCAAGCTTCAGTCCGACCCGATCACCGCGCAGGTCGCGGCGGTCAGCTGCGGTATCTACGAAGGCCTGCCGGTCCTCGACCTCGATTATATCGAGGACTCGAACGCTCATGCCGACGCGAATTTTGTCCTGTTGTCGGACGGTAATATCGCCGAAGCGCAGGCGACCGCCGAGGGCGCGACGTATGACGAGGAAGCGCTGCTCCGTCTTCTCCGCCTCGCCCGGATCGGCTGCAACGACATTTTTGCCGCGCAATTGAAGGCGGTCGGCCGATGACGCGCAAGCTCCAGCCCGGCCGCCTTGTCGTCGCCAGCCACAATTCGGGCAAGGTGCGCGAGATCATGGCGCTGCTTGGGCCATATGGCATCGAGCCCGTCTCCGCCGCCGAGCTGGACCTGCCCGAACCGGAAGAAACCGGCACGACCTTCCGCGACAATGCGCTGCTCAAGGCGCGGCAGGCGGCGGATTTGTCGGGCATTCCAGCGCTCGCCGATGATTCGGGGCTTTGCGTCGATGCGCTGGGCGGCGATCCGGGCATCTTTTCTGCACGCTGGGCGGGTGAGACAAAGGACTTCGGCGAAGCGATGCGCCGCATCGAAGCGCGGTTGGGCGAGATCAAGGACGCACCGCGCGACGCGCATTTCGTCTGCGCGCTGGCGCTGTGCTGGCCCGATGGTGATGAAGTAGAGGTCGAGGGCCGCGTCGACGGGACGCTGGTCGATCCGCCACGCGGCGAACGCGGTTTCGGTTATGACCCGATGTTCGTGCGGTCAGGCGACAGCGAAACGTTTGGCGAGATCGATCCCGATCTGAAGCACCGCATCTCTCACCGCGCAGACGCGTTCAAGAAGCTCGTCGAGCTGGTCTTCTGAGCGAACACGTCGCCGCCATAGACATTGCCGGCGGGGAAGTAGCGGCACACGAGGAAGTCATCGTCCGCATTGCTGGCCACCGCGCAGCCGACTGAGCGCGTCCCGCCCCACACCATCTGCGTGTAATGGCCGACGTCATGCCACGATCCAGTCCGGCTGACCTGCGGGAACGAGCCCTTGACGAAGTCGGCACCCTCGTCGGACCAGCTCGCAATCATCTCGCGATAGCTGAAGGCGGCACGGGTCCCCATCCACAGATTTTCGCCTTGGCCGACGCTTTGCAGCTCGCTGCTGTGATCGAAGCGCCGCGTCTGAGCGAGCTGCGCGGCATAAGTGCCCGCATCGGCGGCAAGGCCCGGATCCCAATTAAGTTCGCTCAAGCCGAGCGACGCACGCAGCCCATTATGAGCCGCGAGCATCGTTTCGACGAACTGGTGCCCGCTGCGCGGCGCGGGCTTGGCGCCGCGCCATTGGGACACCGTCTCGATTGCGCCTTCGCCGATGTAAGACGCGGTTTGCACTGCGCCGTGGGCGCGAACGGGGGTGGAAGGCACGATTGCCGCGGTCAGAGCGGCGCCAAACAGGGCTAGCGCTGGCATGCCCCGGTTCATAAGCCCGACCAGTGAACAATCCGTCTATGCCCGCCGTCGCGCTGTACGTGCACTGGCCCTTTTGCGTGTCCAAATGCCCCTATTGCGACTTCAACAGTCACGTCCGCGAGACGGTTGATCAAAATCTGTGGATGTCGGGCTTAATCAGCGATTTGGCGCACGAACGTGAGGCATTGCCGGGTCGAACTCTGGGGTCGATCTTTTTCGGCGGAGGCACTCCGTCCTTGATGCCCCCTGCCACCGTCGCTGCGGTCATCGAGGCCGCGTCCCAGGCCTGGACGTTTGCCGAGGACATTGAGATCACGCTGGAAGCCAACCCCTCCTCGGTCGAGGCCGCGCGCTTTGCCGACTTGGCGGCGGCGGGCGTCAATCGGGTGTCGCTCGGCCTGCAATCGCTCGATAACGCAGCGTTGCAATCGCTGGGCCGCGCACATTCAGTCGAAGAGGGGCTGGGTGCGCTGGCGGTGGCACAACGGCATTTCAATCGCGTCAGCTTCGATCTGATCTATGCGCTGCCCGGCCAGACGCGGGAGGCGTGGGACCGCGAACTCCGTCGTGCGCTTGGCTTCGGCACCACGCATTTGTCATTGTACGAGCTGACGATCGAACCCGGCACGCGCTTCGCCACGGACGTCCGCGAAGGCCGCCTGACGCCGCTGGACGGCGATGCCGCCGCGGAACTGTTCGAACACACCCGCGCCGTCACCGCCGCGGCCGGACTACCCGCCTATGAAGTTTCGAACCATGCCGCACCCGGCGCGGAGAGCCGCCACAACCTGACCTATTGGCGTTACGGTGATTACGCCGGGGTCGGCCCTGGCGCGCACGGCCGCCGTAGCGGTGTGGCGACGGTGCGGCACAAGAAGCCCGAAAACTGGTTGAGCGCGGTCGCGCGGAACGGGCATGGGCTGGCAAGCGAAGAGCCCCTGTCGACCGCCGACCAAGCACGCGAAGCATTGGTCATGGGGCTGCGCCTCACCGAAGGCATCGACCTGCCAGCCACTGCGCGACGTCTTGACGTCACCCCGGGCGAAATGATCGACGCCGCGCGCTTCGCTGCCCTAGGCACTCAGAGCCTGACCTGGCGCGATGGCGACCGCATCGGCGTCACCGAACGGGGCGTGTTGCTCCTCGACGCGATCCTCGCCGAGGTCGCGCGTTAGAAACCGCTTGGGGCCGGATCGACCACGGTCACGCCGCTGGTGCCGACTTCCTGGACCTCGAGCATCCGTTCGGCGATCGGCCCACGCCCGAAGCGGAACGCACCGTCGATCCCGGCGAACCCGCCGCGGTCGGTCAACCGTTCCTCAGGAAACGCGCTGCCGACGCGCCAGTCGGCGGCGATCTTGGTAACCAGCAGGACCGAATCGTAACCGAGACTCGCCAGGCGTGACGGCGCTGTGCCGAAGCGCGCGCGATATTTGCTCGCCAGCTGGCGGTACAGTCCGTCGGATACGCTGGCGAACCAGGCACCGCGCAGCGGCGCGAGCGTCGCGAGTGCGGGATCGGCATTCCATAATTCGGTGCCGAGAATGCGCGCATTCGTGGCCCCGCTACCCCGGCGTGCCAGCGTCACGGCGTTGGCGGCGACATGACTGGTATCGGCAATCAGCAGCGCGCCGAACGGATTGGGGCCAAGGCGCCCCACCGCCGCCGCTGCCGATTTGGGACTGCGATCGAAAATCTGGATCGAGGCCACGCGGGCGCCCGCATCACCCGCTGCGCGGATCAGCGCGCTCGACGCGCGCTGGCCATAGACGCCCGCCGGGACGAGGCCCGCGATACTCGTCACGCCGCGTCCCCTGGCATAATCGACGACGCGGGAGATCGCCTGTTCGGGCGCATAGCCCAGCAAATAGACGTGATCGCTGGCCACGCTCATGTCGTTGGAAAATGCGATAAGCGGCACACGCGCGGCGTTCGCGATCGGTCGCACCGCGCGGACGTCTTCGGCCAATAGCGGGCCGAGGATCACGCGATTTCCCTCCGCAATGGCCTTCTGTGCAGCCGCTGCCGCGCCTGCACCGGTATCGTACACCGTGACGCGGATGCGCTGCCCGCCGGTGTCCAGCACCGCCATATTGGCGGCATTGGCGATCGAATTGCCGACCGCGGCGTTCGGCCCGGTGAGCGGTGCGAGCAGCGCGACGCGGTGGCGTTGCTGATCGGTCGGCAGCCCTTGCGTCACGGCAGGCGGTGGCGCTTCGACGACGGGCGGCGGCGGCGGGGCGACGCGGCGCTTTGGCACCACCGAACAGCCGGCGACCGCCACCAACGCAACCATCCATAGCGCACGCGCGGCTTTGCGCGGCTGCCAACCCTCTGTCATGAACGTTTCACCTATGCCCGAAAAGCGACCGCCAGGCCTCTACATCGTTGCGACCCCCATCGGCAACTTGGGCGATATGACTCGGCGCGCTGTCGACGTGCTGAGCGAGGTGGACGCCGTGGCGTGCGAGGATACGCGCGTCACCGGCAAGCTGCTGCATTTGTTGGGAATCAAGCGACCGCTGATTCGCCATGACGATCATAGCGACGCGCGCGCAGTAGCGGCGCTGGTCGAGCGCTGCCGCACCGAAGCCATCGCATTGACCAGCGACGCGGGAACGCCGCTCATTTCGGATCCCGGGTACGAACTCGTGCGTGCCGCACGTGCTGGGGGCGTCGAAGTGACGACTCTGCCGGGCCCCAGCGCCGTCATTGCGGCGCTGACCCTGTCAGGCTTGCCGACCGACCGGTTCATGTTCTGCGGCTTTTTGCCCGCCAAAACCGGGGCGCGAGCACAGGCCCTTGCCGAACTCGCGCCAATCCGCGCGACCCTGATCTTTTTCGAAAGCGGCCCGCGCCTGGCGGCTTCGCTGACGGCGATGATGGAAGCGCTCGGGGATCGCGATGCGGCTGTCTGCAGGGAAATCAGCAAGTTGCACGAAGAAGTTCGCAGCGGATCGCTGACCGAACTCGCGCGAACCGAAGCACCCAAAGGCGAAATTGTCATCGTCGTTGCGCCGCCACAGGCCGGGGCCGCTGCGGTCGCGGAGGCGGACCTCGATGCATTCTTGAGTGAAGCGCTTACCCGCCTGCCCGCATCGAAGGCCGCATCCGAAGTTGCCAAGGCCACCGGGGCCGACCGTCGCACCCTCTATGCCCGCGCGCTCGCGCTCAAATAGGCGCGCCGCCGAGGCGCGCGGGCGGCGGGCCGAAACGCTTGCCGCATGGTGGCTGCGGCTGCACGGCTGGCGCATTCTCGCTGAGCGCGTGAAGACGCGCGCGGGCGAGATCGATCTCATCGCGCGGCGCGGCCGCACCCTCGCCTTCATCGAGGTCAAGGCGCGCACCGCCGCCTTAGACCTGACTCTGGCCATCGACGAGCACCGCCTGTCCCGCGTCGCCGCCGCCGCCAACTGGCTGGCGCACCGCCATGCGCGACCCGGAGACGACATTCGCATCGACGTCATTCTGGTTGGCCGCGGCTTGCCGAAACATCTCCCCAATGTCTGGCACGGCGGCTAGAGCGAACGCATGATCAAGACTGCCGCCTTTCAGATGGACCCGATGGAAACGCTGTCGATCGGCGGCGATTCGACCTTCGCACTGATGCTGTCTGCCCAGGCGCGCGGTATCGCGCTGTGGCATTATGCGGTGGAAGACCTGACCTGGGATGGCGGGCGGCTTTACGCCATGGCACGAAACGTCGACGTTCGCCGGGAGCCGGGCAACCACTTCACCTTTGGCGAGCACAGGGTCCTCGACCTCGGCCGCGATACCGATGTGGTATGGATGCGGCAGGATCCGCCGTTCGACCTGAGCTACATCACCGCGACCCATCTGCTCGAGCGCATTCAGGGCGAAACGCTCGTCGCGAACGACCCCGCCAGCGTCCGCAACGCGCCGGAAAAGCTGTTCGTGCTCGACTACGCCCGCTTCATGCCGCCGACGATGATTACGCGGTCGCTGGGCGCGGCACGAAAGTTCCTCGCCGAACATGGTGCGATGGTCGTCAAGCCGCTCCACGGCAATGGCGGCAAAGCGATCTTCAAGGTCGAGGCCGACGGCGCCAACCTCTCGTCGCTGATCGAGATGTTCAACACGGCCTGGGTAGAACCGCATATGATCCAGGCCTTTGTCCCCGGCGTGGCGCAGGGCGACAAGCGGATCGTGCTGGTCGACGGCGAAGTCGCCGGCGCGGTGAACCGTATTCCGGGTGAGGGCGAAATCCGCTCGAATTTGGCAGTCGGCGGCACTGCGGCCAAAACCGAACTGACCGCGAAAGAAGAAGAAATCTGCGCCGCGCTCTGCCCGGAACTGAAACGGCGCGGGCTGATCTTCGTCGGTATCGACGTGATCGGCGGCGAATGGCTGACGGAAATCAACGTGACCTCGCCAACGGGCATCGTGGCAATCGACCGGTTCAACGAAACGGACACCGCGGCGCGGATTTGGGACGCGGTCGAAGCGCGATTGTGATGAATTATGTTCCGATTGGAGCCGAGCGCTTTTTTGTTGAGCATACTGCCGGTGGCGAACTAATCCGTATTCCAGCGCGAAAACAATTTTTCGCGATGCTGTTTCTACCCGTTTGCATTGCGCTATGGACGGCAGGCGGCATTGCGGCGATTCATTCTCTTCTGACCGGCTTTCAGCTGTTCATAGCATTCTGGCTTTGCGGTTGGGCTATTGGCTGGCTTGCCGTTGCTAGCGCTCTTTTATGGATGTTCGCGGGTTCCGAAACCATAAGCGTTGTCGGTGGCGATCTGGAGATTGCTCATCATGCGCTCGGCTTTTCTCGCCGGTGGATTTATCAAGGCACGCGGATCAGCAGTCTCAGGATCGCGAACCAACCGGTTTGGCCATTTCAAAACCGCTGGCCGATACCGTTTGTACGCACGGCGCCAAATGGGTCGATCAAGTTCAACTATGGCCCACGCACGATGTACATCGCCGCCGATCTGGATGACGGCGAAGCACAGATGATCGTCGATAAGCTCGGCACGTATTTGCCGCAGGCGTTACCGCGGTAAAAGCCGCTTCAATCAAGCCCTAGGATGCGCGTGGCGATAGACGTCGAGAAGGTGCGCGGCATCGACGGCAGTATAAACCTGCGTCGAACTAAGGCTGGCATGACCCAATAATTCCTGCAGCGCGCGTAAATCGGCGCCGCGCGCGAGCAGGTGGGTGGCGAAGCTGTGCCGCAGTGCATGGGGCGTCGCGCGGTCGCCAAGGCCCAACGTCGCCCTGGCCGAACGTACCGCTGCGCGAACCGTCGAAGGTTCAAGCCGCCCGCCCCGTATCCCGTAAAACAGCGGCTTGCCCTTGCCGCTGGGCCAAGGGCAAGCTTGAACATAGGTCTCAACCGCGCTCCGCACCTCGGGCAGCAGCGGCACGATTCGCACCTTGTCGCGCTTGCCGCGCACTGCCAACCGGTCGCCCAACGGCAGCACATCGCCATCGAGGCCCAACGCCTCGCCAATCCGAAGTCCGGCGCCGTACAGCAGCAGCAGCAATGCCCAATCACGCGCGGCAACCCACGGCTCGGCACGCTGCGCGGCGACATCTTCCGCCAGTTTGAGGGCATCGCCCGGCGCCACCGGCCGCGGCACGCCACGCTTAACCCGCGCACCGCGCACGTTAGGCATCGCGCCGTCGCCACCGATAAAACCGATGAACGCGCGCACCGCCGACAATTCGCGCGCCGCGCTGGCATTGCTGAGGCCTTCCGCCCGCCGCGCGCCCAGGAACGCGCGCAATTCAGCCTTGGTCGGCACCCGCGCCGCGCCCAAATGCATGACCAGCCGCTCCGCTGCCGCGCGGTACGCGCGCACGGTATGCGCCGATCGCCGCCGGTCGCGATCGAGATGCTCGGCAAAGGCGAAGATCAGCGGGTCCACAGGCGAAACCTAGCCGCTTGCCGCGACGCCACCAAATCGGCACAGGCGCGGCGTGCGTCGCCTCCTATCCCTCCTGCTGCTGGCTCTGGCCACCCCCGCCTGCGGGGCGGACACGGACGTCCAGCTGTGGAATGTGCTCAGTGCCAATGGCCGCCTCTCGGGGCGCCTGATGGGAAGTTTCGACGCCGTGCTGCGCACCAGTTCCGAGCAGGATGCGGTCGCCAGCGCCGAAGCGACCGCGATGCTCGGCTGGCGGCTATCGGCGCACGCGACGTTCTGGGCCGGCGCGGGTCTTTCGCGGCTTCGCGTACCAGGCGCGGGCGAGGCGACGCTGCATCGCGGGCGCCAGCAATTCAATCTGGCCCTTGGCAAGCTGGGCAGCGCCACTCTCGCCTCGCGAACGACGCTGGAGGAGCGCTGGTGGGTCGGTCGTGGTCGTAACGCAGGGGTGCGCCTGCGCGAGCAGCTCCGCCTGACCCAGCCGATCGGTCGCAAGCGCACCGCGCTGTTTCTCACCACCGAGCCGATCTGGAATTTCAACTCGACCGTGTGGGGCCAACGTGCCGGTCTCAACCGGCTGCGCTCAAGTGCGGGGTTGAGCCTAGCCCTCACCCCGCATCTGCGCGGCGAGTTCGGCTATCTCAACGATTACGATTTCCGCCCGGACCGCGCCGATCGCGAAATTCACGCAGCGCTGACGACGTTCTCTTTGTCGTTCTAGAACAGCAGCTTGCGCAACGTGATGCGCACGGTGCGGCCCAACGGATCAATGTAGCCCGGCTGGTAAGCGAGCGGCGTGATTCCCGTACCATCGGTCACGCGC
The DNA here is from genome assembly GCA_035493275.1 of Sphingomonas sp. Taxonomy (GTDB): domain Bacteria; phylum Pseudomonadota; class Alphaproteobacteria; order Sphingomonadales; family Sphingomonadaceae; genus Sphingomonas_O. The sequence goes on along the minus strand of DATJIN010000009.1, from coordinate 3,293 downwards.
TGGCGTTCGTTGAACACATTGTCGACCATCAGCTGCACGCGTGTGCCGCGCAGCCAGCGATTTTTCAGCAGCATCGCGGGCGTGGGCTGGAGGAAGACGCGCAAGTTGACCGTGGTCAGACTGCCGAATTTGAGGTCATCGTCCGGGCGTCCGCTCGCGCCGAACACCTCGCTCGCGCTTTGCCAGTTTGCCGTCGCGCGAAAGCCGAGCGGCCCTTTGTTATAGCCGGCCTGCACTTCGACCTCATGGCGCGGCTGCCCGCCGCTCCCGAGCGTGCCACCGTTCAACAGGTCGATCGGGGCTTGCCCGGTCGCCAGCGTCGCGCGGTCGGTGAGGTGGATCGTATGATAGACCGAGAAGGTCAGACGTCCGGCACCGGGGCCGCCCGGGCCACCGAACCCGCCGCGCCCGCCGCCGCCGCCACGAAAGCCACCGCCCGGTCCGCCCTCGGGACCAGCTCTGCGCCGCTCACCTTCCGGTGACCGGTCTCCACCCGGCAGCCCGCCGAACACGCTGCCGCCAAAGGGATTCTGCCCGCTCGCCCGCGCGCGCTGAAAGGCCGCACGCAATGCATCCTGCGACGCCTGCGATGCTTTCAGCGTCTTGCTGAAGTTGAACCCCCAGCGGAACTGCGAGCGGTTCGTCGCTGCCAGATTGACCGTACGCGTATCGATGCGGAACAGGTTGCCGTTCGCATCGCGCTGATAACGGTCAGGGAAGGCCAGTTGGCTCGCCAGCGTCGCCGGCGGGAGGCCCGTGATCGGATTGGTGACGCGTTCGCGCGTGTAATCGGCGGAGAGGCGCAAATCGAATTTTTCGGCCGGCACCTGCCAGTTCGCGCCGAGCCGGTCCGATCGCCGGTTGCTCGCACGCAGATTGGGATTGCCGCCGGTGATCTGCGTTACCGTCACCTCATTCCCCGTCACGAAATCGAACGCGCGGACATTGGGCACGGTGATCACCGGGTTGCCCAGCTGCTGCGGGCTCGGCGAACCATCGTCATCGACATGGCTGGCGACGAACGACAGGCGCGGTGCGGGCGACCAGGTAAAGCCGTAGCCATAGGTCCGCTGCCAGCCGAAATCCGACAGGTGGCGGACCGTCGCATTGCCGTTGATCGAGAAATCGCCGAACCCGGCAAGGACGTCGCTGCGCCGGCTGGTCACGGGCAGGTCGATGTTGATCGAGCCGTCACCGATGTCGCGTGAGACGCTGCTGCCCGCCGCAACGCCGCCGCGGAGCGACTGGCTGGTAAAGCCGCTGAGCTGCGCGCCGATCCGGCCCGTGACGCTCACCTCGCCTGCGGGCAGCCGGAACGGCGATCCACTCATCGTGTAATCAAGCTTGCCGACATCAGACCGGCTGTTGGCGCGGTCGGCCGGGTTCTGGTTGAAATAGCTCAGCGGGATCGTTCCGCGAGGGTCCAGCCCCGCTGTCCCCGCAGATATCGCTGCCTGCAGCGCCGCCGGGTCGAAGCCGCGGCCGGTCAGCGTTTCGCCTTCGTCATGGTCGTACGTGCCGGTGAAGGTCCATTGCCATTTGTCGAGCGAGCCCGACAACGTCACCCCCGCCGATGCCGAGCGCGTCGATCCATCGGTTTCGAGCGGCGACAGGCTGTTTTCGAACGTCCGCGTCAGGGAAACCGGCGCGGCCGTCAGGTTGTACGGACTATTCGCCGGGATCGTCAGCGTCGTCACCTGTTGCCCGAACTGGCGCGCCGATTCGGACGTATCGAGCTGTCCGGACAAGGTCAGTTGGACATTGTCCGGCAAATTCTTTGCCCACAGCGCCTTGGTGGTGAATGTCTGCCCCGCCCCGAGCAAGGTCCGGGAAAAGCCGCTATTGTCCGCCAGCCCGATGCCCCGCTGTGCCTCGGTGATCGGATCTGTCGTCCGCACTTCGGTGTGAAGGTTGAACCGCCCGCCGCGATAAATGCGCAGCAGGTCGCCCTCGAACTCGGTGCGATTGCCGCCGCCATCGGTAACGACACGATCGCCGAGTTCGAGCGTGATCGCCCGAAACCGCTGGCGAAGGACAATGTTCATCACCTTCTGGTCGGCCGAATAGCCGTATTTGAGCGCGACCTCCTCCGGCAGAATATCGACGCGCGCGATCGCCTCGGACGGGATCGTCGCGATTTCGCGGAAGCCGGCAATGCGCCGCCCCTCGAGCAGCACGACCGGGGGGCCGCCGCGCCCGCTCTGCAACTGCGGTGCGAGCTCGGTCAACAAATCCTGGATGCTCGACACGCCCAGCGCGCGCACATCCGCCGCGTTCAGCTGCAACTCGGGCTTGATGTTGCCGACCACCGCGCCGCGCTCGCGCTGGCCGGTCACGACGATCTCCTCCCCCTCGTCTTCGTTGACAGCCACGCCCGCGCCAGCCGGTTGCGGCGCAGTCTGCGCGAACGCTTGGACGGGAAGCAGCGTTAAAGCCGTGGCGGAGAGCAGGAGATTTTGTTTCATGTGCGGCGGCCCCATTGCGGTGCGGCGATGAACGCACAATGACGGTAAGGTGTCCCGCGCCCGCGTTCTCCTGCTCAATGCCGCATTGGGCCCGCTCGATTATCGTGTGCTGCACGGGATGGCGGTCGAACCCGGCAGCATCGTACAGGTGCCGCTCGGCCCGCGCCTGCTGCCCGCCGTGGTGTGGGAGCCCGAGCGGATGCCGTCCGATGCCGAAGTCGGCGACAACCGGCTGCGGAATATCGTCGCGGTGTACGATCTCCCGCCGCTCCGCGCCTCGCTGCGCCGCCTGATCGAATGGACTGCGAATTACTATCTCGCACCGCCTGCTGCGGTGCTGCGCATGGCACTCGCCAGCGCCTCGGCGCTCGACGACGAGCGGACGATCGTCGAGTACCGGCTGAGCGGCGCCGTCCCCGAGCGGCTGACGGGTCTGCGGCAACAGGCCCTTGAGCGCATCGGCGAGCGGCAGGGGCTGGTGCGCGAACTGGCGACGATCGGGGGTGTCAGCGACGGGGTGATCCGCGGCCTGGTCAAGGCCGGCGCGATCGAGCCGGTGGTGGTCCATGTCGACGATCCGTTCCCAGCGCCCGATCCCGATCACGCGCCGCCCGCGCTGACGCCGGACCAGCAGGCGGCGGCGGCGGCGTTGGTGGCAAAAGTGAGGGCTAAAACCGCATCCCCTACGCTGCTCGACGGTGTGACAGGTTCGGGAAAAACCGAGGTTTATTTCGAAGGGATTGCCGAAAACCTGCGTTTGGGGCGCCAAACGCTCGTGCTTTTGCCCGAAATTGCGCTGACCGAACCATTTTTGCGTCGTTTCGAGGC
>DATJIN010000008.1:0-43101 GCA_035493275.1 Sphingomonas sp. | reverse complement strand
CCAGCAATCTTTGGGCCCGTGGGTTGCGCGGACGGCGTCCGCGCGGCTAGGGCTATTCTCCCATGGCGCGGTTCATTTTCATAACCGGCGGCGTGGTCTCGTCGCTTGGCAAAGGTCTCATGGCGGCATCGCTCGCCGCGCTCTTGCAGGCGCGCGGCTACAGCGTCCGCATCCGTAAATTCGACCCCTATCTCAATGTCGATCCGGGCACGATGAGCCCGTATCAGCACGGCGAAGTCTATGTGACGGACGACGGGGCGGAGACCGATCTCGACCTCGGCCATTACGAACGTTTCACCGGCGTCGCTTCGCGCCAGTCGGACAACGTCACCTCCGGGCGGATCTATCAGCAGATCATCCAGCGCGAGCGGCGCGGGGATTATCTCGGCGCGACGGTGCAGGTCATCCCGCACGTCACCGACGCGATCAAGGCGTTCGCGCTCGACCAGACCGACGACGTCGATTTCGTGCTCTGCGAAATCGGGGGCACCGTCGGCGACATCGAATCGCTGCCGTTCGTCGAGGCGATTCGCCAGCTGCGCAACGATCTGGGCCGCGGCAACACGGTGTCGATTCACCTGACGCTGGTGCCGTACATCGCGGCGGCAGGCGAATTGAAGACCAAGCCGACGCAGCACAGCGTGCGCGAACTCGCGGCGCTCGGCGTCCAGCCCGACGTGCTTGTCTGCCGCTGCGAACACCCCCTGCCCGAAAGCGAACGCGCCAAGATCGCGCAATTCTGCAACGTGCGGAAGGAGGCGGTGATCCCCGCGCTCGATGCCAAGTCAATCTATGGCGTGCCGTTGCAGTACCATGCCGAAGGCCTCGATTCGGAAGTCCTCCGCGCATTCGGCATCGAACCTGAAGGCTCGCCCAATCTGGCGCGCTGGGACGACATCATGGATCGCCTCAAGAATCCTGAGGGCGAGGTCACGATCGGCGTGGTCGGCAAATATGTCGGCCTGCAGGACGCGTATAAATCGCTGACCGAAGCTTTGGTCCATGGCGGCATTGCCAACCGTGTGAAGGTGCGGATCAACTGGCTCGACGCCGAGTTATTCGCGGAAAATCCCGCCGACGTCGCGGCGATGCTCGAACCGGTCCATGGCATCCTCGTGCCCGGCGGCTTCGGCGAGCGCGGATCGGAAGGCAAGATTGCCAGTGTCCAGTTCGCGCGCGAACGCAATGTGCCGTTCTTCGGCATCTGCCTCGGCATGCAGATGGCCTGCATCGAAGGCGCGCGGAATCTGGCCGGGATCAAGACCGCCTCGACCACCGAATTCGGACCGACGAACGAACCCGTCGTCGGCCTGATCACCGAATGGATGAGCCGCGAGGGCCTCGAAAAGCGTCACGTCGATGGCGACCTCGGCGGCACGATGCGCCTCGGCGCCTATGCGGCGAAACTGGGCGGCAACAGCCAGGCCGCGGCGATCTATGGCGAGACCCTGATCAGCGAGCGCCACCGCCACCGCTACGAAGTCAATGTCCATTACCGCGACGCGCTCGAGAAGCAGGGGCTGATCTTTTCCGGCCTGTCGCCCGATGGCGAATTGCCCGAAATCGTCGAGCGGCCCGACCATCCCTGGTTCGTGGGCGTGCAGTTCCACCCGGAGCTGAAGTCGAAGCCGTTCGCGCCGCACCCGCTGTTCGCCAGCTTTATCGAGGCGGCCGTCGCGCAATCGCGATTGGTCTGAGCTTCGGTCTAGCGTTGTCAGATTAGCGCCGACAAGTTTTTGTAGTTTCCTAAATCCTACCAGATGCGTGGACGATAGCCCGGCACATTTCGGGGTATTTGATGACGCGCGCATTAAAGCTGGTTTTGCTGGTCTCGGCGGCGGTTCCCTCTCTCGCCGCGGCCGAGGCGCCGCAGGTGCCCGAGGGCGGCACGACCGCCAATTCGGATGTCATCATCGTCACCGCCCGCCGGCGTCAGGAAACCGCGCAGCAGGTGCCGCTGGCGATTTCCGTCATCCGCGGCGATTCGATTGAAGCGACCGGCAATTTCAATGTCGTGAAGCTGCAGCAGCTCGCCCCGACGCTCCAGGTCTACACGTCCAACCCGCGCAACACGTCGGTCAACATCCGTGGCCTGGGCGTGCCGTTCGGCCTGACCAGCGACGGCTTCGAACAGGGCGTCGGCATCTATGTCGACGATGTCTACAACTCGCGTGTCGCCGCCGCGACGTTCGACTTCCTCGACGTCGAACAGGTCGAGGTGCTGCGCGGCCCGCAGGGCACGTTGTACGGCAAGAACACCACGGCGGGCGCGATCAATATCACCACCAATCAGCCGACCTTCGATTTCGAAGGCCGCGCGGAAGTGACCGCCGGCAATCTCGACTACAAACAGGGCAAGGCGGCGGTCTCGGGCCCGCTGTCGGACAAGGTCGCCGCGCGCGTCGCGATCGCGACAACGAGCCGCCGCGGGACGCTCTACAACACGCGGACGCAGCGCTGGATCAACGAACAGGACAATCTCGGCATTCGCGGGCAATTGCTGTTCAAGCCGAGCGATGACCTGTCGATCACCCTGGCGGGCGATTGGTCGAAACAGGATCCGTATGGCTTCGGCACCGGCTTCGTCCGCGTCGGCACGACCCAGCGGGCACTCGCGCGGCAATATGAGGGGCTGGTCGCCGCGTATAACGCCGCCAACCCGACGCGGCCCTATGCCGTACCCAGCCGCAATATCTATGACCGGCTGACCGACATCGATGCGCCCTTGCAGGCGGGCAACAAGATCGGCGGCGCATCGCTGCGCGTGAAATGGGATTTGGGCAAAGGCACGTTCACGTCGATCAGCGCCTGGCGGTTCTGGGACTGGAAACCGCAGAACGACCGGGATTTTACCGGTCTGTCGATCGTCTCGGCGTCGAACAACCCATCGCAGCAGGACCAGTATAGCCAGGAATTTCGCTACAATTATTCGGGCGAGAAGATCGATTTCGTTGTCGGGCTGTTCGGGTTCAAGCAACGGATCGACACGCAGGGGCTGGAACAGCAAGGCACGGATGCCAGTCGTTGGAGCCTGACCGGTGCGCAGGCCAACGATCCGACCATCCTCGGCGGGCTGACGGCGCGCAACACGCAATATCTCAAGAGCACGAGCGCCGCGCTCTACGGGCAAGTCAGCTACAAGCTGACGCCCGAACTCACGATCCAGCCCGGCATCCGCGTCAACTACGATAAGAAGGACGGCTATTATAACCGCGTCGTGACCAACGGCGCGGGGCAAGTCATCAGCTGCACCCCCACCCCCGCAGCCGGCACGGCTCTGGCGGCGCAATGCGGCGTCTATCAGCCGCAGACGACGAACCCGTCGATCAGCGACTGGAACTTCAGCTACGACCTCAACATCAACTACAAGATCACGCCGGACGTGCTCGCCTACGCGACCTATGCGAAAAGCTTCAAGACCGTCGGCATCAACCAGAACGGCCTGCCGCTCGACACCAACAACCAGCCGGTGCTGAGCGCCAGCACGGTGCTGCCGGAATCGGTCAACCACTATGAGGCGGGGCTGAAGACCTCGTTCCTCCGCCGCCTCGCCACCTTCAACGTCGCGGTGTTCCGCACGGAGATCAAGAACTTCCAGGCCACGGTGAATGGCGGCCAGTTCGGTACGGTGCGCGGCTATCTCGCCAATGCCGAAAAGGTCCGCTCACAGGGCGTAGAGCTCGATTTCAAGATCCGCCCTAGCAACCGTTTCACGGCTTACGCCAACGCCGCCTACACCGACGCGAAATACGTCAAGTTCACCAGCGCGCCCTGCCCCCCCGAATTGTCGGGCGGGACGTTCGTCGCGGTCGGCGGCACGCCGGGTCCGGCAGGGGTCCCCGGCTCGCTGAGCCCGCGCCAGTGCGATATTTCGGGGCAGACACTCCCCGGCGTCTCGAAATGGGCCTTCTCCTATGGCGCAGAGGTCAACACGCCGGTCACGTTGCTGGCGAAGGAAGGCCAAATCTATTTCGGTGTCGACGGCAACTACCGGTCGCACTGGAACTCGAACGCTTCGCCGTCGCGCTATACCGGGGTGGATGGTTATGCGCTGACCAACTTCCGCGCGGGCTTCCGCGGCGACGGCCTCGACGTGTTCGGCTGGGTCCGCAACGCCTTCGACGTGAATTATATCGAGCTGCTGCAGGTGGCGCCGGGCAACGTCGGGTTGATCGCCGGGACGCCGGGCGACCAGCGCACCTGGGGCGGCACGATCAAGGTCAGCTTCTGATTAAGCCTGTAATAACCACACCGCATCGCACCACTTTAACCGCATTTTAGCGCCTGCCGTGGCACTTCGATCCGCGAAGAACACGGAGCAGGCATTAATGCGCGTACTCGCAATGGCATCGCAAAAGGGCGGATCGGGTAAAACGACCCTGTCCGGTCACATCGCGGTGCAGGCCCAGCTGGCGGGGGCCGGCCCCGTCGTGCTGATCGATATCGACCCGCAGGGGTCGCTCGCCGATTGGTGGAACGAACGCGAAGCAGATTTGCCCGCATTCGCCCAGACCACCGTCGCACGGCTCGCCGCGGACTTGGAAATGCTGCGCCAGCAGGGCTTCCGCCTCGCGGTGATCGACACGCCGCCGGCGATCACCATGGCGATCCAGAGCGTCATTACCGTCGCTGAACTGATCGTCATCCCGACGCGTCCCAGCCCGCACGATCTGCGCGCCGTCGGCGCCACGGTCGATCTGTGCGACCGTGCCGGCAAGCCGCTGCTGTTCGTCGTCAACGGCGCGACGCCCAAGGCCAAGATCACGTTCGAGGCCGCTATCGCGCTGTCGCAGCATGGCACCGTCGCGCCCGTCACGATCCACCACCGCACCGATTTCGCCGCGTCGATGATCGACGGCCGCACGGTGATGGAAGTCGATCCGCGCAGCAAATCGGCGGCCGAAGTCACCGAATTGTGGTCGTACATCTCGGATCGCCTCGAAAAGAACTTCCGCCGCACCGTGTTCGCCGCGCCGCAGATGGGCGCGGGTCCGGCGCCGGCCATGGCGGCACGGGCCGCCCCGGGCGGCTTCGGCCGCCGCGTGGTCGGCCAGTGAGCGCTGCCGCGATGAACGAACCCAAACCATTCGCCTCGCTGTCTTCGGGCCTGCTCGCCCGCAAGGGTCAGGCCAAGCCGGCGATGCGGCCGCAGGGCTTTGCCAGCTTCGGCACGCCCTCGCCCGCCGGGATCGACGATCTCGGCTGGAACGACATGGGCCATGACCGGCCAGTCCAGCAGGTCGGCCTGACGCCGATGGATGCGGACGTCGTCCCGTTCAACGCCGAGGCCGAAGCCGCAAGCTTCGAACCGGTCGAGCCCGTCGTGTTCCAGCAGCGCGAAGATATCGAGCGCAGCTTCGAAGCCGAATCGGTCGAGCCCGAAGAACGCACCGGCCCGGTGCTGATGACCAAGCGCAAGGCCCAGGCCATCACGCCGGTCCTCGAACCCGCCGCCGAACCCGTCGTCGCCGAACCGGTCGTCGTCGCGCCCGTCGCCGCGCCCGCGTTCGTAGCGCCGGCACCCGCCTTCCGCGCCGCACCTGGCAGCAAGTCGCGTGCTGCGTTCACGCTGCGTCTCGACCAGGAGCGCCACCTGAAACTGCGCCTCGCCGCCGCGGTGACGCACCGCTCGGCGCAGCTGCTGGTCGTCGAAGCCCTCGACGCTTTCCTCGCCAACAATCCGGCGCTCGCAGGGATCACCCTGCCCGCCGCGCATTAGGATCCTGCCATGAACGCCCAGCGCTTCGCTCGCCTCGCCGCCACCACGCTGTCGCTGACCGCGCTCGTCGTCGCCACCACCGGCGCCAAGGCGCCGACCCCGGCACAGGTCGAAAAGCTGTTGGCCAAGGGCAACACTGCCGACGCGGTTGCCGCCGCCGAAGCCAGCGTCGCCGCGCAGCCGAATGCGTCGGCCAATCGCGCGCAACTGGGCCGCGTCTATCTCCAGGCGGGCCGCTTCGCTTCGGCCGAAGCGGCGTTTTCGGACGTTTTGGCGATCGATCCGACGGACGGCGCCAGCGCGCTGAAACTGGCGCTCGTCAAGATCGCGCAGGGCAAGGCCGACGGCGCGCGTAGCGTGCTTGAAACCAATCGCGATCGCATCGGCGGCGCCGATTACGGCCTCGCCGTCGCGCTGTCGGGCGACATCAATGGCGCCGTGCAGATTCTCGAAGCCGTCACCCGCGCGCCGGGTGCCGATGCCAAGGCGCGCCAGAACCTCGCTTTGGCCTATGCGCTGCAGGGCAAGTGGCTCAACGCCCGCGTCATGGCGGTGCAGGACCTCGCCCCCGCGGATGCCGACGCGCGTGTCATCCAGTGGATGAATTTTGTGCGTCCCGCCTCACATAGCGATCAGGTCGCCAGCCTCCTCGGCGTGACGCCCGCGGCCAGCGATGCTGGCCAGCCGGTTGCGCTCGCCTTCGCCCGCCCGACGGCCGAACCGGTCAAGCTCGCCGAAGTGAGCAAGGTCGCCGAACCCGCTCCCGCGCCGGTTGCTGTTGCCGAAGCGGCGCCTGAACCCGTCGCCGAACCGGCCCCCGCTCCCGTTGCCGTCGCTGTCGCGGCCTTCACGCCGCCGCCCGCGCCGGCGCCGGTCGTCGCGCAGCCGGCCGCCGCCGCACCGACCACGGCCCAGCTGACGACCGCCTTTGCCACAGCGCGCAAGGCCGACTTTGCGCCGGTCAAGGAAGTCGCCCAGCGCGTGTCCGTGCCCACTGCCCCCTTCGCGCCGAAGGCGCCGATCATCTTTGCGAAGGCCAAGCCCGTCGCGCCGGTGATCCGCGCGACTTCAGGCGGGCGCTATGTCGTCCAGCTCGGCGCATTCGGCAGCAGCGCACAGGCCGAAAAGGCTTGGAAGCGCAGCAGCGGCCGCCTCGGCGTCGCCAGCTACACCCCGTCGACCATGAATTTCCGTCTGAACAACGTGAACTTCGTGCGCCTGTCGGTCGGTGGCTTCCCGACCCGGACCCCGGCGGTGCAAGTCTGCGAACGCGTACGCCGCGCCAGCGGCAACTGCTTCGTCCGCATCAACGCGGGTGACCAGATCGCCGCGTGGATCCGCCCGAACAGCACGACCCGCTTCGCCAGCCGCTAAAAGGTCGCCGGCCGTCAGGAAATTGTTCGGCCGCCCTTGATGGTGCGGACGGCACGGCCCTGCACGGGCAGCCCCTGAAACGGTGTGTTCCCCGCCGACGCGCGGAATTTCGCGCCGTCGACAATCCAGAAACTGTTCGGGTCGACCAACGTCAGGTCGGCGGGCGACCCCGCGCCGAGATGCCCTGCGTCGATCCCGAGCAGGCGTGCCGGATTGGCGCTGGTCAGCGCGGCCAGCCGGCCCATGCTGATCACGCCATCGCGAACCAGTCCTAGCGCCAACGCCAACAACGTCTCCGCCCCGCTGGCCCCTGCATCGGCGTCAGCAAACGGCAGGCGCTTGACCTCCGAGCCGCGCGGATCGTGGCCCGAACTCAGTACATCGATCGTCCCGTCGGCCATCGCCGCGAGGCAGGCCTGCCGATCGTCCTCGCTGCGCAATGGCGGACACAGCCGGGCGAAGGTCCGGAAGTCGCTCATCGCGATATCCGACAGTAGCAGATGCGCCGGCGTGATCCCGCAGGTCACCGGCAGCCCGCGCGCCTTGGCCTCACGCACCAGCGCCAGCCCGCGCGCGGTGGTCACCTGATCGAAGTGCAATTTCGCGCCGGTTTCCTCGACCAGCAGCAGATCGCGTGCGATCGCCAGCGCTTCGGCGATGGCCGGTGCGGCCGGCAAACCATGCCGCGTCGCCGTCTCCCCCGCGGTCGCCACGGCGCCCGCGGTCAGCCCGTCATCCTCGGCATGGGAAATGACCGTCAGTCCGAGCGAGCCGGCATATTGCAGCACGCGGCGCATCACGCTGCTGTCGCCAATCCAGCGCCGCCCCGTTGCCACCGCCTTGGCCCCGGCGCGCGCCATCAGGGCGTATTCGGCCAGTTCACGGCCCTCGAGCGCCTTGGTGGCGGCGGCCAGCGGATGGACCCAGAGATGCGGCTTGGCGGCGAGCGCGGCGCGCTGGACCAGCCCCGGACTGTCGAGCGGCGTGCCGCCATCGGGCATCGGCGCCACGCGCGTGATCCCGCCTGCGGCGCAGGCAGCAATCTCGACGGTCTGCGCGCCGATATCGATCAGGCCGGGCAGGACGATCAGCCCCTTGGCGTCGATCACCGCCGCTTCGGCGGGGATTTCGAAGCCGCCGGTGGCGCCAATGCGATCGCCATAGATCAACAGGTCGCCTGGCTGGTCGATCAGCGTCCCCCCGATGATGGCGATCTGGCTCGGCGGCAAATGCGTCATCGCCGCCCCCGCGTCAGCACGTCGAGGCACGCCATGCGCACCGCGACGCCCATTTCGACCTGTTCGGCGATGGTCGATCGGTCGACATCGTCGGCCAGGCCGGACGTGATCTCGACCCCCCGGTTCATCGGCCCCGGATGCATCACCAGCGCCTCCGACTTGGCCCGCGCCAGCCGCTCGGGCGTCAGGCCGTAAAGCATGTGGAATTCGCGCAAGGACGGGATGTAGCCCGCCGCCATGCGCTCGGTCTGAAGCCGCAGCATCATCACCGCGTCGCAGCCTTCGAGCCCCGCATCCATGTCCGTGAACGCGGTCACGCCCATCCGCTCGATCGCGGGTGGCATCAGGGTTGCCGGGGCCACGACCCGCACTTCCGCCGCCAAGGCCGTCAGCGCCAAAATATTCGAGCGCGCGACGCGGCTATGGAGAATATCGCCGCAGATCGCGATGCGCTTGTTGGCAATGCCGCCCAGCCGCCGCCGGATCGTCAGCGCGTCGAGCAACGCCTGGGTCGGATGCTCATGCGATCCGTCGCCCGCGTTGAGCACCGGGCAATCGACCTTGTCGGCGATCAGCGCGACCGCTCCCGAACTGCCATGCCGGATGACGATCACGTCCGCGCGCATCGCATTGAGCGTGATCGCGGTGTCGATCAGCGTCTCGCCCTTCTTCACGCTCGATTGCGCGGCGTGCATGTTGACCACGTCGGCGCCGAGACGCTTGCCGGCGATTTCGAAGCTCAACAGCGTGCGCGTCGAATTCTCGAAAAACGCATTGATCTGCGTCAGGCCAGCCAGCCGCGCATCGCGGCCGTGGGCGCGGTTGTGATCGACCCAGCGGTCGGCTTCATCGAGCAGGAACAGAATCTCGTGCGGCTGGAGCTGCGCGATCCCGAGCAGGTCGCGATGGGGGAAGTCCGGCGCTGTCACTAAAGGTCACGGGTTACGGCAGGGGGCTGGCGCTGTCCAGCCGCGCCCGCCATGAGCGGGCCAAAGGGGAGAGGCGAATGCGGTTGTTCTTGGCGATGATCGGCGCGGGATTGCTCGCGATTCTGGCAACGACGCCGCCCTCGCCGCGCGGCACCGATGCCCCTGCCACCGAATTTTCCGCCGCGCGCGCGATGGTCGATGTGCGCGAAATCGCCAGGGCGCCGCATCCCACGGGCACGCCTGAAAACGCCCGCGTGCGCGCAATTTTGGTGGCCAAATTACGGGCTTTGGGCCTCCAGACACGCGAAACGCAGAGCGCGATGGACGAAAGGTCGGCCAAAAGGCTGCAAAACTGGACGCATTTTGCCGGAAATACGCCGCCGATCACCAATATTGTGGCCATTCTTCCCGGAACTGACCCGAAACTTCCCGCGATTCTCCTCATGGCGCACCATGACACCGTCGCCGGCTCACCGGGCGCCGCCGATGACGGCGCAGGCGTCGTCTCGATCCTTGAAACCCTCCGCGCCCTCAAAGCCGAAGCCAAACCCTTCAGGCGCGATATCATCGTACTGCTATCGGATGGTGAGGAGTTAGGCCTCACTGGCGCCACCAACTTCTTCGCCAGCGATCCACTCCGCACCCGCGTCGGCCCCATCATCAATATGGAAACCCGTGGCGGCGGCGGGCGCGCCTCGATGTTCGAAACCGGCGACAACAACGACGCGGCGATCCGCCTGCTCGCGGGCGCCGTGCGGCGCCCGGTCGGCACCTCACTGAGCGTGTTCGTCTACAAAAAACTGCCCAATTCGACCGATCTGACACCCGCCATGGCGGCCGGACATTTCGGCTATAACTACGCCTTTATCGGCCGCCCCGGCCTGTATCATTCCCCGCTGGCGACGCCCGACAATCTTGATCAGGGATCGCTACAAGACATGGGTGGGCGGGTCCTCGACCTGACGCGAGCCCTAGCCAACACGCCCGGGGACCCTGTGGCCCAGAGCGACCGCGTGTTTTTCGACGCCTTCGGGCTGTTCCTGATCCACTACCCGCCGGTGATCGGCTGGGTGCTGCTCGGCGCAGCGCTGATCGCGTGGGGCTTGGCCGCGCGGCGCGGCGGCGGTGCGCGTGACATGTGGCGCGGCGCGGCGGTGACGATTGGTATCACAGTACTGGCGGGCCTGCTGACCTTCATCCTGAATTTCGCCTCGGGCGCGGACGGGCCGGTCAATTATTACGACCGCCTCGCCGCGATCCCGCGCCTGCAGCTGCAAGCATTGTTCGCATGTATCACGTCGGTGGCGCTGATCCGCGCGCTGTTCGTCCAAGATCGCCCGAGCCTCGCCGGCGCGTTCGGTGCAGCGATTCCCGTCCTGCTGCTCGCGGCCTTCGCGCAGGCAGCCGCACCGACGGCGGCCTTCCTGATCATCGTGCCCGCGCTGCTAGGCGGACTCGTCGCGCTTCTGGTCGATCGCGACGCTGTCGCCAACGCCGTCGCGACTGTCCTCGCGGCGATCGGCATCGGCCATCAACTGACCATCGGATACCTGTTGCTACAGGCGGTCGGTCCCGACACGCCAATGGTCGCGGCGCTGCCGCTGATGCTGATCAGCGTGATCGCCTGGCCGCTCGCGCCCAACGTCACGCGGACGTTTGCGCTGTTCGTCGCGCAAGTGACGCTCGCTGCCGCAGTGCTGATCGCGGTGTGGGTGCGCTTCGACGCTGTGCCGCCAAGCGTGGCGACCTACAGCCAGTTCGGCAAGCCGCACTAAACGACGTCAGCGGCGACCGCGCAGCGTGTTCAGAATCGCCAACCCCGCAACGCCGAGTAGCGCGCCGGTGGCCCAGGGTCGCGCCTTGGCAAAGCTCGTGGCCTTTTCCGTGATCGGCGCATCCCCGGAAAAATGCGTGCGAATATCGTCCGTCAGAGCAGTCTTGCGGTTATGGACTTCGGGCTCGGCGACGGTTGCAGGAATGGGGTCGGCGATGGGCATGACGTTCTCCTTCGCGGGCAGAACGCCTTATTGGTGCAAAAGGCTCCGCATTCTCACCCAGTAGCTGCGTCGCCGCAACACGCCACCAGCCACGCCAAAGCCGATGATCAGCAGGCTCCAACTCATCGGTTCTGGAACGGCGGCGAGTTTTGGCGCTACGGCAATCGACTGCGGCGTGAAGAATGCGAACGTGGAGGCGTTCTGCGCAAAGCTCACCCGCGAAAAGCTTGATAAAATGCGGTCGCCGGCACCGAAATTGAGCATGATCGGTGCGTCGAGCGAGAGCGGAATCACCTGATCTCTGCGGCTCCATTGAAACGAGGCACCGTTGAGGCCGCCCGCGCTTTCGGTGCGAAATTGGAGCGCGGTCTCGTTCGAAAAGCGATAGCGCACATATTGCGCATAGTACGGCTCGATCGCGGACAGCGTGACCGCGCCTATCGTCACGTCACCGTGCAGGATCGGGCTGGGCTGGTTGACCGACGTACCGCCATTCACGTCGCGGCCGAAAGTCGTCTCTATCGGGTTGGCGGTGTCATAGGCAAAGGCCAAAATGAACGGGCGGCCAGACAGAGACTGGTTGGTCGCACCGAACAGCCCCAACCCGTCATTGCCCGATTGGACCGTCCCCGTCACCGTGATGTTGACGACGGCCGCCGATGCGGGCGAGGCGAACAAAAAGGCCGCACCGATCGCCGTGTAGAACGCTCGCACGATCAATTGCCTCCCCATGCAACGGCTTAACCTTGGGAGCGCACCGCCAACGGGTCAAGCAAGCTACTGGTCCAAAAAGCTCCGCATCTTGCGGCTGCGCGACGGATGCTTGAGCTTCCGCAGCGCCTTCGCCTCGATTTGGCGGATACGTTCGCGGGTCACGCTGAACTGCTGGCCGACTTCCTCGAGCGTGTGGTCGGTGTTCATGCCGATGCCGAAGCGCATGCGCAGCACGCGTTCCTCACGCGGGGTGAGTGACGCGAGCACGCGCGTCACCGTTTCCTTGAGGTTCGCCTGGATCGCGGCGTCGACCGGGATCACCGCGTTCTTGTCCTCGATGAAATCGCCCAGATGCGAATCTTCCTCGTCGCCGATCGGCGTTTCGAGGCTGATCGGCTCCTTGGCGATTTTCATCACCTTGCGGACCTTTTCGAGCGGCATCGACAGACGCTCGGCCATTTCCTCGGGCGTCGGCTCGCGGCCGCTTTCGTGGAGGAACTGGCGGCTGGTGCGGACCAGTTTGTTGATCGTCTCGATCATGTGCACCGGGATACGGATCGTGCGCGCCTGATCGGCGATCGACCGCGTGATCGCCTGACGGATCCACCAAGTCGCGTAAGTCGAGAACTTGTAGCCGCGGCGATATTCAAACTTATCGACCGCCTTCATCAGGCCGATATTCCCTTCCTGGATCAGGTCGAGGAACTGCAGCCCGCGATTGGTGTATTTCTTCGCGATGGAAATGACGAGGCGCAGGTTGGCTTCGACCATTTCCTTTTTCGCGATGCGCGCCTCGCGCTCTGCCTTTTGCACCGTGTTGACGATGCGGCGGAACTCGGCGAGCGCCATGCCGGTCGCAGTGGCGATTTCGGACAGCTCGCTACGGATGCGATCGGCCGCCTCTCGCTCGTTGGTTGCGAAGGCCGCCCACTTCTTGTCGATCCCGCTAACCGAATCGACGAAATTCTCATCGAGTTCGTGTTCCATATAGGCGTCGAGGAAAGCCTTGCGCGGCACCTTGTGGCGCTCGGCCAGACGCAGCATCTGTCCGCCCAGCGCGGTCAGGCGGCGGTTGTACGAATAGAGCTGATCGACCAGGCTTTCGATCTTGGCCTGGTGGAACTGGACGCTTTCGACCTCACCGGTCAGCTCTTCGCGCAGCTTCTGATATTTCTTCTCTTCGGCCGCCGGGAATTCCTGGCCGCTCGAGACCGCGGCGACACGCGCCTGCTGGACCTTGGAAAACTTCTTGTAGACCGCCGTGATCGCCGCGAATTTCTCCAGTGCAGCGGGCTTCAGCGTCTCTTCCATCTGCGCGAGACTGAGGGTGTTGTCCTCGTCCTCGTCATCGACGGGGGTCGGCGCACGATGCTCGGTAAGAGCGGATTCGTCATGCTCGTCGTCCGAAGCGCCCGATTCCTCCTGGACGTCTTCTTCCTCCTTGAAGGTCGCGCCCACATTCTTGGCGCTGATCTCGCCATCGCCGTCCTCGTCATCGGTCAGCGATTCGGGGGCAGGATCCTTGTTGAGCATCGCGTCGAGATCGATGATCTCGCGCAGCTGCATCGTGCCTTCATTGAGCGCCGTCGACCAACCGATGATCGCCTCGAACGTGATCGGGCTTTCGCACAGCCCAAGGATCATCGTGTCGCGGCCGGCCTCAATGCGCTTGGCGATAGCGATCTCGCCTTCGCGCGACAACAGTTCCACCGCGCCCATTTCGCGCAGATACATGCGCACCGGATCATCCGTGCGGTCGGTGGTCTTGGTGACCTTTTCGCCGACATTGCCGCCATCGGCACCCTCTTCGCCATCGACGGCGGGGATATCTTCCTCGGGCTCGGCGTCCTCGCCGTCTTCGCCCTGCTCGTCATTCTCGACGACCTGCACGCCCATTTCGTTGAGCGCGGACATCACGTCCTCGATCTGCTCGCTGGACATCTGGTCCTGCGGCAAAGCGGCATTGAGCTGGTCGACAGTGATGTAGCCGCGCTTCTTCGCGCGGGCGAGCATCTTCTTGATGTCGGCATCGTTGAGGTCGATCAGGGGGGCGTCGCCCGCCTTGTCGTCGTCGTCCTTCACCTCTGCCAAATTCGCTTTTGCCATAAAGCCGTTCAAATCCCGTCGTCTTGTCCAAGCAGCAGGCGCATCTGCTGTTCGTTGTCGTGTTTCGCGCGGAGCAGCCGCAGCTGTTCCTCAAAGCAATCTTCGCCGCCGCCCATGCCGACCCGGTCCGTCGCGGCCTGCAGCGCCTGATCGATTTCAGGTCGTGCGGCCACCGCCTCGATCGTCATGGCCAGGTCTCGCCGTGCGGCTTCTTCGGGCGTTGAACGCTTGAGGAAGGAAAACGCTATTCCCCGCCGCCCGTTCATCGCGCGCAATTCCGCCAACATGTCCGAAAGTCCGGCAGCAGCGCATATAGGGTCTAGTTGCTGCGAATCAACGAGGTCTCCGTCATAGGCCGCATCGACCAGCGCCGCGCGTAATGAATCCAGGCTTTGGTCAGTGAACCGGAGCATGCCCAGCGTCTCCGCGCAGGCGAGGACGATCGATGGATGCCGCACGAGTCCGGCCATGATCGGGCGTTCGTAAAGCGGCTCGATTCCCCGTCCGTGGATCGCTTGTGCCGAGGGGGAAGCCGGGCCCGCGACAGGCTTGCCGCGCGGCTGGAAAGCTCCGCGCGGGACGAATTCGCGCCGCGCGAAGAACCGCTCGTCGAAACGTTCTTTCAACTGCCGCTGGTAATGCCGCCGCACTTCCGGATCGCCGATCGTGTCCACCAGCGCATCGAGCCGCTGCTTGAGGCCCGCGCGCGCTTCGGGCGTTGCCAGCGGTGTCTGTGCCTGCTCGCTCGCCCATAGGCGGTCGATCATCGGCTCAGCGCCGGCGATGATTGGCTCGAACGCCGCCGCCCCGCCCGCGCGGACCAGATCGTCGGGATCCTGCCCCGCCGGTAAGGTCGCAAAGTCCAAACTGCAGCCGGGGCGCAGGATCGGCAGCGCGCGATGCGCCGCTCGCGCCGCGGCCTTCTGCCCCGCGCTATCGCCGTCGAAGCATACCACCGGCACATCGATCAGCCGCCACAGCCGCTCGATCTGATGCTCGGTCAGCGCAGTGCCGTTGGGCGCAACGACCTCCTCGATTCCCGCCCCGGCCAGCGCGATCGCGTCCATATAACCCTCGACGACGATCAGCCGCCCCGCCGTGCGGACCGCTCCCGCCGCCTTGTCGAGGTTCCACAGCGTCCGCCCTTTGTCGAACAGCGGGGTGTCGGGGGAGTTGAGATATTTGGGTTCGCCGACGCCCAAGATGCGCCCGCCGAAACCGATCGTCCGCCCGCGCGGGTCGCGGATCGGGATCATCACCCGCCCGCGGAAGCGGTCGTACGGCTCCTTGTCATCGACCGCGATGAGCAGACCGCACTCGACCAGCATTGGATCGCCGAATTTGCTCAGGGCCGAGCGTAAACGCCCGCGGCTGTCGGGCGCCAATCCAATGCCGAATTTCTGTGCCAGCTCGGGCGAAATGCCGCGCTTCGCCAGATAGGCACGCGCCTCGCCGCCCTCGACGCCGTTGAGCTGTTCGATGAACCACGCCTCGGCCGCCGCCATCGCATCGTGCAGCCCGGCCGCGCGCTCCTGCCGCTTGGCCTCGCGCGGGTCGGGCGCGGGCACCTCCATGCTCGCGGCATTGGCCAGTTCCTTGACCGCGTCCATGAACGGCAAGCCGCGCTGATCTGTCATCCAGCGGATCGCGTCACCATGCGCGGAGCAACCGAAACAGTGATAGAAACCCTTGGCGTCGTTAACGTAAAAACTCGGCGTCTTTTCGTCATGAAACGGGCAGCAGGCGCGCCATTCGCGCCCCGCCCGCGTCAGCTTGACCGTCTTCCCGACCAGCGCCGACAGCAGCGTCCGCGCGCGCAGTTCATCGAGGAAGGCAGGGGACAAACTCACGTCAGGCGAGCGCGGCCTTCACGGCGGCGCTGGCCTTTTGCATGTCGAGCTGCGAGCCGTGGCGGGCCTTCAGCTCGGCCATGACCTTGCCCATGTCCTTGACCGAGGACGCGCCGGTTTCCGCCTTGATCGCGTCGATCGCCGCAGCGGTTTCCTCGTCCGACAGCATCGCCGGCAGGAAGCGTTCGATCACCGCAACTTCCGCCGCCTCGATGTCTGCCAGTTCCTGACGGCCCCCCTTCACATACATGTCGATCGATTCACGGCGCTGCTTGACCATTTTTTGCAGCACCTCGACGACCAGCGTGTCGTCATCCGCCGGCACCTTTCCGGTGCGCGCCTCGATGTCACGGTTCTTGATCGCCGCGAGCATGAGCCGCACCGCGCCGAGCGTCTGCTTGTCGCCGGCTTTCATTGAGGCCGTCTGCGCGGCCTGGATCGTTTCTCGAATCATCCCATGCTCCTACCTGACGCACGAGCATGAAAAAAGGCCGCCGCCCGGCTGGGCGACGGCCTGATTTCGTTCGCTGTCAGACGAAGCTTAGAAGCCCATCTGGAAGGTCAGCGACACCGTACGCGGCGTCGTGATCGCGAAGGTCGGGTTGGCACCGCCGGGGACCGACGTGATCCCGCCACCATTGACCAGGTTCGCGCCGACCGCACTGGTCGTCGCGATCTGGCTACTGATCGAACCCAGATACTGGTAATCGAACAGGTTGACGACGTTGAGCTGGATATAGCTCTTGTCCAGGCCGTACTGCTTCAGGCTGAAGCGGACGTCGGCGTTGAACGTGTCGTAACCCGGCACCTTCACGTCGTTGACGTCGGTCGCGAAGCGCGACGAAACGTGCTTGTAGTTGCCGCCGACGGTGAGCGGACCGAAGTTGACCGAGGCCCGATAGCCATACTGCCAGGTCGGCGTTTCGACGAGCTTCTTGCCCGCGGTGTGCGCGATGATCGGCTGACCGGCGACGGTCGCGCCATTCTGGCCGACCACCGACGTGCCGAGGCGGACGTCATCCTTCAGCTTGGCGTCGATATACGAGCCGAAGCCGTTGAACGAGAACCAGCGGAACGGCCGCACGTCGAGGGTCGCTTCGAGACCCTTGATCTCGACGCTGCCCACGTTGCGGTCGACGCTGATGCCCTGCGCGTCATCGAACGAAGTCACGATGCGGTTCTTGAACTTGTTCAGGAAGCCACCGAACGAGCCCTGGAACGTCGACGAGGCGTAACGGATGCCCGCGTCGAAGTTGTTGGTCGTTTCCGGCCGCACACCGACGAACGGTGCACGGTAGAGGTTATCGGTCCGCGGCGACGAGAAGCCCTGCGCGAAGCTCGCATAGGCGCTGATCTGATCGGTGGCGCGGAACGTCAGGCCGACGTTCGGCAGGAACCGGCGATAGTTATAAGTCGCCGTGAACGGCGCGTAGACCGGCGTGCCGACGATGCCCGACGTCGGGGCGACGTAGGTGTTCGGGACGATATAGGTCGTGTTCGCCGCCGCCGTGGTACCGACAACCTGGCTGGTGCAGGTCGGGTTACCGCTGGTCACCTGCGTGTAGCAATATTGGGTCAGTTCGCGGTGGAAAAACGGCAGGCGCGCACCGAGCATGACTTCGAGCTTGTCGTCGAAGAACTTGCCGCGATATTCGCCCGAGATCTGGTTCAGTTCGGCGAGTGACTTGCGATCGCGCTGACGCAGCTGATAGCCATCGGCATTGTAGACGCGCAGGCCCGGCTGGTTGAAGCCGCCGAACACGCTGAGCGGGCGGCCCGAACCGTCGAGATAGGTCCACTCGCCGGTCTGCCGATGTCGCGCATAGTCGAGCGCATAGGCCAGACGGACATAGTGGCCATCGGCGATGTCATACCGCAGCGACGCGAGCAGGCCGTAGCGATAGGTGTTCGTCGTATTCGGCGAATAAAATGCCACCGTGTCGAGGAAATCGCCATCACGGTTGAAGTCGACGCCCGGACGGGTCTGGTTCGAACCCTTGGCCAGCGCGTTATTCTCGGCGAGCGTCGTGAAGCCGCCGCCATTCGCCAGCACATATTGGAAGCTCGGATCGACGGTCAGAACGAGGTTGTCCGACAGCGTGAACTTCGAATTGATGCGGACGTTGCCCGTGTTCGACGGGTTGACGCGCACGCCGGCAAAGTTGGTGCAGCTATTGTCTGTCGTGCCCGGGATGCCGGCGAAATTCACGCCGTCGCGAATCTGCGGGGTGCCGGTGTTTTCGTTCTGGGCGGTGCCGAACTGCGGCGTCGCACGAACGCAGGCGCGGTTGTTGTCGTAATTGAACTCACCGTTGTCGGCATAGTCCGCCTGCGCCTGCGCGAGCGTCAGGTTGCGATAGAAGTTGTTGCGGTTGCGGTTGAAGTGACCCGCGATCGAAACGAAGTCGCTGCCCGACAGCGGCTGGTACACGCGAATGTTGTACTGCTGCTTGTCGATCTTGCCCGGACCCTTGAACTTGTTGTTGCGGGCATAGGAGATCGAACCGAACATCTTGGTGCCGAACGACGTGAATTCGCCCGACTGCAGCATGCCGAACACGCGCATGCGGCCGAACTCGCCGATCGTGCCATTGAGGATCGCGCCGATTTCGTCCGAGGGGACGATCGTGCGGTAGTTGATCGTGCCGCCCGACGACGCCGCCGTCGGCGAGTCGACGTCGGTGGTGCCCTGGTTGACGTTGACCTGCTCGATGATTTCCGGATCGAGCTGCTGGTTGGAGAAGATCGCGTAGTTGCCGCTGTCGTTGAGCGGCACGCCGTCCCAGGTCAGCGAGATGCGGTTGCCGTCGAAGCCGCGTATACGAACGTTACCGCCCGACGAACCATAAGCGTCGTTGTCGGTGAAGTTGACCGAAGGCACGACGTTGATCGCATTGACGATCGACCCGCCAGCCGTCTGGGTGGTCAGATACTCGTTGGTCAGAACCGTCTGCGCCTTGGGCGTCTGCGGCAGCTGAATCCCCTGGATTCCTTGCGCCCGCGAACCCGTGACGACGATCGTTTCCGCGTCAATGGTGCCGGTCGACTGCGCGAACGCCACACCCGGAATGACGAGCGCAACGAGTGCTGCGCCGCTGAACAGCTGCTTCTTCATCTTGTGCAAACCCCTAGAGTTTTCTGGTCGTGAAAACGGTAACGGCGAATCAGTGGACGCCCTGCCCATCCCCTGCGCACGCTATGTTGCAATGCTGTGACAGCTTCAACGCCGACCGTTTTGTGCTCCGCAATTGCCGATGCTGCGTTGCAAAAAAGTCACTTAGATCAAGCCGTGCCGCCGATACCATGCGCCGGTCGCGGCCAGGCCGTCCGGGGTCGCAATCAGCGGCTGCCAGAGCGATGGGGGTGGGCGCAGAGCGGTATCGATCGTCCAGTCGGGGTGGGCGATGTAGCGCGCACGGTCGGGCGTCAGCTTGGCACCCTTGCCGCGAACCAGCCCGTCGGCCCATGCGCCGACGTTGAGCAGCCAAGGCGGTGCGTGGATGGCGACGCCGCGCTTGCCGAGCGCGACGCCCAGGGCTGCGGCAAAATCCTGATGCGTCCAGCCGCCTTCGCGCCCGTCATCGGCCTCGACCAGCGCCGGCGCCTCGTCCGCTTCGGCGAGGGCGACGACCAGCCGCGCGATGTCATCGACATGCACCCAGGACGCTTTGCCGCGCGGCGGGAGCAGCACGACGCCGCGCGCAGCCATGCGGAACAGGTCGAGCGTCTCGGTATCGCCGGGCCCGTAAATGCCGGGCGGGCGGACAATCCGGGCCGCCATTCCGGCCTCCGCCAATTCTGCCTCTGCGGCCGCTTTGGAGGCGCCGTAGACCGAGAGCTGCGGCTGCGTGGCCGCGAGCGACGAGACATGGACGAAACGGGTGACGCCAGCGCCCTTGGCGGCCGCGGCGATATTCGCCGTACCTTGGCGATTGCCAGCATCGAAGCCCGCCGCGTCGGGCGCGTTCACCACGCCGGCGACGTGGATGGCAGCATCGACGCCTTTGCATAACCCTGCCAAAGCCGCACCGTCGGCTAGATCGCCTGCCACCCATTCGACATTGTTCCGGGCCGGTTGCGCGCGGCGCGCCAAGGCCTTCACCGCATGCCCGTGCTGGATCAACCGGTCGAGGACGTGCCGCCCGAGAAAACCCGTGCCGCCGGTCAGCGCGACGATCACAGCAGCGCCATGTGGCTGCGATGGACCAGCGCCGCGCGCGGAGCATAACCGAGGACCGCCTCATGCTCCTCCGACCGCCGACCAAGCAGCCGCCGCATGTCGCCCGCATTATATTCGGCGAGTCCGCGCGCGATCGGGCCGTTAGGGCCAACGATGCGCAGCAGGTCGCCCCGCGCGAACTGCCCGTCGATCCCCGTGACGCCTGCCGCGAGCAGGCTGGCACCTTTCGCGAGTGCTGCAGCCGCACCGGCATCGACATGCAGCGTACCCGCTTCGACGGTCCCACCAGCAAGCCACGCCTTGCGCGCCGATGCCCCACCCTCGGGCGCGAACAGGGTGTGCCGCCCATGCAAGGGCCGCTCGTCACGTCCCGAAGCAATTGCCAGGGGGATGCCCGCGCGTGCCGCGATTTTCGCCGCCGCCAGCTTGGACGCCATCCCGCCCGAGCCCATGCCCGAGCCGGACCCGCCACCCGCCATCGCTTCGATGCCGGCATCGATCCGCGCGACATGCGGCAGATGCGTCGCGCCGGCTTCGCGCGGATCGCGGTCGTACAGCCCGTCCACATCGCTCAACAGGATGATGCCATTCGCTTCCGCCGCCTGCGCCACACGCGCCGCCAGCCGGTCATTGTCGCCGAACCTGATTTCCTCGGTCGCGACGCTATCGTTCTCGTTGACCACCGGCACCACGCCGAGCGCGAGCAGCCGCGCCAGCGTTGCCGCCGCGTTGAGATACCGCCGCCGGTCTTCGAGATCGGCAGGCGTTACGAGGATTTGTGCCGCCGTCAGGCCCTGCTCGCCCAAGACTTCGGCCCAGACGCGGCTCAATTCGATCTGGCCCGTCGCGGCCGCGGCTTGTGCGTCTTCAAGGCTGGCCCGCCCGCCCTTGGCCAGCCCCAGCCGCCGTGCACCGAGCGCGATCGAACCCGATGAAACGACCACGATGCGTTGCCCGGCACGCTGCCGGTCGCCAATCTCCGCGGCCAGCTTCGCGAGCCAGTCGCGCCGCACCTGTCCGGCGTCTT
Source organism: Sphingomonas sp. (assembly GCA_035493275.1). Lineage (GTDB taxonomy): Bacteria > Pseudomonadota > Alphaproteobacteria > Sphingomonadales > Sphingomonadaceae > Sphingomonas_O. The sequence continues at coordinate 21,967 of DATJIN010000008.1, read as the reverse complement.
CGACGAGCAGCGCCGAGCCGATCTTGATGACCAGCCGCGCGCATTCGGCGGGGCCAAAGAGCATCAGGAACCCGCCAACATCAGGACAGGCCTTGGACCAGTCCGTCGGGATCGAGGCGGATATGTTCGGCGGCGGGCACGCGCGGCAGGCCGGGCATCGTCTGCACCTCGCCGCAGATCGCGTCGACGAAGCCGGCCCCGGCGGCAAGCCGCACTTCACGAACATTCAGGACGTGATTGGTCGGCGCGCCGAGCAGGGTCGGGTCGGTCGAGAAGCTATATTGCGTCTTGGCGATGCAGACCGGCAAGCGGCCATGACCGGCGGCTTCCCAGCGCGCGAGTTGAGCATGGACGTGGGGTTCGGCCGTGGCCCGTTCCGCACGATAGACGCGCTGTCCGACCGCCTCGATCTTGGCGAACAGCGGCAGCTCGTCATCATAGAGGGGGGCGAATTGCGGATGGCCCTCGGTGAGTTCCGCGACGGCGTGCGCGAGTTCTTGCGCGCCGACACCGCCCTCGGCCCAGTGGCGGCAGGAGATGGCGCGGACCCCATGCACCTCCGCCGCCGCCGCGATCACCCCGAATTCGGCGGCGCTGTCGCCCGCAAAATGATTGACCGCCACGACTACCGGCACGCCGAACTGGCGGACGTTTTCGATGTGTCTGACGAGGTTGACGACACCGCGCTGGACCGCCGCGACATTTTCGGTGCCAAGATCGGCCTTGGCGACGCCCCCGTTCATTTTGAGCGCGCGCACGGTCGCCACGATCACCGCGGCGGCAGGTTGCAGCCCCGCCTGGCGGCATTTGATGTCGAAGAATTTTTCGGCGCCCAGATCGGCCCCGAACCCCGCCTCGGTCACCACATAATCGGCGAGTTTCAATCCGGCCCGCGTCGCGATCACCGAATTGCAGCCATGCGCGATGTTGGCGAACGGCCCGCCATGAACCAGCGCCGGATTGCCCTCCAGCGTCTGCACAAGATTGGGCCGGATCGCGTCCTTGAGCAGCGCTGCCATCGCGCCATCAGCCTTCAAGTCACGCGCCGTCACCGGCTGCCGCTCCCGCGTGTAGCCGATGACGATCCGCGCCAGCCGTGCCTCGAGATCCTCGATATCGTTGGCGAGGCAAAGGATCGCCATGACTTCGGAGGCAACGGTGATGTCGAACCCGCTCTCGCGCGGATAGCCATTGGCGACTCCGCCCAGCCCCTGCGCGATATCCCGCAAAGCCCGGTCGTTCATGTCGAGCGCGCGCCGCCACACCACGCGGCGCACATCGATACCCAGCTCGTTGCCCCAATGGATATGATTGTCGACCATCGCCGCGAGGAGGTTGTGCGCCGCAGTGATCGCGTGAAAGTCGCCGGTGAAATGGAGGTTGATGTCCTCCATCGGGATGACTTGCGCGCGCCCGCCGCCGGTCGCGCCGCCCTTCATCCCGAAGCAGGGCCCGAGCGAGGGTTCGCGCAGCGCCAACATCGTCTTGCGCCCGATCCGGTTGAGCGCGTCAGCCAGACCCACCGAGGTGGTCGTCTTGCCCTCGCCGGCGGGCGTTGGGTTGACTGCGGTGACGAGGATCAGTTTGCCGTCCGCCGCGTCGGGCAGTGCTGCCAGATCGAGCTTGGCCTTGCCGCGGCCATAGGGCTCGACCGCGTCGGCCGGGATGCCCGCGCGTGCCGCAACTTCCGTGATCGGCAGCGGGGTGACGCTGCGCGCGATGTCCAGATCGGATTTCAGATCGGAGACCATTCGACTGCGTCTTCCCCTTCATCATCGGCGGGCACGCCCTGCCCCGTCCCCGCCTCGGCCGTCAGCCGGTCGAGCACCCAGTCGAGCCCCGTCCCGCCCGCGCCCGAGATCGGCACCACGTCGGCACCGCTCGCCTCGGCCAGTTCGACAGACAGCGCTGCAATCAGTTCGTCGTCCAACGTATCGATCTTGTTGAGCGCGACGACGACCGGCTTGTCGACCAGACCCGCGCCATAGGCTTCGAGCTCGTCGCGAACGATGCGGTAGCTTTCGGCGACGTCCTCGTCATTGGCATCGACCAGATGCAGCAGCACGCGGCAGCGCTCGATATGGCCGAGGAAGCGATCGCCGATCCCCGCGCCGTCCGCCGCGCCTTCGATCAGCCCGGGAATATCGGCGATAACGAACTCACGGCCATGATGGCTGACCACGCCGAGCTGCGGCCGGGTCGTCGTAAACGCGTAAGCCCCGACCTTGGCCTGGGCGTTGGTCACCGCGTTGATGAAGGTCGATTTGCCGGCATTGGGCAGCCCGACCAGGCCGATATCCGCGAGCAATTTCAGCCGCAGCCAGACCCATTTCTCCTCGCCCGGCCAGCCGGTGCCATGCTGGCGCGGGGCGCGGTTGGTGGAGGTCTTGTAGCTCGCGTTGCCGCGCCCGCCATCGCCGCCGCGCAGGAACACGCGCTCCTCACCCTCCTTGGTGAAGTCGGCGAGGACATGCTCTTTGTCTTCGCTCAACACCTGCGTGCCGACGGGGACGTCGATGATCAGGTCCTTGCCGCCCGCGCCGGTCATGTTGGACCCCGCCCCGCCCTTGCCGCGCGGTGCGCGGAAATGCTGGGTGTAGCGAAAGTCGATCAGCGTATTGAGGCCGTGGACCGCGCGGAAAATAATGTCCCCGCCCTTGCCGCCATTGCCCCCGTCCGGGCCGCCATATTCGATGAACTTTTCACGCCGGAACGCGACGGCGCCGGGGCCGCCGGCGCCGGAGGATACGTAGATTTTGGCTTGATCGAGGAAATGCATGGCCGCGCCTTAGCGGCTTGATGCCGCCAAGTCACAGGTCAGCGCTCTCGATCAGTAAACCCGCGCCTTCGGCTTGATGTACTCCGCCTCGTCCGTGAGCGTGTAATCGTGCACCGCGCGGTAATCGAGCGTGACCTTGCCGCCCGAACCGCCCCAGCCATCGAACCAGCTTACGGTGTGCTTCATCCAGTTCTTGTCGTCGCGCTTGGGGAAATCCTCGTGCGCGTGGGCGCCGCGGCTTTCCTTGCGGTTAGACGCGCTCTCGATGGTGCAGATCGCCTGACTCATCAGATTGTCGAGCTCGAGCGTCTCGATCAGGTCGGTGTTCCAGATCAGGCTGCGGTCGGCGAGGCGGATGTCCTCGATCCGCTTGTTGACCTTCTGCATATGCTCGACGCCTTCCGCGAGCAGCGCGGTGTCGCGGAACACGGCGCAATGCTTCTGCATCGTGTGCTGCATGTCGAGGCGGACTTCCGCCGTGGTCGAGCCGCCCTCGGCGTTGCGGAATTTCTCGACGCGCGCCAGCGGCAGGTCGAGCGCGTTGGCGGGCAGCGGCTTGTGCGGTGTGCCGGGCTTGAGATTGTCCTTGAGATGCAGGCCGGTCGCACGGCCGAACACGACGAGGTCGATCAGGCTGTTCGAGCCGAGCCGGTTGGCGCCGTGGACGCTGACGCACGCGGCTTCGCCCACCGCATAGAGGCCGGGGACGACCGCATCGTCATCGCCGTCGCGCTTGGTCACGACCTGACCGTGATAGTTACAGGGAATGCCACCCATATTGTAATGCACCGTCGGCGTGACGGGCAGCGGCTGGCGCGTCAGGTCGACGCCGGCGAAAATCTTGCCGCTCTCGGTGATGCCCGGCAGGCGTTCGGCCAGCACCTTGGGATCGATGTGGTCGAGGTGCAGGTAGATATGGTCCTTGTTCGGACCAACGCCGCGCCCTTCGCGCATTTCCAGCGCCATCGAGCGGGAGACGACATCGCGCGATGCCAGATCCTTGGCCGACGGGGCATAGCGTTCCATGAACCGCTCGCCTTCGGAATTGGTCAGATAACCGCCCTCGCCGCGCGCACCTTCGGTGATCAGTACGCCAGCACCATAGATGCCGGTCGGGTGGAACTGGACGAACTCCATGTCCTGCAGCGGCAGGCCGGCGCGCAGCACCATCCCGCCGCCGTCGCCGGTGCAAGTGTGCGCCGACGTTGCCGAGAAGTACGCGCGGCCATAACCACCCGTCGCCAGCACGACCGCGTGGCTCTTGAAGCGGTGGATCGAGCCGTCTTCCATGCACAGCGCGATGACGCCGCGGCATTCGCCATTTTCCATGATCAGGTCGAGCGCGAAATATTCGATGAAGAAGTCCGCGTCGTACTTCAGGCTCTGCTGGTACAGCGCGTGGAGCATCGCATGGCCGGTGCGGTCGGCGGCGGCGCAGGTGCGCTGGACCGGCGGGCCTTCGCCCATATTCTGCATGTGCCCGCCGAACGGGCGCTGATAGATCGTACCATTGTCGTTGCGGCTGAACGGCACGCCCGCATGTTCCAGCTCGTAGACCGCCGCCGGGGCCTCGCGGACCATGTACTCGATCGCGTCCTGGTCCCCCAGCCAATCAGACCCCTTGACGGTGTCGTACATGTGCCAGGTCCAGTGGTCGGGCGAATTGTTGCCGAGCGATGCGGCGATGCCGCCCTGCGCCGCGACGGTGTGCGAGCGAGTCGGGAAAACTTTGGTGATGCACGCAGTCTTGAGGCCGGCTTCAGCGCTGCCCATCGTCGCGCGCAGGCCCGAACCGCCCGCGCCGACGACCACGGTGTCGTAGGTGTGGTCGATAATCTTGTAACTATCAGTGATCATGAAACAGTCCCGCTAAGCGCGATCTTGAGGATGGCGAACAGCGCAATGCCGCCCATGACGAAGGTCCAGATGTGCACCAGCGCCATCATGATGATGCGGCTTTCGTCATGCTGGTAATCCTCGATCACCACCTGCAGCCCCATGCGAAAATGCCAGAATGTATTGATGACGATCAACGCCATGGGAACGGCCGCCCACGGGCTGGCGAGCCAATCATGCACGACGCCATATTCGAGGCTCGGCAGATGCAGCAGTGAGAACAACAGCCACAGGATCAGGAACAGATTGCCGAACGCGGTGACGCGCTGCAGCCACCAATGCCCCGCACCGTGCTTGGCCGAGCCGAGGCCGCGGACTTTGCCCAGTTCGGTGCGCATCAGATCGCCCTCGAAAAGATGAACAGCCACAGAGCGGCGGTGAGGAAGACCGGCAGGATCAGCACGATCAGCGCGCCGGTCTTGTTGACCTTCAGCTCGTAACCCGCACCCATGTCCAGGACGAAGTGGCGCACCCCGTTGCAGAGGTGGATGAAGAAGGCGAGCGTCAGACCGATCGGGAATACGAGCATCGGGGGCCAGCTGACCCACGCCAGAAAATTCTTGTACGCCTCCGGTCCCGCCGCCAGCGCCGCAAGCCACCAAGTGAACAGCGCGGTGCCGACCGTCGCCAGCCCGACGCCCGTCACGCGGTGCGCGATCGAGGCGGCCATGGCCGGACCCCATTTCCAGATCGTGAGATGCGGCGACAAGGGCCGCTGAGCTTTGGTCACCATGGCAGTTCCCCTTAATCGCCGTGCCGTTGGATGCAACCGCGGCAACCCCACCTTAACCAAGTGGGCGTAACCCGTTGCGGGATCAGGAATCACAGGAACACCCGATGTCCGACAGCAACCGCGTCCGTATTAACCTGGCCGAGCGGCTGCGCTATTTTGCCGAGGGAAACACCCTGGCGGCCGACGGGCGGCTGGTGCTCGCGGCGATCGAAGGGCACGAACGCGCCCTGACCGATGGATTCTGGGAACATTACAACAGGTTCCTTCCGGAATCACAGCGTGTGGCCGGCGAAGCGCTGGTGCAGATGCACGCCACGGGGGCCGATTACGGGCGCGCCAAGTTCGGCGATCCGACGGGTCAGCGCTGGGCCGACATCGCCTGCGATTTTGCCTGGATGACCTTCTCCAGCGGACATGACATCACGCTCGTGCTGTCGGCCTATGCCGCTTCGCACCGGCTGACGCGCGAGCTCATCAAAACCTATTACGCCGATGACCCTGCCAAGCGTTCATCGGCGATGGACGCGCTGTTCACTCTCGCGCTGATCGAAGCGGGGCTGATGACCTCGGCGATCGGCGAGATGAAGTCGCGCGAGGTACGCTCCGCCCGCGCCGAACAGGTCGATGTGTTCCAACTGAACATTGCCGCGAATGTCGGCGAAGCCTCGAAGCTCGGTGGTCAGCTCCGCGCGCAAGCGACTGGTGCCGCGGCAGCGACGCGCGGCATGCTGGGCAAGGCCAGCGAAGTCGCGGCCGCCGCCGAACAGTCCGCCGCCGCGATGCGCGACGCCGCGCACACCGCCGCTGGCCTGATCCGCGCGATCGAGGAAGCGCGTGGCGAAGTCGAAATCGCATCCGATGTCGCAAGCCGCGCCGCCGCCCAGGCCGCCGAAGCGGTCAGCGTCTCGGGCACGCTCAGCGACACCGCGCAATCGATCGAATCGATCCTCGGCCTGATCCGCGACGTCGCTGGCCAGACCAACTTGCTCGCGCTCAACGCCACGATCGAGGCGGCGCGTGCGGGCGATGCCGGCCGCGGTTTCGCCGTCGTCGCGCAGGAAGTGAAAAGCCTCGCCAGCCAGACTGCGCGCGCCACCGATGACATCGCCGGCAAGATCGCCGCGATCCAGGCCGCGACGCGTTCGACCGTGACGACCACCGGCTCGATCCGCGATATCGTCGGCGAGGTGCACGCCTCGGCCCAGCGCATCCGCCGCGCTATGGACGACCAGGCGCAGACCGTGACGACGATCACCGCTGCGGTCGACGAAACCGCGCTTGCCGCCGACACCATGTCCTCGACCATCGCCGCGATCCGCGTCGATACCGAGAATGTCGCGAGCGAGATCGACGCGCTCGAAGACGGGTTCGAAAGCGTCAATGCGAAACTCGGTGCGCTGGAAACCGCCGCGAGCGACTATACGCGGATGGCCGCCTAAGCGGTCGGCGCGCCCTCGGGCGCGTAGGTCGCGTGCAACTGATTCCAGTTGAAGTGCAGCACGCCGTCCTGCTCGTGCATGACGTCGACGAATTCGCGATCCATCAAAATCTCCTCGCGCTGATAACGCCGGCCGCCTTGCGCCTGTGTTGCGAGCAGCGTGTCGGTGCCTGCCACCGAGGCCGACAGCAGGAAACGTTCGTTCGACCTTAGAACCGCCAGCATCGGGCTGTCCTCGTCGAGGATATGCACCAGCGTCCAGGCTAGCCCCAACATCGGATTGAAGTTTCTGACCAACGGAAGCGGCATCATCCGCCGCAACGTCCGGCCATCGGGCTGCGTGATCGTTTCCAGCCAGTTCATCTGACCCTGCGCGTCGGCCAGCGGATGGGCCCGCTTGACGGCGACCCGGACCATCAGCGCGCGCTGGCCGTCGAACTTGCCGATCACCGCGACATTGCTGAATTCGAGGCTTTCGCGCGGCCGCGCAAAACGCGCGAAGATCAGCCCAGTGATCGTCGCGGAGAAGAACAGGCCGGCCAGAATCTCGACCGAGGCCACTGCGTGTCCAAGCCGACCGTCGGGATACATCGCGCCATAGCCGACCGTGCCGAGCGTATCGACCGAAAAGAAGAACCCGTCGATCAGCGACCCGGCTGCCATATTCGCGATTGCGCCGGGCAGCAGTGCATAGATCACCCCGAAGCCGAGGTTGATCGCGACGAACAGCAATGCCGTGATCGCGACGAACTGCGGCCAGCTCAACTCCATCACGGCGTAATACAGGTCGCTTAAGCGCGACGGACCGCCGATGCGGATCGTTGGCAAGCCGCCGATGAAGATTTCGCGGCGGCGGTTCACGGCGATTGGGTGCGCGCGGCGAGCATATCCTCCACCCGGACGAATTTTTCGCGGGGGCTACCCTCGCGGGCGCGGGCGTTTTCCGCCGCTTCAATCTTTTGCCAGTCGCGGAACGTCGTCACATCGGCGCCGCGCTGGGCGAGCAGTTCGTCGAGTGCCGGCCGGCCCTTCTTGCCGCCACTCGCTGCATCGCCCCAATCCTCCGCGATCCGTTCGACGATCCCATAGCCGTCGGGCCGATTGGTGCCGATCGTGCCCGAAGGGCCGCGCCGCGCCCAGCCGACAACATACAGTCCCGGCAACACGCGCCCCTCGACATTGGCGAAGCGACCGCGGCCATGCTCATAAGGCACACCTTCGATCGGCGGGGTCTGGTACCCGATCGCGCTGACCACCAGGTTGGCCGGAATCGCGTAAGTTTCGCCCGTTCCAACCGAGCGCAGGTCCCGGTCGAGTGCGGTGCGCTCGACAATGACCCGCTCCGCTCTGCCATCGCCCTCGATCGCGACGGGCGCGGCAAAGAAATCGAAATCGAGCGTCACAGGTTTCCCGGTCGCATCCGCCGCCGCGAATTCGCGGAGATGCGTGACCGACTTGCGCATCCCGGGCTCAAGCAGCGCGTCGGCCTCGACCTCAGGCAAGTCCGCCGGATCGACCAGCGGCTGCGCGCGCTCGAGATGACCGAGTTCGCCCAGTTCCTTGGGCGTCATCGCGATCTGATGCGGCCCGCGCCGCCCCAGAATCGACACGCGGACGATACCCGAATGCTCGAGCGCATCGATCGCGTGGTTGGAAATATCCGAACCATGAAATTCGGCGCGGCTTTTCGCCAGGATCCGCGCGACATCGAGCGCGACATTGCCGTTGCCGATCACGACGGCGCCCGGTCCGCTCAGCGGCGGATCGAGGTCGGCGAATTCGGGATGCCCGTTATACCAGCCGACGAACGCCGCCGATCCGACTACGCCGGGCAAATCGCCGCCGGGAATATCGAGCTTGCGGTCGTGCGGCGCGCCCGTCGCCAGCACCACCGCGTCGTACATCGTGGCCAACTCCGCGATGGTCACGTCGGGGCCGACGCAGACATTGCCGACGAAGCGCACATTATCGGCGAGATTGACCGCCTCGTAACGCCGGTACACCGCCTTGATCGATTGATGATCGGGCGCCACGCCGGAGCGGATCAGGCCATACGGGACTGGCAGCCGATCGATTATGTCAACGCGTATCCCATCGCCCCAGCGCTTCTGCGCCGCCTCCGCGGTGTAATAGCCCGCGGGTCCAGACCCGACGATGGCAATGTGGCGCATATTTGCGACCCCTCCTGCCGCGCGACGTTACGCGGTGATGACCACAGCGCAAGCCATGTGCGTCAGAGGCGCCCGCAATCGCTGGGCGGCGGCGTCCCGGCGAAGCGTGCGTCGATCCAGTCCAGCACCTCGACCTTGGTCTCCTTGGTCGTGCCGACATGATCGCCGGTCGGCGATCGGACGAAGCGCACCGGCCCCGTCCGCGCGGCGCAGAGCTTGCGCGCATACGCCTCCACGAGATCGGGTGAGACCAGCACGTCCTTGTCTCCGGTCGCGACAAACAACGGCGCGCCGGGCTGGCGGATCGGGACATTATTCTCCGCAGCGAGCCGCGCCCAAGGCTGAGTCGAGCCGAGATCGACGTTCCGCAGATCGGCGCGCAACGCCAGCATACCGACGATCGCCGAAAGATTTGGGCGCATATCCAACGTGATGCATTTGGCCGCAAACTTGTTGATGATCCCGGCGGTGCGCGGTCGGCCAAAGTTGATCGGCGCGCGATAATGCCGGTTCCAGCTGGTGGCGATCATCGCGGTGAACAACGCGCGGATATTCGGCTCGCGTGCCGCGCGCAGATTGGCGGCAAGCTCGGTCGGCGGCACCAGCGCGGCCACGCCTAAGAGTTGCAGGTCGGGGGCGTAGCGCGCTGCTTCGTTACCCGTCCACAGAGCGGCGTGCCCGCCCTGGCTCTCCCCCCAGACGGCAAAGCGGGTGCCCGCGCCCGCTCCCGGGATCGCCCGCGCGGCGCGGACAGCGTCGAGCGTATCATGCGCTGCGGCGGGGCCGACCAGAAACGGATGCGGCCCCTTGCTGCCCAGACCGCGATAGTCGGGCGCGACGACTGTATAGCCGCGCGCCACCGCATCGGCGGCCGCCGTAGTTTTCCAGAAATTGGCGCTGAGCGACGGCGCGCAGCTTTCCGCCACGCCCCAGGCGCCATGTGTCCAGGCGATCACCGGCCGCTCGCCGTCCGGCTTTGGCGGCGCAAGAACCATGCCGGTGACCTGGATCGGCCCGCGCGGGCCGCTGGTCCAATAGCGCATCTGCCACGCGCGGATGCCAGTGACGGGCGCGGCAACCGGCGTGGCGCTGATCAGCGTCCCCGCGCGCTGCGCCATCACCGGCGTGGGGATGAGCATGAGGATCAGCAGGGCAAGACGCTTGATCATCTCGGCTCTCCCGGGTTTGCGCCAAGCTGTCACGATGATGGCCGGGTGGCAACTGGCGATGCCGTTCCTATCTAGGTTCCGGCGCGCTTGCCGCAATCGAACAAATCTGGAACAATTCGCCCCATGCTGACTCATATTTCCGTGCGTGGTGCGCGCGAGCACAATTTGAAGGACGTCTCGGTCGACATCCCGCGCGATACGCTGACGGTGATCACCGGGCTGTCGGGCTCGGGCAAGTCCAGCCTCGCTTTCGACACGATCTATGCCGAGGGTCAGCGGCGCTATGTCGAGTCTCTATCGGCCTATGCGCGCCAGTTCCTGGAACTGATGCAAAAGCCCGATGTCGATCACATCGAAGGGCTTAGCCCCGCCATTTCAATCGAGCAGAAAACGACCAGCCGCAACCCGCGCTCGACGGTGGCGACGGTCACCGAAATCTACGACTACATGCGCCTGCTCTGGGCGCGCGTCGGCGTGCCCTACTCGCCGGTGACAGGGGAGCCGATAAGCGCGCAGCAGGTCAGCCAGATGGTCGACCGCGTCATGGCGCTGCCCGAGGGATCGCGGCACTATCTGCTCGCGCCGGTGGTGCGGGGGCGGAAGGGCGAATATCGCAAGGAGCTGCTCGAATGGCAGGCGGCGGGGTACACCCGCGTGCGGATCGACGGCGAGTTCTACCACATCGAAGCCGCGCCGGCGCTCGACAAGAAATACAAGCATGACATCGAACTGGTCGTCGACCGGATCGTCGTGCGCGACGGCCTCGAAACCCGCCTTGCGGACTCATTCGAACAGGCGCTGAAGCTCGCCGAGGGGCTGGCCTATGTCGATCCGGCGGACGGCGCGGTGGCCGACGGCAAGTTGAAGGCAGGTGAGTATGCCCCCGAAGGCCGCATCACCTTCAGCCAGAAATTCGCCTGTCCGGTCAGCGGGTTCACCATCCCCGAAATCGAACCGCGACTGTTCTCCTTCAACGCCCCGCAAGGCGCGTGCCCGGCCTGCGACGGGCTCGGCGAAAAGCTGCATTTCGACCCCGGCCTGATCGTCCCCAACGAGAATCTCAGCATCAAGAAGGGCGCGGTGGTGCCGTGGGCGAAGTCCAACCCGCCCAGCCCCTATTACATGCAGGTCCTCGGCAGCCTCGCGCGGCATTTCGGGTTCGACCTCGACACGCCGTGGCATGATCTGGCGGAGGAGCATCAGAGCGCCATCCTGTTCGGCACCAAGGGCAAGCCGGTGACGCTGCGCTTCGTCGACGGGCGCAAATCGTACGAGGTCAACAAGCCGTTCGAAGGCGTGATCCACAATCTCGACCGCCGCCTGCTCGCCACCGACAGCGCGTGGATGCGCGAGGAACTGAGCAAATACCAAGCCAGCGCGCCGTGCGAAACGTGCAACGGCGCGCGCCTCAAGCCCGAAGCGCTCGCGGTCAAGATCGCGGGCGAGGACATCAGCATCTCCACCCGCCGCGCGGTCGGCCCCGCGCTCGAATTCTTCCGCAACATGCCGGACAAGCTGACCGACCAGGGCCGCCAGATCGCCACCCCGATCCTGAAAGAAATCGTTGAACGCCTCGGCTTCCTCGACAATGTCGGGCTCGATTATCTCAACCTCGACCGGACCAGCGGCACGCTCTCCGGCGGCGAAAGCCAGCGCATCCGCCTCGCCTCGCAGATCGGCTCGGGCCTGTCGGGCGTACTCTACGTCCTCGACGAACCGTCGATCGGCCTGCACCAGAAGGATAATGATCGCCTGCTGGTGACGCTGCGCCGCCTCCGCGACCTCGGCAATACGGTGATCGTCGTCGAGCATGACGAGGACGCGATCCGCGCCGCCGACTATGTGCTCGACATGGGCCCCGGCGCGGGGGTGCATGGCGGCACGGTGGTCGCGGCGGGCACGCTGGACGAGGTGTTGGCCAACGAGGATTCGCTGACCGCGGATTACCTTTCCGGCCGCCGCAGCGTCCCCCTCCCCGCCAAACGCCGCAAGGGCAATGGCAAGAAGCTGACGGTGAAGGGCGCGCGCGCCAACAATCTGAAGAACGTCAGCGCGTCGATCCCGCTCGGCACCTTCACCTGCATCACCGGGGTCAGCGGCAGCGGCAAATCATCCTTCACCATCGACACGCTCTACGCGTCGGCGGCGCGCACGCTCAACGGCGCGCGGCTGCAGGCGGGGCATCACGAAAAGATCGAGGGGTTGCAGCACCTCGACAAGGTGATCGACATCGATCAGTCGCCGATCGGCCGCACCCCGCGATCGAACCCCGCGACCTATACCGGCGCCTTCACCCAGATCCGCGACTGGTTCGCCGGCCTGCCCGAAAGCGCCGCGCGCGGCTACAAGCCCGGGCGGTTCAGCTTCAACGTCAAGGGCGGGCGGTGCGAGGCGTGCCAGGGCGACGGCGTGCTCAAGATCGAAATGCACTTTTTGCCCGACGTCTATGTGACGTGCGACGTGTGCCACGGCGCGCGCTACAACCGCGAAACGCTGGAAGTGAAGTTCAAGGGCAAGTCGATCGCCGACGTGCTCGACATGACCGTCGAGGACGCCGTCGAATTCTTCAAGGCGGTGCCCGGCATCCGCGACAAGATGGCGATGCTCGCCGAAGTCGGGCTCGGTTACGTCAAGGTCGGGCAACAGGCGACGACGCTCAGCGGCGGCGAGGCGCAGCGCGTCAAGCTCGCCAAGGAATTGTCACGCCGCGCGACGGGGCAGACGCTGTACATCCTCGACGAACCGACCACCGGCCTGCATTTCGAGGATGTCCGCAAGTTGCTGGAGGTGCTCCACGCGCTGGTCGAACAGGGCAACACCGTGGTGGTGATCGAGCACAATCTGGAAGTGATCAAAACCGCCGACTGGATTCTGGATTTGGGCCCGGAAGGCGGCGTGCGCGGCGGGGAGATTGTCGCGGAGGGGACGCCGGAGGCGGTGGTCAAGGTGCCGGCGAGTTATACCGGGCATTATTTGAAGCCGTTGTTGCAGGTACACGAGGTTGAAACGGTGGCGGCGGAGTAGACTTTAAGGATGCGTCCGTCGATACAGATCGGCTCTTATCACCCTCAACTTTCGGGCCGTACTCAAGCAGCTTGCCACATTATTTTGTTCGAATATGTCCGTTTATTTCGTAGCCCATAGTGTTAAAACTTACCTGGGCTGCGCTACAATGCGCGCGCTCATCGGTTGATGATGTTTTGCCATTCGCCCACGGAACCTCCAACCGCGCGGCCCGTTCGTCTTTTTTCCATGAATCGAACGCATCCTGCGCCTGTTACTCGTCTATAGTCTGATCGCCTTCTTGCTCGCAGCCGCTGTGCTGGTGGTGGTGGGGCTTCGCCGCAACTCGCATGAGAGCCGTACGCGGCGGCTGCGCCAGCGTGAGCGCGAGCAGCGCGCGGCGGAACTCGCCAAGCGCGACTGACGCCACCACCGCCCTTTCAGCCCCATAACTTTCGATCAATTGTTTCGATTTTCCGCGTGATTACATTTGCTTGCGGGTGAGCATCATGCAGACGACCGGATTATACCGTCAGGGCGATTGGGTGTTCGTGAGCCTTGCCGGCCGCAACCGCCTGGCCATGCCGCGCGCCGATTATGAGGCGGCCGGCTATGTCCCCGCCTTCGCCGATCTGCAGTCCGAAGACGATTTCAACCAGCATCAGCTGGGCCGCCGCTTCGGCGACGCGGACTAGCCGTCGCCGGGCAAGCGGGAATTCGCGTCAAAAATAGGGAATGGCCTGAAAGCTGGGCTGCCATCCTCAATCACGGACAGGCACCATGCCACAATCGCGTACGGCACATTTCAGCGCTCAACTTCGACGAACGTTTCGCGCCGCCCGCGCCGCATCGGCACATGTGAATCGTGTGAACCGCCGCGCCCGGAAAGCCCCGAAAGTAAGGCAACGTAGCATTAACTTCCTCTACTTCCGCGCCGCCGCGGGCTACTCCGGCGGCTCTTCCACCAGTCGCCGCGACACCTCGAAGCCGTGCCCCGCGCGGAGCATCGCGGCGAGTTGCTTACGCTTTACCTCACGGTCGGCATCCCCATCGCCGAAGCGGCCGAACTTGCGCTTGCGGGCATAGGTTTCGGCGGCGGCTTGCGCCTCGTCTTCATCTGGGGCGACGGCGGCGGCGAGATCGGGGTCGATACCCGCGGCCTTGAGCGCATCGCCGACGCGGCGCGGGCCATAGCCGCGGCGGGTCAGGCTGCTCGCCTTCGACTCGGCCCAGCTGGCGTCATCGACATAGCCCAGGCGGGCGAACTTCTCGACCAGTGGCGCGATGCTCGCGACATCGAACCCCTCGACCGCGCCGCGTTCGCGCAGCTTGCGGCGGAAGTAATCGGTTAGCTTCCCGCGCGTCGTCGCGAAGCGTTCGACATAGCGCAGGCCGAGGCGTTCGAGCGCCGCCAGATCGAGCGGGGGGCGTTCGCGGCGTTGGCCCTGGGCTCTCATGGCCACGTTTGTGCCACAGTGTCCGGCGATTGAGAATGTGACACCAATGTTTAAGGTCGCGCGTTCCCAAGCGCCGGAGGATTATCGTTTTGACAGAAGGCGCCAGCGTCTCGACCACCCCGACGCGCGACGAGCTGCCCCGCATCATGAGCGACTTCGCGACGCTGGGCGCGGCGCTCGATTACGCCGCGCGCGGGGTTCGTGGCCTCAATTTTCATGACGCTCGCGGCAATCCGGTGCGCGCCTATCCGTTCGCCGAGCTTCAGGCCGATGCGCGCGCGATGGCGCGACGGCTGGCCGGGCGCGGCGTGGTACGGGGCGACCGCATCGCTCTGATCGCCGAGACGGGGGCGGAATTCGCCACTTTGTTCTTCGGCTGCATCTATGCGGGCGCGTGGCCGGTGCCGCTGCCCTTGCCGACGAGCTTTGGCGGGCGCGATTCCTATGTGGACCAGCTGTCGGTGCAGCTGGATTCGTCCGATCCGAAAATGCTGTTCTATCCCGAAGAACTCGCGGCGATGGCGGGGGCTGCGGCGGAGGCGAAGGGCGTCGAGGGCCACGCCTGGGAAGACGCGGCGGAATGGGGCGAGGCCGATGTGACGCTGCCCGAAATGAGCGCTGACGACATCGCCTATCTGCAATATTCGAGCGGATCGACGCGCTTCCCGCATGGTGTCGCCGTGACGCACCGCCAACTGCTCGCCAACCTTGCCGCACACGGGCATGGTATGGAGCTGATCGGCACCGACCGCTGCGTCTCTTGGCTGCCCTGGTATCATGACATGGGGCTGGTCGGCTGTCTGCTCTCGCCGGTCGCCAACCAGGTGTCCACCGACTATCTCAAGACCGAGGATTTCGCGCGGCGGCCGCTGGCATGGCTCGACATGATCAGCCGCAACGAGGGCACCACGCTCTCTTACTCGCCGACTTTCGGGTACGACATTTGCGCGCGGCGGATTTCATCGCAGACGCATGCCGAGGAACGCTTCGACCTGTCGCGCTGGCGCGTCGCGGGGAACGGCGCGGACATGATCCGGCCCGACGTGATGCAGGCGTTCGTCGATGCGTTCGAACCCGCTGGTTTCAAGGCGAGCGCGTTCCTGCCCAGCTACGGCCTGGCCGAGGCAACACTCGCGGTGTCGATCATGCCGCCGGGCGAAGGCATCGTCGTCGAGCTGGTCGAGGAAACCGAATTGTCCGGCAAGGACGAGGCGGTCGGCCGCCCGCAACGGTATCGCGCGGTCGTCAATTGCGGCAAGCCGGTGCTGGGCATGAAGGTCGAGATCCGCGACGAGGATGGCGGCCTCCTGCCCGAACGCGCGATCGGCAAGGTGTTCGCCAAGGGCAGCTCGATCATGACCGGCTATTTCCGCGACGCGGAAGCGACCGAAGCGTGCCTCAAGGACGGTTGGCTCGACACCGGTGACATGGGGTATCTGTCAGACGGCTATGTCTACATCGTCGGCCGCGCCAAGGACATGATCATCATCAACGGCAAGAACCATTGGCCGCAGGACATCGAATGGGCGGTGGAGCAGCTGCCGGGGTTCAAGTCGGGCGACATCGCCGCTTTCGCAATCACCACGCCAGGCGGCGAGGAAACGCCTGCCGTGCTGGTCCAGTGCCGCACCACCGACGACAAGGAGCGCGCGCGCCTGCGCGACGACATCAAGGAACGGGTGCGTTCGATCACCGGCATGAACTGCGTCGTGGAACTGGTTCCGCCGCGCACGCTGCCGCGCACATCGTCGGGCAAACTGAGCCGCGCCAAGGCCCGCAATCAATACCTTAGCGGCGAAATCCAGCCTTATGCGATGGCCGCATAATCGACGATTTCCGTCGATTTGTTGACTTTGCAGTAACCGTTCCGCGCCTAGGCTCACAGGCGTGACCGCGCCCACCGATGCACCCGCCACCCCGGGATGGGGACAAGTCCTCGGCTTGAATGACGCCGGCGGCGCCGATTGGGGTCGTGTGCGCGCCGCGCAGCTCAATGCCATCCGCAAGCTGGCGCCCGTC
Organism: Sphingomonas sp.; assembly: GCA_035493275.1. Classification (GTDB taxonomy): domain Bacteria; phylum Pseudomonadota; class Alphaproteobacteria; order Sphingomonadales; family Sphingomonadaceae; genus Sphingomonas_O. The sequence goes on along the minus strand of DATJIN010000008.1, from coordinate 5,302 downwards.
CGCATCGCCGTGACGGCAATGGGCGTGGCAGCGGTGTGCGGCGCCTTGAGCGGCCATGCCTCGACTTGGATGCTGGCGGTCTGGGCGCTCGCCGTGACGGCGACCGCCGGGCATAGTTTCTACCGCAAATTGCGCGAAGGACGCTGGCAGATCAGCAGCGCCTCGCTGCGCGACCTGCATACCGAAAGCGCCTGGGCGGCAATCATGGCCTTGGTCTGGGCCACTGCGCCGCTGCTGCTGGCGCGCGACAACCCGACCGACCTGATGATCGTGTGGGTCGTGTGCGTTACCATGATGTCAGGCGCGGCGATGGGCCTGTCGGTATTGCCGCTGGCGACGATGGCGTATCAGTTGATCGTCGGCGGGTCGCTCGCGTTCGCGACTTGGCGGGTGGGTGAGCCGCTCGTGGCGCTGATCGCCGGCATCTATGCCGCCGGAATGGCGTTCTCGGCGCTCGCTTCGGGCCGCAACTTCGTCATCCATGAAGCACAGCAACTGCAGCTCGATGAAAAGAACGAGGTCGTCTCGCTGTTGCTGCGCGAATTCGACGACAAGGGCGGCGACTGGATGTGGCAGACCGACGCGGGTAAATGCCTGACGCATGTCAGCCCGCGCTTCGCCATCGCGCTCGGCCTCCAGCCCGAAGCGCTCGAGGCCCGGCCGCTGTTGCAGGTGCTGGCCGGCGCGCGCTGGGAAACCGGCGACTTTCATGCCTCGCTGCACGAACTCGCTGAAAAGCTGAAACGGCGCGAGGCATTCTCCGACCTGACCATTCCGGTCGAGGTCGGCGGCGAAGTGCATTGGTGGGAATTGTCCGCCTCCCCGCGCTTCGAGGACGGAACATTTTCCGGCTTTCGCGGAGTGGGATCGGATGTCACCGCCGCACGCCATGCCGCGGACAAGATCAACCAGATGGCGCGGTTCGACCCCCTGACCGGGTTGCCCAATCGGCTGCATGTCAACGATGCGCTGGCTGCGACGCTGGCACAGGCGCACAAATGGAAATCGCGCTGCGCGTTCCTGATGATCGATCTCGACCGGTTCAAGGCGATCAACGACACGTTGGGGCATCCCATCGGCGACCGGCTGTTGATGCGCGTGGCGGAGCGGCTGCGCGGGCTGATCAAGGATGGCGAAACCTGCGGGCGGCTGGGCGGCGACGAATTCGGCGTAGTCATGGCTGATGGCGCCAACACCGCGCGGATCGAAGCACTATCGCGCGCGATCATCGACACGCTGTCGCGGCCTTACGAGGTGGACGAACACACGCTCTACATCGGCGCGTCGGTCGGCTATGCGCTGGGGCCGCGCGACGGCCAGACCGTCGAAACGCTGGTGCGCTCCGCCGACCTGGCGCTGTACCGTTCAAAGGACGGCGGCGGCGGGTCGTTCTACGCCTATGAGCCACAGCTACACAGCCACGCCGAAGAGCGCCGTGTGCTCGAAATCGCGCTGCGCAAGGCGCTGGAGCGCAACCAATTGACTGTGCATTACCAGCCGGTCGTGACTGCCGACAGCGGCAGCATCGAGAGCTTCGAAGCGCTGCTGCGCTGGACGCACCCCGAACTTGGGAACATCAGTCCAGCCAAGTTCGTGCCGATTGCCGAAGATACGCGGCTGATCGGGCCGATCGGTGACTGGGTGCTGATGACCGCGTGTCAGGAAGCGCGCAATTGGCCCGATCATGTGCGTATCGCGGTCAACGTCTCCGCCGAGCAGCTGATGAACGGCAATTTCGTGGCGACCGTGGTTCAGGCGCTGGCGCGCAGCGGGTTGCCAGCCAACCGGCTGGAGCTGGAAGTCACCGAGAGTGTCTTCCTGCGCGAAGGCAGTGCCGTGACTGAGACGCTCGACAAGCTGCTCTCTTTGGGCATCCGGCTGTCGCTCGACGATTTCGGCACGGGCTATTCGTCGCTCGGCTATCTCGCCAAGATACGTTTCAACACCATCAAGATCGACCGTAGCTTCGTGACCGCCGCCGCGAAGAACACGCCTGAGGCGATCGCGATCATCCGCGCTGTCGTCACGCTGGCGCAGAGTCTCGATATGTCGACCACTGCGGAGGGCATCGAGACTGAGCGCGAACTCACACTGCTGCGCGACCTTGGCGCGAAGAAGATCCAAGGCTATCTGTTCGGGCGGCCAATGCCGGCGCGCGACGCGCTGAAGCTGTTCGACAATCGCGACCGCGCGGTCGCCTAGATTAATCCGGCCAAAGGGCTTGACGGGTCAGCATATTTGCGCGTGCCCATCCGACCCGCGCGATAGGCCAAGCGCCCGCTTTCGACCGCGAGTTTCATCGCCGCGGCCATTTTGATCGGGTCTTTCGCCTCGGCGATGGCGGTGTTCATCAGAACGCCGTCGCAGCCCAGTTCCATCGCCACCGCCGCGTCACTCGCGGTGCCGACACCGGCATCGACCAACACCGGCACCTTCGCGCCTTCGACGATCAGGCGGATAGTGACGCGATTCTGGATGCCGAGGCCAGACCCGATCGGCGCGCCCAGCGGCATGATCGCGACCGCGCCGGCATCCTCCAACTGCTTCGCGGCGATCGGATCGTCGACGCAATAGACCATCGGCTTGAAGCCCTCGCGGACGAGGACTTCGGTCGCCTTCAGCGTTTCGCGCATGTCGGGATAGAGCGTGCGTGCCTCGCCCAGAACTTCGAGTTTGACCAGATCCCAGCCGCCCGCCTCCCGCGCCAGCCGCAGCGTGCGCACCGCGCTGTCGGCGTCGAAACAGCCGGCGGTATTGGGCAGGTACGTGATCTTTTTTGGGTCGATAAAGTCGGTGAGGATCGGCGCATTGCGATCCGAAATATTCACGCGGCGGACGGCGACGGTAACGATTTCGGCGCCCGACGCTTCGACTGCGGCGGCATTTTGTGCGAAATCCTTATATTTGCCGGTGCCGACGATCAGGCGGCTGCGGAAGGTCTTACCCGCGACGCTCCAGCTATCGTCTTCGAGTGCCGCCACATGGTCGCCACCGCCCACGAAGTGAACGATCTCGATCTCGTCGCCGTCCTCGACGCGCACATCGGCAATCGTCGAACGCGGGACGATCTCGAGATTGCGCTCGACCGCGACGCGCGTCGGCTCCAGGCCGAGTTCGCGCGCCAGTTCGGCGATGGTCAGGTCGTTCGCCACGCGGCGGTGTTCGCCGTTGACGCGGATGGAAATGGTGCCGTCGGGGGTCATAAGGCGTTTCCCTTGCCCCTGATGCCAAGCTCTGCAAGAGGCAGTCTATCAGAAAAACGAGGTTCGCATGAGCGACGAAGTGGGACCGATGCAGGTTGATGTCGGGCTGGTCCGCCAGCTTGCCGAGCTGCTCGACGAAACGAAATTGACCGAAATCGAGGTCGAAGAAGGGACACGCAAGATCCGCGTGGCGCGCAAAGCCGCTGCCGTGGCAGGTTACGCGCCAGCGCCCGCCGCGCCGCCGCTGCCGGCGACGGCCGCTTCGCTGCCCGCCGAAACGGCGCCGGCGGCACCGGCCGAGAGCGGCACCGCGGCGCGCTCGCCGATGGTCGGCACAGTCTATCTCTCCGCCGAACCTGGCGCGAAGCCGTTCGTTGGCGTCGGCGACAAGGTGAGCGAAGGGCAGACCATCGTCATCATCGAGGCGATGAAGGTGATGAACGCGATCCCCGCACCCAAGGCGGGCACGATCAAGCGCATCTGCGTCGAAAACGGCCAGCCGGTCGAATACGACCAGTCGCTGGTCATCATCGAGTAAGCGCGTGGCGATCGAAAAACTGCTGATCGCCAATCGTGGCGAGATTGCGCTGCGCATTCATCGCGCGTGCCACGAAATGGGTATCAAGACGGTGGCGGTGCATTCGACCGCGGATGCCGATGCCATGCACGTCCGCCTCGCCGATGAGGCGGTGTGCATCGGCCCGCCAGCCGCCGCCGACTCCTATCTCAACGTGCCCGCGATCATCTCCGCCGCCGAAATCAGCGGCGCGGACGCCATCCACCCGGGCTACGGCTTCCTTAGCGAGAACGCGCGCTTCGCCGAGATCGTCGAGGAGCACAACATCATCTTCGTCGGGCCCAAGCCCGAACATATCCGTACGATGGGCGACAAGATCGAGGCCAAGCGCACCGCCGGCGCGCTCGGCCTGCCCCTAGTACCCGGATCGGATGGCGCGGTCAGTGACCTCGAGGAGGCCAAGACGATCGCCGCCGAGGCTGGCTATCCGGTGATCATCAAGGCGGCGTCGGGCGGCGGCGGACGTGGCATGAAGGTGTGCACGTCCGAAGACCAGCTCGAAACGCTGATCAGCCAGGCGGGCAGCGAGGCCAAGGCGGCGTTCGGCGACGCGACGGTCTATATCGAAAAATATCTCGGCAATCCGCGCCACATCGAGTTCCAGATCTTTGGCGACGGCAACGGCAACGCGATTCACCTCGGCGAACGCGATTGTTCGCTGCAGCGGCGGCACCAAAAAGTGCTGGAGGAAGCGCCATCCCCAGTGATTTCGTCCGAAGAACGGATGCGGATGGGCGAAGTCGTCCGCAAGGCGATGGCCGATATGGCCTATCGCGGCGCGGGGACGATCGAGTTCCTGTGGGAAGACGGCGAGTTCTATTTCATCGAGATGAACACGCGGCTGCAGGTCGAACATCCGGTGACCGAGATGATCACCGGCCTCGACCTCGTCCGCGAACAGATCCGTGTCGCCGAGGGGCGGCCGCTGTCGGTCGAGCAGGCCGATATCGAGTTCAAGGGCCACGCGATCGAATGCCGCATCAATGCCGAGGATCCGCGCACCTTCGCGCCGTCGCCTGGGCTGGTGAAGCAGTTCCACGCGCCAGGCGGCATGCATGTGCGCATCGATAGCGGGCTCTACGCCGGCTACCGCATCCCGCCTTTTTACGACTCGATGATCGCCAAGCTGATCGTCTACGGCCGCACGCGCGAAGGTTGCATCATGCGGCTGCGCCGCGCGCTCGAGGAGATGGTCGTCGATGGCGTGAAGACGACAATCCCGCTGCACCGCGCGCTGTTGCAGGACCCCGAAGTCGTCAACGGCGACTATTCGATCAAATGGCTCGAAGAGTGGCTGGCGAAACAGGACGCCTGAGCGCCTGATGGAGCGCATAACCGGGGGAGAGGGATTGCCGCCGCATCTGCGCGGGGCGGTTGTCGCGCTCGGCAATTTCGACGGGTTTCATCTCGGCCATCAGGCGGTGGTTGGTCGCGCGGTCGAGTTGGCGCGGCAGCGAGGGCGTCCGGCGATCGTCGCGACCTTCGATCCGCATCCGGTGCGCCATTTCGTGCCCGATGCACC
>DATJIN010000007.1:0-59641 GCA_035493275.1 Sphingomonas sp. | reverse complement strand
CTGTGCTCCATGCACATCGGCGAGCAGTAATCGAGCCGGTCGAAATAGGGGATATTCTGCAGATACGGCTTGGTTTCGATCAGCTTTTCGGTGCCGCGATGCAGAAAGCCGACATGCGGATCGGCGCGTTCGACGATCTCGCCGTCCAGCTCCATCACCAGCCGCAGCACGCCGTGCGCCGCCGGGTGCTGCGGGCCGAAATTGATCGTGTAATTGGCGATCTTGGTGTCGCCAGCGGTCGGATCGGCATCGTCCCATACGCCTTCGAGTTCGCGGATCAGCTCAGCCATTGGTTTCGTCCTTTGGCTTGGTCTTGCGGACGCGTTTCTTGGCGGCGGTGTCGGTCGGCTCGCCCGCGCCGGATTGACCCTTGGTCTCGGTCGTCTTTGGCTCAGCGACCGGCGTCTTGGCCGAGGTTTGCGCCGCGTCCGCCTTCTTGATCTCGTCGGCGCTCAGCGGCGTCGGTGCGCCCTTGGCTTCCGGGAGCGCCGCCTTTTCATCGCCGGGCAGAACGTATTCCGCGCCTTCCCACGGCGACAGAAAATCCCAGTTGCGCAAATCCTGCGCCAGCTTGACCGGCTCATAGACCACGCGCTTGGCTTCTTCCGAATACCAGACTTCCTGATAGCCGGTCAGCGGGAAGTCCTTGCGCAGCGGGTGGCCGGTAAAGCCGTAATCGGTGAGGATGCGGCGCAGGTCGGGATGCCCGTCGAACAGCACGCCGTACAGGTCGAACACCTCGCGTTCGAGCCAGTTGGCAACCGGCCACAGGCCCGTCACCGTCGGCACCGGCGTCGCCTCGTCGGTCGTCACCTTCACGCGGACGCGCGTGTTCCGCGTCACCGAGAGGAGGTGATAGTTCAAATCGAACCGCTCGGGCCGCTCGGGGTAATCCGCGCCGGCGATTTCCATCAGCTGCTGATAGGCCTGCGCGTCGCGCAACCAGGTCAGCACCGGCACCAGCGCCTCGCGCGTCACTGTGATCGTCGTCTCGTCGACCTTGTGCCAAGCATCGACCACACCCGCGCCATGCGCGGCGCGCACGGCGTCGATCAGGCCGTCGTGCGGCTTCACCAGCGGCGCCACGGTCATGCTCACCGCTCAATCGTCCCCTGCCGGCGGATTTTCCGCTGCAATTGCATAATCCCGTACAGCAAAGCTTCGGCGGTCGGCGGGCAGCCCGGCACGTAGATATCGACCGGCACGATCCGGTCGCAGCCGCGCACGACGCTGTAGCTATAGTGATAATAGCCGCCGCCATTGGCGCAGCTGCCCATCGAGATGACGTATTTCGGCTCCGACATCTGGTCGTAAACCTTGCGCAGCGCCGGGGCCATCTTGTTGCACAGCGTCCCCGCGACGATCATCACGTCCGACTGGCGCGGGCTGGCGCGCGGCGCGGCGCCGAAGCGTTCGAGGTCGTAGCGCGGCATGTTCACATGGATCATCTCGACCGCGCAGCACGCCAAGCCGAACGTCATCCACCACAGGCTGCCGGTACGCGCCCATTGAAACAGTTCCTCGGTCGAGGTGACGAGAAAACCCTTGTCCTGCAGCTCACCGTTCAGGCCGTCGAAAAAGGCATGATCGGGCGCGGTCTGCGCGCCTTCGGGGAGAAACACATTCTCGCCGCGGGAAAGTTCTACTCCCATTCGAGGGCTCCCACTTTCCAGGCATAGGCATAGCCGAGCACCAGCTCGAGCAGGAACACCATCATCGCGCCCCAGCCGGTCCAGCCGATGCCGTGCAGCGACACCGCCCAGGGATAAAGGAATGCGGCTTCGAGATCGAAGATGATGAACAGGATCGCGACCAGATAGAAGCGCACGTCGAACTGCGCGCGGGCATCCTCGAACGCGGGAAAGCCGCATTCATATTCGCCGAGTTTCGACGCGTTGGGCTGATGCGATCCGGTCAGCCGCGACACGATCATCGGCAGCACCACGAACGCCGTCGAAATCAACAGCGCGATGGCCAGAAACAGGAGGATCGGCAGATAGCCGGCCGCGACGTTTTGCATGGGGGGCCTTTAGGCGGCAGCCCTAACGCGGGCAAGGCGCTAGACTGTGAAAATCAATCGCAAAAACTAGCGGAGTGAGCCCGCCAGGAGTTTGTGCAGGCGGCTTTGCAATGCATCATTGGCGGCCAGCACTTCCTGCCGCTCGATCACGCGGTCGCCGCCACGGAAATCGGTGACGAAACCGCCCGCTTCGCGCACCAGCAACAGGCCCGCCGCCACGTCCCACGGTTGCAGCCCGGCCTCCCAGAATCCGTCATAACGGCCGGCCGCAACCCACGCCAGATCGAGCGCCGCCGATCCGAAGCGGCGGATGCCCGCGACTTCGGGTGCGATCGCGCCAAAAATGCGGCTCCATTGCGCCAGGTCGCCATGACCGAGGAAGGGGATGCCGGTGGCGATCAGGCTGTCCGCCAGGTCGCGCCGTGCCGACACGCGCAGGCGCTTGTCGGTGTTCCACGCGCCCCGGCCCCTTTCGGCCCAAAAACTCTCGTCGGTCAGCGGCTGATAGATCAGCGCCGACGTAATCTCGCGTTTGCCCGACGCCAGCGGCTCCTCGACTGCGATCGAGATCGCGAAATGCGGAATACCGTGCAGGAAGTTCGATGTGCCATCCAGCGGATCGACGATGAAACGCGGCTTGTTGGGGTCACCCTCGACCTCGCCGCGCTCTTCCATCAGAAAACCCCAGTCGGGGCGCGCGCGCGACAATTCCTCGAACAGCGTTTCTTCGCACGCCTGATCGGCGCGGCTGACGAAATCCGCCGGCCCCTTGCGGCTGACCTGTAGCTGCTGGACCTCGTTGAAGTCGCGGCGCAGCTGCGGCGCGGCCTTGCGTGCCGCGCGGTCCATGATGGTGAGAAGGCCGGAATGAGAAGGCATTAGTCGGCGCGACGGACGTAGGTCTGTTCGTACACGTCGACGACGATCTTGGTACCCGACGAAATGTGCGGCGGCACCATCACGCGCACGCCGTTGTCGAGGATCGCCGGCTTGTAGCTCGACGAAGCCGTCTGCCCCTTCACCACCGCATCGGCCTCTACGATCGTCGCTTCGATCTGGTCGGGCAGTTGCACGCTCAGCGCTTCTTCCTCGTGCATTTCCATGACGACATCCATGCCGTCCTGAAGGAACGCGGCAGCGTCGCCGAGCAGATCGCGCGGCAGCTGAACCTGCTCATAGGTTTCCTTGTCCATGAACGTCAGGGCGTCGCCCTCGGCGAATAGGAACTGGAAATCCTTCTGGTCGAGGCGAACGCGCTCAACGGTTTCGGCGGAGCGAAAACGGGTGTTGCTCTTGCGGCCGTCGCGCAGGTTCTTGAGTTCGACCTGCATGTACGCGCCGCCCTTGCCCGGCTGCGTGTGCTGGATCTTGACCGCGCGCCAAATGCCGCCCTCGAATTCGATGATGTTACCGGGACGAATCTCGACCGCGTTGATCTTCATGTTGGAACCTTGCTTGGAAAGCGCGCGCGCTTAGCGGGCGGCGGGCTTTCCGGCAAGGTTCTGGCCGGCAAGGATCGGATAGGGATTGATCGCCGTCCCCTGCCACCAGCGTTCGCCCGGCGCCATCCGGTTGATCGCGAAATGGAGATGGGTGTTACCGGGCCCCGCATCGCCGGTGTCACCGACATAGCCAATCACTTGCCCCTGTTTCAGATGCTGCCCCTCGGCAAGACCGGCGGCATAGCCCTGCAAGTGAGCGTAATAGAGCGTCCATTGCCCGTCGTCGGTGCGAACATAAGCGGTGATGCCCCCGCGCGCTGAATTGAACAGCTTTTCGACTGTCCCCGGCAGGGCGGACAGCACCAGCGTCCCGCCCGGCGCCATAATGTCGATCGCCTGATGCGCGCGTTTGCCGCCTTCGCGCGCCTGGCCCCAGGTGTCGGTTAGCTGATCGACGCGCACGCCCTGCACCGGCAGCACCAAACCGCTGGGCAGCTTTTCGACCGTGATGGATTGGGCAGGCGCGGCCGACGGCTGCGCCGATGACGAGGTGGTCGGCGACGAATAGATATAGATCACCACCGCGACGAACGCGGCGATGACCAGTCCAACGATCAGCTTCAGCGTTCTCAAGGCTGGAACGTCGCCTCCATCCCCGGCTTGACCATCAGCGCCAGGCGCGCCGCATCCCAATTGGTCAGGCGAATACAGCCGTGACTTTCCGTCCGGCCGATGGTCTGCGGCTCGGGCGTGCCGTGAATGCCGTAATGCGGCTTGTTGAGATCGATCCACACCACGCCGACGGGACCGTTCGGGCCGGCGGGAAGAAGCGCCTTCTTGTCGTCGGGCTTGGCGTCCCAGAACAGGTCCGGATTGTAGCGAAATTTCGGATTGGTGTCCGCCGCCAGGATCTTCCACGTCCCGATCGGCAGCGGATCATGTTCCGACCCCATGGTCGCGGGGAATTGTGCGATCAGCCGGTCGTCCTCGCCATAGACGCGCAGTGCGCCATCCGATTTGTCGACGACCACCCGTTTCGCGACCGGGTTCACCGCCTGCACGTTGAGGCTGTTGAGCGTCGCGCGCCACGCTTTATTCTCGACCGAATAGGCCCGCGAGGTCGGCAGTGCGTTGGGTACGATGATCTGCACGCCCGGCTTCAGCTGCGTTTCGGGGCTGTTGAGCGCGATCAGAGTCGCATTGGTCGTATGAAAACGTTCGGCGAGTGCTTCGAGCGCGTTCTTGTAATACAGCCCCGGCAACTTTGCCTGATCGCCGGGCTCCTTGGGGAACGGCCAGGTAAACGGTCCGGCGATATCGCCGGTATTGAGCGTGACCGATTTGACCGCGCGCCATGCCTGGAACGGCAGCAATGCGTTGAGGGTCGCCTTATCGATCGTTCCCGTCGTCTGCAGCCCGCGCGATTCCTGAAACCCTTTCAGCGCCAGCGTCAGCGATTGCCCGCGCTTGCCGTCGAGCGTCCCCGGCGAAAAGCCAAGCTTGTCGAGGATCACCTGCACGTGAAGGATCGGCAGGTTGACGCTCTGGGGTTTTGGCGTCGCGGGAGCAGCGCCGATGAGGAGCGGCGCGAGCGCCAGGGGAAGCAATTTGTTCATTGCAGATTGGAACGCGCGCGTACCAACTTGGCTGCAAAAAATTCTCGCTGATCGTCGTTTTCGTCCAATCTTGCGCGCGGCTTATCGCGTATTTCCGCTGTCATGCCCACACCCACCACTCCTCATCGCGTACCCGCGTCTGGCCTGTTCGGCTCGACCTGGCACTTGCCGTCGCCACGCGAAGACGTGCCTGCTGCCGATCAGTTCGAGGCGCGCATGATCGCCAATGACCGGTCAAGCAGCGAGCACCCGCCCGAACGCTCGGACGGCCTCAACCTCGTCGCCTGACCAGACGGCACTGCTGACCGCGAGAAAGTCCGCTCCCGCGGTCACCAGCGGCGCAGCATTGTCCGGCGTGATCCCGCCGATCGCCACGCACGGCGTGCCGAACAACGTCGTCCACCAGCCGAGGATCGACGGATCGGGCCGGTGCGTCGTCTCCTTGGTCGTCGTCGGATAAAAAGCGCCGAAGGCGACATAATCCGCGCCGGCCTCCCCCGCCTCCATCGCGAGGTGGCGGCTGTCATGGCAGGTCACGCCGATTTGGGCATCCCGGCCCAATGCTTCGCGGGCCTCACTAACGACACCATCGCCCTGCCCCAGATGCACCCCGTCCGCGCCGATACGTTTGGCCAGCGAGATGCTGTCATTGACGATGAAGGCGACGTCCGCGTCGGAACAGATGCGTTGCAGCGGCTCGGCGAGCCGCACCGCTTCATGCTGGTCAACGCCCTTCACGCGAAATTGAAATGCCGCGACGGGGCCGGCTTCGACTGCCCGCCGCAAGCGATCGGGGAACGGCCCGCCGACCTCGAGCGGTGAAATCAGATAGAGCTGGCACGGCGGGCGCTTGTCGGGCGTGAAGCGGGCGGCGAAATCAGTGACTTCCATCCGCCCGCCTTAAGCGCCTGACCCGCAATTGTCAGCGTAGCTTCGGCGTAAGCATGCCCACCCGCTGCCGGTATTCGGCATATTCATGACCGAGATGCGCGGTCAGGTCGCGTTCCTCGAAGCGGATGGCGATGAGGATGTACGCGGTCATCGCAGCCGCGAACAGCGCGTGGCCATAGGTCATCACCGGCGACGCCCACATCGCAATGATGAAGCCGAGATACAGCGGGTGCCGCACGAATTTGTAGAGGAACGGGGTCACGAAGTTCTTCGATGGAATCTCTCGCTGACGCCAATTCATCCAAACCTGGGTTAGGCCGAACAGTTCGAAATGGCTGATCAGAAACGTCGACAGCAGCACCATCCCCCAACCGAGACCAAACAAAGCCCATAGCACTATGCGGCCTGCGGGGGCCTCGACCGTCCACAGCGTCGCCGTGATCGGCAGCCACCAGATGTAGAGCAGGATCAGCATCAGGCTGGCCGCAACGACATAGACGCTGCGCTCCAGAGCTGGCGGCACAATCTTCGTCCACATCGCCTTGAACCCCGGTCGCGCCATGACGCTGTGCTGCACGCCAAACAACGCGACAAGGAGCAGATCGATCGCCAGTGCCATACCGACCGGCGCGTCTGGCCCATTGTCCACGGTCAGCGGTACGAACGGCAGATCGCCGACGAAAGCGATCAGGTAGAGGAAGGTCAGGAAGAAAAAGACATACGCCGCCGTCCCCAGCAGCAGAATGATCGAACGAGACATGGGCCACTCTCCGTCACAGTGATGCGGCCCTCATCCCGTCTGTCGCGGGACCTTCGACTAGCCCAATAAACGCCAGGGGGCTAGGCGGCCTTGTCGACCGACGCGTTGTAGATCTCGTCGATCGCGTCACCGAGCGCCTTGTCGAATTCAGCGTCGGACATATCAGCGCGGAGATCCGACAGCAGCGCGCGGCTGAAACTGGCGATCATTCCCTTGTTCTTCGCCAGTTCGACGCACGCATCGGTGCGCGAGAAGCCGCCCGACAGCGCGACGACCTTGAGCACCTTGGGATGGTCGGCCAGCGGCGCGAACAGGTTCGGTTCGGCCGGAATCGACAGCTTCAGCATCACCTGCTGTCCCGCGGGCAACACGTCGAGCGCCTCGAGGATCGCATCGCGCAGAAGTGCGTCACACTGAGCGCGCTCGGGCGACTTGATGTTCACCTCGGGCTCGATGATCGGCATCAACCCGCCCGCGATGACCTGGGCGGCCACGTCGAACTGCTGCTTGACGATCGCCTCGACACCCGCGGCGTTGGCGAGATTGATGACCGAGCGTTCCTTGGTGCCGAATACGCCGAGTACCTTGGCGCGTGACAGCAGCGCATCAAGGCCCGGCATGGGCTTCATCAACTGGACGCCATCGGCTTCGTCTTCGAGGCCCTTGTCAATCTTGATGAAGGGCACGACGCCCTTGTCGATCAGTGCCTGCGGGGCCGGCTTGCCGCCAATCTGCCCATCCATCGTCTTTTCAAACAGGATCGCCCCAATCACCTTGTCGCCGGTGAATACGGGGGATTGCACAATCCGCGCGCGCATCGCGTGGATCAGCGCGAACATTTCGTCATCGCTGGAAAACGCATCCGCGCCGATGCCATAGCCGGCCAGCGCCTTGGGGGTCGACCCGCCCGACTGATCGAGCGCGGCGATGAAGCCGCGGCCCTCGGCAATTTTGGCGTGCATCTGCGCGTCGTTCATTTCTGTCCTCGATGTTGCTTGGATCGCGGCCTGTTAGCGAGGCGTCGGCAATACGCAAAGGCCGCGCCCGGCTGTCCGGACGCGGCCCCGAATGTCTTACGTTGACTTACGTTTACGCGAAGACGGCATTGTTGCGACGACGGCGCGAGGCAGCACCGAGCAGGCCGAAGCCACCGACCAGCAAGGCCCATTGGGCCGGCTCGGGCACGAAGCTCGACACCGTGAAGTTCACGCCGGTCGAATCGTTGTAGTAAACGCCCGCGCGGTTGATACCGAAGCCGAACGCTTCCGACGCGCCGAGCATAAACTCGCCGCTGGTGGTGAAGGTCGGATTGCCGCTGCCGATCGCACCGATTGGGGTGAAGATCAGAGGCAGACCGCCGCTGGTCGTCCGGATTAGGTCGATCGCAACGCCTGACGGGCTAACGTCCTGTACATTGAATGTTGCGGTGTAGCGATAACGGCCGGCGGTCGGCGCAACGAATGCGACGTACGTGTCGCCATCATCGTTCGCAGGGTGCGCAAGCAGACGATCCTGCGGTACGTTGACCGAGCCATACTGAAACGCTGGGCTACCACCCTTAGTGAAACCGGGGACGTCGTGGTTCGGCGCGCGCTGCAAACACTTCGCGTTGTCGATGAAGCAATTGGTATTGGCCGAAAAGAACGTGCCGGAGACGCCCGGCGTCGCCGGGTTCGCTTCGCCGTAAATGAAGCGGCCATTCGTCGGATTGCCGGCCCCGTCGACCTGCGGCACGGTGCCGTTGAAACTCGAAAAAGCGTCATATGTGGCCGCGTCAGCGGCGGCCGGAATAACCGCGAGCGCAGCGGCCGACAGAAGAATTGCGCGAATCATATGTAGTCCCCCAGATTGTTAAATCTGCGGTAACCGTACGGGGGCTTAAACGCTAATGAAACTTGCGATGTCAGCGATTTAGCGCGGCTACGCCCGGCAATTCGCGCCCTTCCATCCATTCCAGGAAAGCGCCGCCGGCGGTTGAGACGAAGGTGAAATCGTCGGCTGCGCCGGCCTGGTTGAGCGCGGCGACGGTGTCTCCGCCCCCCGCGACAGAGACGAGGCTGCCGCTTTGAGTCAGCGCCGCCGCCGTCCGAGCCAGCGCGACTGTCGCGCGGTCGAAGGGAGAGGTTTCGAAGGCGCCGAGCGGGCCGTTCCACACCAGCGTACGACAGGTCTTGAGCACATCCGCCAGCGCCTCGGTAGCCGCCGGGCCGATATCGAGGATCATCTCGTCCGCCGCGACCTCATGGACGTTGACTGTGCGCGTCGCGGGGTTCGGCTTGAACTCTTTCGCGACGACCACATCGTACGGCAGATGGATGGTGCATCCCGCCTTGTCCGCTGCGTCGAAGATGCGGTTGGCGGTCTCGATAAGATCATGCTCGCACAGCGACTTGCCGACATCGACCCCGCGCGCGGCGAGAAAGGTGTTGGCCATGCCGCCGCCAATGATCAGATGATCGACCTTCTCGACAAGGTGTTCGAGCACCGCGAGCTTAGACGACACCTTTGCCCCGCCAACGACCGCCGCGACGGGATGTTCGGGATTGCCAAGGGCCTTGTCGAGCGCATCGAGTTCGGCCTGCATCTGCCGCCCGGCAAAGGCGGGCAGCTTGTGCGCCAGCCCCTCGGTCGAGGCATGGGCACGATGCGCTGCAGAGAAGGCGTCGTTGACGTACAAATCGCCCAGTGCCGCGAACCGGTCGATCACCGCCGGGTCGTTCTTCTCTTCGCCGCCAAAGAAGCGGGTGTTTTCGAGCACCGCGACATCGCCTGCGTGAAGCGTGGCGAGGGCATCCTCGGCGCCGTCCCAATCGATATAACGCACCTCGCGTCCAAGCACCGCCGACAGCGGACGGATCAGCAGCGAGGTCGACAAGTCGGGCGACGGCACGCCCTTCGGCCGTCCGACATGTGCGAGGACGAGGACAATGGCGCCGGCGTCCGCCAGCTCCGCGATCGTCGGCACCGCCGCACGCAAGCGCGTATCGTCCGTCACCTTGCCGCCATCGAGCGGCGCGTTGAGGTCTTCGCGGACGAGCACACGTTTGCCGCGCACATCGCCAATGTCATCCAAAGTCTTGAAGGCCATGTTTAGATCAGCTTGGCGATCGCGCCGGCGGTATCGACCATGCGGTTCGAGAAACCCCATTCATTATCGTACCAGCTGACGACGCGGACCAGCTTGCCGTCGAGCACCGCCGTTTCGAGGCTGTCGACCGTCGACGAAGCCGGTTCGTGATTGAGGTCGATCGAAACGAGCGGCTCATCGGTGTAGGCCAAGACGCCCTTCAGCGGGCCATTTTCCGAAGCCGCCTTGAGAATCGCGTTGACCTCATCCTTGGTCGTGTCGCGCGACGGCGTGAAGGTCAGGTCGATCAGGCTGACGTTCGGCGTCGGTACGCGGATCGCCGAGCCGTCGAGCTTGCCCTTCAATTCGGGCAGCACTTCGCCGACGGCACGCGCCGCGCCGGTGGTGGTCGGGATCATCGACATGCCGGCGGCACGCGCGCGGCGCATATCGCTGTGGATCTGGTCGAGGATCTTTTGGTCGTTGGTGTAGGCATGGATCGTGGTCATCAAGCCGCGTTCGATGCCGATGCTGTCGTTCAACACCTTGGCGACGGGCGCGAGGCAGTTGGTGGTGCAGCTCGCGTTCGACACGATGGTGTGTTCTGCAGTCAGCTTGTCGTGATTGACTCCGAACACCACGGTCAGGTCGACGCCCTTGGCCGGGGCCGAGATCAGCACGCGCTTGGCACCCGCATCGAGATGCTTCTGCGCCGAGTCGCGGTCGGTGAAGAAGCCGGTGCATTCGAGCGCGATTTCGACTCCGTTTGCCGCATGCGGCAGCTTGGCCGGATCACGTTCGGCCGTAACGTGAATGCGTTTGCCATCGACGATCAGATCGTTGTCATCGGCTGCGACGCTGCCCGGATATTTGCCGTGAACGCTGTCGCGCTTGAAGAGCATGGCATTGGCCTTGGCATCACCCAAGTCATTGATCGCGACCAATTCCAGCCCGCAATCGGGCCGTTCGAGAATCGCCCGCGCCACCAATCGGCCGATGCGTCCGAACCCGTTGATCGCAACCTTCGTCATGTATCTGTCCCCGATCTGTGATGGGCCGCAGCACTGGAGCGCGGCCGGAAAGGTCCGGCTCCTTTGTCGCGACGGGACAGATTGGTCAACGCAGGCCTTACCGTCGCACCTTGCCGGAATCCCGTCCTGAACCTATTGCAACCGCAACATGACAAGCGAACCAGACGAAGTGATTGCGCGCATCGATAGCGCGCTCGGCCGCCTTGAATCCGCGATTCACTCGGCACGCGGGTCGGTCGCCGCCAAGCAGGCCGCCGAAGCGCGCTACCAGGCGCTGCGCGAGCGCACGCAGGCCGCGCTCGACAGCCTCGAACAGGTTATTGCCAGCGCCGGCCAGAATCCTGCCGGGGCCGCGCGCTGATGGCCGATGTGCAACTGACCATTGCCGGGCGGACTTATTCGGTGGCCTGCCGCGATGGTGGCGAAGAGCATCTCCGGCAACTGGGCGCGCAGGTGGACAAAAAAGCCGCCGACGCGGCACGCGCCGTGGGCAACGCGACCGAAGCGCGCACGCTGCTCCTGGCTGCGCTGCTGCTCGCCGACGAGCTCGGCGAAGTGCGCGCGGGCACCGCGCCCGCCCCGGAAGCGGGACTTTCACCGGTCGTGGCCGAAGCGCTGGCACGTTTGGCGGAGCGCGTCGAAACGCTCGCTGACAGCCTTGAGACTGCAGTCGCGAAAGCCTAGATAGGGCGACGACGGGAACTGCCCGGTACGAGCTTGAGGAACATCCCTGAGGCTATTCATCATCCTAGGGGGCTGTCCCTGCCCGGATCCTGGTCCGAAGCACATGGTCCCCACCTGACGTTAGGGCGTCAGAGGATATTCGGAGCAAACGGCCATGGCGGTCCCGTCACCCACCAAGGCTGAGATGCGGACGCGGATGCGCGCTTTGCGCGCCGCCCATGTTGCGAGCCTATCGCTTGCTGAACGCTGTGCCGCCGCAACACGCGTCGCCGAGACCGTCCTGCCTCTGCTCGACGGCGCCGGGACGGTCGCAATTTATTTGCCGATTGGTGCGGAGGTCGATGTCCTGCCATTGATCGCCGCCCTCGAGGCACGCGCTGTCGCGCTCGCATTGCCTTATTATCAGGGTCTGCGTGCCGCGCCCAAATTTCTCGCCTGGAAGCCGGGCGATGCGCTCGTCAGCGGGCCGATGGGTCTGCGCCAACCCGATCCCGAGACCGCCGCGCCGGTCGACCCCGAGGCGTTTGTCGTTCCCCTGCTCGCGTTCGATCATTCACGCGCACGGCTCGGCTATGGCGCGGGCTATTACGACCGCGCTTTTGCCGCGTGGCCCGAGGCGAAACGGATCGGCGTGGCCTGGCCGTGCCAGCAACTACCCTTGGTGCCGATCGATAATTGGGACGTACCGCTCCATGCGGTGGCGACCGAAAACGGAGTTGCCGCATGAACGAGCCGTCGCTCCGCAAACCGCTAGGCGTGCTCGCGATCCTCGCGTGGATCGCGTTGTGGGCGGTGCTGGCGGTGACCCTGCCGCGGCCCGACAATCAGTGGCTGCAGATCCTGTGGTTCGGCGCGCTCGGCACGGCGTGGATCGCGCCGTTGAAGCCGCTGCTGCGATGGATGGAAAACGGCTGATTTCTCAGCCGCTTTGCATCGCCTAAAACGAAATTCCCTGGCGCGAGTGACGGGGCTCGAACCCGCGACCCCCGGCGTGACAGGCCGGTACTCTAACCAACTGAGCTACACCCGCAGCGACAGGGAAGCGCGCCTGTAGGTCGCCCCCCGAGTCCCGTCAAGGCGCGGAATCGGGTTCGGCGAGATGGGTGAGCATGCCTTCTTCGAACAGGAACCCGGTAATGTCGGGCAGGCCCGCAGCGGCAATCACACGCTGGATGATAATTAGGAGCGGTGTTGCCAGCAGCGCACCGAGCGGTCCCCACACCCAGCCCCAAAAGCTGATCGAGATAAGAATGAGCAGCGGATTGATCTTGACCCGGCGCCCGACGAGCATCGGGGTGATCGCATTAGCCTCGACCAAGTGCAGCCCGATCATGATGGCGGGCGGCGTGAACGCCAACCAGATATCCGTAAAGCTCATCAGGCCGCCGAGAGTGAGCAGAACCGCGGCAAAGATCGGCCCGAGATAGGGGATGTAATTGAAGATCGTGACGAGCCCGCCCCACATCAGCGGGCTGGGCAAACCGATCAGCCACAAAGCGCCCGCGACGATCAAGCCCAGTATCATGTTCACCATCGTGATCGTGCCGAGATAACTCGACGTCGCGCTGACGACGTCGCGCAACACCCGCGCGGTCGTCACCGCGCCATGAATGCTGGTCCGGCTGGTGATCGTGCGACGCTTGAGGCTGGTCCACCCGGCGAGGAAGAAGAACACCAGTAGCAGCGCGTAGAACATCTCGATCAGGACCGAAGGCGCCGAGGTCGCGAGCAATTGCAGCACGGAATTGGGCGGAGCGACCGCAGGTGTGGCCGGCCGCCCCACCGGGCCGGTCGCCAGCCGCTTCACGATGCGGTCGACGAAATGTTGCAGGCTCTGGAAGAGTTCGAGCACCGGCGCGATATTCGATTGAATGCGCGATAGGCGCTGCGGCAGCAGCGTGACCCACTCGCTCGCCGGGACGACGATCGCGGCGAGCGCGACGTTCACCACCGCGACGAACAACACGACGCAGATCAGTGCGGCGAGCCCCGAGGGCACGCGGCGGTTCTGCAGCCCCTCCAGGAGCGGCACCAGCGCAATCGCAATGATCATCGCCGCGGTGACCGGCAAGAAGAAGGCGCGCGCCGCCTGCAGCGCGAACGGCAATGCGAAAAGGAGGCCGGCCCCCGCGATCAGCGTCAGCGAGGCGAGCAGGCGGTCGCGGCGGAACGAGACATCCTCGCCATGCGGCTCGACCTCGACGGGCGTGACCTCGATCGGCTTTTCGAGATGGGCCGCTTCGCTCAATCCAATTCTCCCTGACGCACCTCATCTGCGGTGTGTGCGTGGTCGCGTCAACGGATTGGCGGGCGCGAGGTTGCACCGCCGCGTGCCTGGGCTAAGCCGGCGAGGATGAGCCTTCCTGACATCCTAACCGCCGCAGAGTTCATTGGCGGCACATTGAACGCCGAAATCGGTGAGCACTGGCTGCAGGGCCGCACGGCTTATGGCGGGCTGTCGGCAGCGATTGCGCTAGCGGCCGCCAAGGCGGCGGTCCCCGATCTGCCGCCTCTGCGTTCGGCGCAGATTGCATTCATCGGCCCGCTCGCAGGGAAGGTCAGCGCGACGCCGCAGCTGCTCCGCCGGGGGAAAAACAGTGCCTTCGTCGCGGTCGATGTGGCGGGCGAAGGCGGTATCGGGCTGCGCGCACTGTTTCTGTTCATGGCGCCGCGCGAATCGGCGATCGCGCATGACAATTTGCCGATGCCCGATGTTCCGATGGGTGACGCGCCGATGCCAATGGACCGGCTGCCCGGCTTCCTCTGCAACTTCCACGTGATGCCGTGGCAACGTGGCAGGGGTTCGCTGCATGCGTGGCGGCAGTTGCGCGAGCGCGGCGGGCTCGACCCGGAAGTCGAGCTGGTCGCCATTGCCGATGCCCTGCCGCCCGCGGCCATGAGCCTGATCGACGGCTGGGGACCGATCTCGACGACGACCTGGCAGCTCAATGTGATCGACACTGCGCCTGTGCCGGACGGCTGGTTCCTGCTTGAATCGGTGGCGGATCAAGCCGCCGACGGTGCTTCGAGCCAATATATGGCGATCTGGGCCCGGGACGGCCGTGCAGTCGCAACCGCGTCGCAGAGCGTGGCGTTGTTCCTGTAGGATGCCCGAACTTCCCGAAGTCGAAACCACCGTGCGCGGGCTGCGGCCGTTCCTCGAAGCTCATACGCTCAAATCGGTCGAGACGCGGCGTGGCGACCTCCGCCGCCCCTTCCCCGTCGACCTGCGCCAACGGCTGACCGGTGCGCGAGTAACCGGGCTTAACCGGCGCGCCAAATACGGACTGATCGACACTGACCGCGGCGACACGCTGGTCTTTCACCTCGGCATGTCGGGCAAGTGGCGCATCGATCCGGCCGAACTCGGCAAACACGATCATTTCCTGCTGCAAACCGAGGCCGGCCACACGCTGGCACTCAATGATGCCCGGCGCTTCGGCTCGGTCGATCTGGTCGAAACGGACAAGCTCTGGGATTGGCCCGCGTTTAAGGCGCTTGGGCCCGAACCGCTCGGGACTGACCTCACGGCACAGTATCTCCGCGATGCATTCGCCGGCCGGACCATGGCGGTCAAAATCCTGCTGCTCGATCAGCGCATCGTGGCCGGCGTCGGTAATATCTACGCGTGCGAGGCCCTGAACGTCGCGCGGATCAGTCCATTCTCTGCCGCCGGCAGCCTGAGCATGCTGCGCCTCAAACGCCTCGTCGAAGCAATCCCCGAGGTGCTCAACGCGGCCATCGACGCAGGGGGTTCGACACTGCGCGACTACGCCCAGCCCAATGGCGACCTCGGCTATTTCGCAAGTCGCTTTCGCGTCTATGGGCGGGAGGGTAAGCCATGTCCTTGCGGCGGCACGGTGCGGCGCGATGTTCAGGCCGCACGTTCCACCTTCTGGTGTCCGCGCTGCCAGCGTTGACGATTCGCCCATCCCTCGCTATGGGGTCCGCCGTTCTGGCGCGTTTTCGCGCCTCTTTTCGTTTTTGAGGGAATTGAATTCGCATGGCGAACACGCCGCAAGCCAAGAAGCGCATCCGTCG
The DNA here is from genome assembly GCA_035493275.1 of Sphingomonas sp. Taxonomy (GTDB): domain Bacteria; phylum Pseudomonadota; class Alphaproteobacteria; order Sphingomonadales; family Sphingomonadaceae; genus Sphingomonas_O. Next base: position 44,089 of record DATJIN010000007.1, on the reverse strand, counting down.
CAACGAACGCCGCGCCGAAGTCAACGGTGCCCGCGTCGGCCGCATCCGTACCTTTGTAAAGAAGGTCGAAGCGGCGCTTGAAGCCGGCGACAAGGCTGTTGCGTCGACCGCACTTGCTGCTGCCCAGCCGGAAATGGCGCGCGGCGTGGCCAAGGGCGTGCTCCACAAGAACACCGCCTCGCGCAAGTTTGCGCGCCTGACCAAGCGGGTTGCCGCGCTCGGCTAAGCCGAACGGTCCCAGAACGGTACGGTTTTCGAGGGGTCCGCGGGCAACCGCGGGCCCTTTTTCATGCAGATTGAGGCGCTTCCGGGAATGCGTTGATCCGGCGGTTCGCATGTTTCCGATTCGTCCTTTGATCCTAAATATTTGTCGGATTTCTGCCAAAAATTGCGGTCGGTTGAGGGAAATCCTCACCTTCGACGAGTCAACCCGGATTATTTCAGTTTATTTACGCCGAGGCGCTTGCACGCTCTCGCCGATGCTCGCAGAAATTGCGGCAGCAGATTCGACGACTCGTCGTTATGATCAGCCTTGATGACCTGCGACGGAGACGCTTCCGCAAGGATGCGAGCAGGGCCGGGTTGACCGTAGCGGTGTGGGGGTACGAGCATTTTATAGGGGAGACGGCGTGACTTTGGTCGGCGGCGAACGCGAAATTGTGTCTGAAAGCGTCGTCGCGGCCTGGAAAGCAGTGCGCGAGAACCTGCGTCGCGATGTCGGCGCGCGCAATTTCGACCACTGGCTCGCCCGCATCAGCCTGGGCGGCTACGATTCGACTGATCGCGAAGTCGAACTGCTCCTCCCCTCGCGCTTCCTCGCCAATTGGGTTGCGTCGAATTTCGGAGACCGCCTGACCCTCGCCTGGCGCGCTATTCTTCCCGAAGTCCGCAGCGTGCGCATCGGTTCGCGCGAGGACGCGCCGGAAACACTGAGCGCGAAGGTTGAGCCCGCCGCCGAGCCTGCCGTGATCGAGGTCATCGTCCCGCTCTCACGCTTCGACCCGCGCCTGACCTTCGACCAGTTCGTCGTCGGCGATGCCAACCGCATCGCCTGCAACGCCGCTCGCGCGATCGGCGAGGACGGCCCGCTGCGGTTTAGTCCGCTCTACCTTCATGGTCCCACGGGCCACGGCAAAACCCACCTGCTGCACGCGATCGGCCACGCCTATCTCGCGCGCAAACCCGGCGCCCGCGCGCTGTCGATGAGCGCCGAGCGGTTCATGGTCGAATTCGTCCAGGCGATCCGCGCCAAGGATACGATGGCGTTCAAGGAACGCCTCCGTTCGGTCGATCTGCTGATGATCGACGATTTCCAGTTCATTGCTGGCAAGGGGCCAACGCAGGAGGAATTCCTCTACACGCTCGACGAGCTGATGCGCGCCGACCGCCGCGTGGTCATCGCCGCCGACCGCAGCCCGCATGAACTTGACGGCGTCGAAGGCCGCATCCTGTCGCGCCTGACCCAGGGTCTCGTGGTCGACATCCAGCCCGCCGATTACCCGCTGCGCCGCGCGATCGTGCATAGCCGCGCAACCGCGATGAATGCGGCGGTGCCGGTCAATGTGCTCGATCTGCTCGCTTCGCGTATCGCCAGCTCGATCCGCGAGCTTGAGGGCGGCCTGAATCGGCTCCTCGCTTATTCGTCGCTCAGCAACCGCGCGATCGACGAGGCGTTCGCCGAAGAAGTGCTGGCGGATATGTTCCGCGCGAGCCGCCGCCGCATCACCATCGACGAAATCCAGCGCCGCGTGTCCGACCATTTCAAGATCCGCCAGGCCGAAATGGTCTCGGCCCGCCGTGCGCGCGAAGTCGCCCGCCCGCGCCAGATCGCGATGTACCTTGCCAAGCAATTGACCCCGCGGTCGCTACCCGAAATCGGGCGCCGCTTCGGTGGCCGCGATCACACCACGGTGATCCACGCCGTCCGCCAGATCGAAAAGCTGCGCGGACAAGACAGCGAGATCGACGCCGATGTGCGCCTGCTGATGCGATCGCTCGAGGGCTGAAGCGAAAGGCCCGCCTCGCGAACTGCGAGACGGGCCGTTCGTCGTTTGAACCCTAGCGCCTGCGCTTGTCCGGCGGGGCGATTGTAATCTTCACCGTCTCGCCGCTGTTCCCCGGGAAATTGGTGAACATCGCGTCGATCAGGTTCGGCACGATCGTCGTCATGTCGTTGTCGGTCGATTGCGCTTGGGCATGCCCTTCGAACAGGCGTTCACGCGTGCCCGGCCGCTCGATCCGCATGTCGAGGTCCGACGTGTAGACCGTGTAGGATTCGACGTCGTTCCAATCGTCGAACCAGAACGGGTCGTAGAAGCCGGTGACATACGCGCGGCGGCCATAGCCCCAGGTCGGGTAACCCCAGGGCCCACGGCCATAACGGTACGGACCCCAAGACCCGAAACCGCCCCAACCGCCGCCCCAGCCATAGCCGGTGCCCGGTGCGCTGCGGATGCGTTCGCGGCCATTGTCGATGTGGAAGTCGACCGTCACAACCATGTTTGCCGCGCCGGCGCTTGATGCGGGTGCGTATCCGACATCTTGCAGATGATGCGCGACGCGGTCCGCATATTGCGCAAATTCGAGGCTGTTCTGCAGCCGGGGGTCGTCGGTACGGATGGTAAAGGTCTGCCCCTGCGGTGCGGGCAGGTTCTGAAAGCGAGAGACCTTTGCCTGGAATGGCGCAGCACAGCCGGAGACCGCGAGGAGGGTCATCGGCGCGGCGAATTTCATCAATGTTTTCATGGCCCTGACTTTCAAAAAATCACCGGCAAATCATACCGTTATCTGTATGAACGCGCGTTGAATTCATTCGTTTCGTCGGCTGGTGCACTCAACTCGCCGCGATCAGACCGAGTGCGGCATAGGCCTTGGCGAGCGTCGGCGCTGCCGTTGCGCGGGCACGCTGGGCGCCATCGATCAGGTGGCGGTCGAGTTCGGCAGAACCGCGCAGCCCTTCATAACGCTCGCGGATCGGCGCGATGCGTTCGATCAGCCGGTCGGCCAGCGCCGCCTTGAACGGCCCGAACTGGCTGCCACCGAACTCGCCGAGCACCGCCGCCGGGGTCGTGTCGGTCAGCGCGGCGTAAATCGTTACCAGGTTCAGCGCCTCGGCCCGTCCATTCAGCCCCGCCGGCTCCGATGGCAGCGGTTCCGGATCGGTTTTGGCCTTGCGTACCTTTTGCGATATCGTGTCGTCAGGATCGATCAGGTTGATCCGGCTCATGTCTGAGGGGTCGGACTTGCTCATTTTCGCCGCACCGTCGCGCAACGACATGATCCGCGCCGCGGCGGGCGGGATGAACGGCTCGGGGAGCGTGAACAGTTCGACAGCCGTGTCGTTGTTGAATTTGGTGGCGATGTCCCGCGCCAGTTCCAAATGCTGTTTCTGGTCATCGCCGACCGGCACGTGTGTCGCCTGATACAGCAGGACGTCCGCCGCCTGCAGCACCGGATAGTCGAACAACGCGACGCTGGAGCCCTCGCGGTTCTTGCCGGCCTTGTCCTTCCACTGCGTCATGCGGTTGAGCCAGCCCATCCGCGCGGTGCCATTGAGCAGCCAGCACAGCTCGGCATGCGCCGGCACCGCTGCCTGGTTGAACAGGATCGATTTCGCTGGATCGATACCGCAGGCGATCAGCGCCGCGGTCATATCCCGCACGCTCTCCCGCCGCACTGCCGCCGGAATATGTTCTGACAGCGAGTGCAGGTCAGCGAGGAAGAACAGGCATTCGCCGCCCGTGGCCGCAACCTCGTCCTGCATCCGCACCCAGTTGCGGATCGCACCGAGATAGTTGCCGAGGTGCAAATTGCCGGTGGGCTGGATGCCCGAAACGATACGCATGAGAGCTATTTTTTCCGCGAGAACTGAGCGCGCAACTCGCTAAGCGAAACCGCGCCGAGCGCAAGCGCGGCGATCGCATAGACCGCCGCCCCGCCGCCGCACAGCAAGCCGAGCGCGACGATCCGTTCCCAAAAGCCGCGCGCCATGTGCGCGTCGAACAATTCGCTGCCGAACCACAGCGCCACGCCCATCGCCAGCGACGCAAGGATGATCCGCAGACCATTGCGCCGCATCCGCGCGTCGAGCCGCATGTGATCGCGCCGATGCAGGGTCCAATAGAGCAGCAGCATGTTGACCCACGCCGCCGCTGCGGTGCTCAGCGCGATGCCGACGAACCCGGTCTTGAGGACCAGGACCGACAGCAGGTTGCCGACCAGGTTGACCAGCATGGATGCCATCGCGATCCGCACCGGCGTCTTGGTGTCCTGCCGCGCGTAGAACCCAGGCGTCAGTACCTTAATCAGCACATAGGCCGGCACGCCGAGCGAAAACGCCGCCAAGGTTGCCGCCGTGCCCATCGTGTCGATCGCGGTGAACACGCCATGTTCGAACACCCCGCGCACGATCGGCGTGGCGGCGACCGTCAGGGCCACCGCTGCGGGCATCGCCAGCAGCAACGACAATTCAAGCGCGCGATTCTGCGTATGGGCGGCCGCGGCGTCGTTGCCCCCCCCGATATGCCGCGATAGCGTCGGCAAGATCGCCGTGCCGACGCCGATCCCGATCAATCCGAGCGGCAATTGATTCAGCCGGTCGGCATAATAAAGATAGCTGACCGCCCCTTGCGGCAGGAATCGCGCGGCAAGGCTGGTCGATATCAGCAGGTTGAACTGGATCGCCCCCTGCCCCAGTGCCGCCGGGCCGATGAGCGCGAGCATCTGCCGCACCTTGGGACTCAGCCGCGGCCGGCGCAGCGCCAGCGCGACCCCCGCCTGCCGGCACGACCACACCAGCCAGGCGAGCTGCATCGCGCCGGAGATCGTCACCGCAATCGCCTGCGTCTCCGCCGTCGCCAGCGGCGTGCTGCCGCGGAAAAACAGCAGCGCCACGATCATGCAGATGTTGAGCAGCACCGGCGCCGCCGCGTTGACCCAGAAGCGGTCGAGCGAATTGAGCACCCCGCCGAGCAGCGACACGAGGCTGATCAGCGCGAGATACGGGAATGTGATCCGCGTCAGGTGAACCGCAAGGTTGAACTTTTCTGCCCCGCCATCCGGGAACCCGCCGGTCATCGCCCACACGATCGGCGCGGCGGCCACCATCATCAGGGCTGTGAAGATGACAAGGAACGGGAACAGCACCGACAGCACTTGCGACGCGAACTCGCGCGCGGCGACGAGGCCCGCTTCGTGCTGTTCTTTCTCCGCCTCGGCCATCGTCCGGTTGAACAGCGGCACAAATACCGCCGCGAACGCCCCTTCGGCAAACAGCGCGCGGAACAGGTTCGGGAGGCGCCACGCGATCAGGAACGCATCCGACGCCAGCCCCGCGCCGACAAACCGCGCCATCAACATGTCGCGGACCATGCCGAGCACGCGGCTGACCAGAGTCAGCCCGCCAATGGTGGAGGTGGCGCGGACCAGGTTCATGCGATCGCCCGCGCCGGGCCGGAAATCAGGCCTCGCCCGCCGGCTGCGCCTGGACGAGCGCGTCGCCCTGCGCCTGCTGCTGCATGTAAAGCTGGGCGAAATCGATCGGCTCGAGCATCAGCGGAGGGAAGCCGCCGTCACGCACCGCGTCGCTCAGCACGCGGCGGGCGAACGGGAAGAGGATGCGCGGCGCTTCGGCGAGGAGGAACGGCGGGATCTGCTCGGCGGGCACGTTACGGATGCCGAAGAGGCCGGCGTAAACCAGCTCGACCTGGAACGCGACCTGCTTGTCGTCGCCCTCGGCCTTCACGTCGATCTTGAGCACCACCTCGTAGACGTCATCGCCGAGCTGACCCGAACCGATATTGAACTGCACGTCGATATTGGGCTGGGTTTGCCATTGATATACCGCTGGCGCGTTCGGATTTTCGAACGACAAATCCTTCACATATTGCGAAATCACGCCGGCCTGGGGAAGGTTGTCCTGCCCATTGGCGAGGGTTTCGGGCGCCTGATCGTCGGCCATTGGTCGTCTTTTCCGTTCGTGCGTTGATGGAATGTGAAGCGCGCGCGCCTAAAGCGTGACGGCGCGTTGAGCAATGGCGGTTTGAAGTTGCGCCGCCTAACGCCTATGTCGGCGGGTGAACGAGGAGTGGCAAGTGCTCGGAATTGTGTTGCTGGCGATGGTTGCGGGCTTTTTGGCGATGCGGCTCTACTCTGTGCTCGGCAAACGCACCGGGCATGAACAGACGTTCGTCGCGCCGCCCGCCGAACCGATCGCCCGTCCGGCGACGCAGATGATCGAGGGTCAGCCCGCCGCCGCGACTGTTGCTGCCGACAATCCGGTCGAAGCGAGCGCCGCAGCCGGCCTGCGCGCGATTGCCGCCGCCGATGGCGGTTTCGATGCCGGTCGTTTCCTCGAAGGGGCGACCTCGGCCTATCGCATGATCCTCGAGGCGTATTGGCGCGGGGACAGCGAAGCGTTGAAGCCGCTGACCGGCGAACATGTGTTTGAGGCGTTCAATCACGCGATCGAAGAGCGAAAAACCGCGGGCTTCACGCTCGACAACCGCCTGGTGACGATCGACAAGGCGGTCATCTCGGCTGCGTCGCTGGAAAACCGGCAGGCGGAAATCACTGTCCGCTTCGATGCCGATATCGCCGCGGTCACGCGCGATGCCGATGGCAAGGTTGTGGCCGGTTCGCTGGACGATGCCACGCCGACGCACGACGCCTGGACCTTCGCGCGCGAAGTCCGTGCGGGCGATCCCAACTGGCTGCTGATCGACACCGACGAATCGGCTTGAGCTTTCCGGTTGTTCTAACTTCAGCTTGGATGGTCTAACCCACCATCTATGTCAGCTTTTCGCCGCTCAGCGGCCTTTCTGATCCCCCTCGCCATCACGGCATGCGTCGGCCCGCCCAAGCGCCAGCCGCCGCGCGTCGCCCCTCCGGTCGTGACGCAACCCACGCCGCCCCCGCCGGTCATCATCACCCCGCCGCCGCCTGCCAATGCGGTCGCGGCTGGGGTCAGCGCCGCCAGCTTCCCGCCGATCTCGGCGGATAATGCGACGCGCGCGCTGACCGCATTTCAGGCCACCTGCCCCTCGCTCCTGCGCCGCAGTGACGCCTCGGGACTGACGCAGAAAGAGGATTGGCGCTCAGCCTGCGACGCTGCGCCCACCGCGAACGCCGCGACCTTCTTCCCCGCCTATTTCACCGCGATCCGCGTGGGCGATGGCGCGGCCAAGGCGACGGGCTATTACGAACCCGAGATTGCCGGTTCGCGGGTTCAGGCCGAGGGCTACACCATCCCGGTCTATGCCAAGCCCACCGATATCGTCGTCGGCCCGATGCTGGTCTGTCCGCCTGACCCCGCGACAGGCCCGTGCCAGAGCAAGCAGCGCCGCGGCCGCTATGACGACACCGGCACATTCGTGCCCTATTGGGATCGCGGGCAGATCGAGGACGGCGCGCTTGCGGGCAAAGACCTTGAAATCGCCTGGGCCGCGGATCCGATCGACCTGTTCTTCCTCGAAGTGCAGGGCTCGGGGCGCCTGCGCCTGCCCGATGGCAGCGTGATGCGTATCGGCTACGCCGGACAGAACGGCCACGATTACACCGGCATCGGCGCGCTGATGAAGTCGCGCGGGCTGCTCGGCCCTGGCCAAACGTCGATGCAGGGCATCGTCGCCTATCTGCGCGAACACCCGGAGGAAGGCCGCACAATCATGCGCGAAAACCGCTCCTATGTCTTCTTCCGCGAACTCACCGGCCCCGGCCCGCTCGGCGCGTTGGGTGTGGCGGTGACGGGCGGCGTCAGTATCGCCGCCGATCCCGCGTTTATCCCTCTCGGTGCGCCCTTCTGGATGGACCTCGACCGGCCCGAAGCCGACGGCCTGTGGATCGCGCAGGACACCGGCGGCGCGATCAAGGGTGCCAACCGCGTCGACACGTTTTGGGGCGCGGGCGAAGACGCCAAGCGCATTGCGGGCGGCATGCTCGCCCGCGGCCAAGGCGTCGTCCTCATCCCCCTCGCCAGCGCGGCGCGGCTGCTCAGCAATGCGCCGCCTCAGCCCTGACGAAGCCGATTTGTGGGGGCGGCTGGCCAAGTCGGTCACCCGCCCCGGCGAACCGCGTCAAGCAAAGCCACGCATACTCCTCGAAGCTGCGCCCGAACCCGTCGCGCGGCGCGGCTCGGCGGGCACGACGCTGGATGCTGCTTGGGACCGCAAGCTAGCAAAGGGCGAAGTTGCCCCCGACCGTACCGTCGACCTCCACGAAATGACCGTCGCCGAAGCGCACCGCGCGCTCGATGCCGCTCTCGCCAGTGCCGTCGCTGCCGGTGCGCGCCTGATGGTTGTCGTCGCCGGCAAATCGCGCGACGGCCGCCCCGCCCGCCTGATGCCCGGCGGCCGCGGCATCATCGCCGCCAGCGTCGAAGACTGGCTGGCTTTGTCCCCTTTCGCCGGCAACATCGCCGCCGTTCGCCGCGCGCACATTCGCCATGGCGGTGCAGGCGCGCTCTACGTGGTGCTCAGGCGGAAGCGGTGAGGATGCGCCGGTAAATCCGCACCAGCGCTTCGACATCCGCCAGCGCCACGGCCTCATCGACCTTGTGCATCGTCGCGTTGCACAGCCCAAATTCGACGGTCGGACACAGTTTCGACAGGAACCGCGCATCGGACGTCCCACCGGTCGTCGACAGTTCGGGCGCGATCCCCGTCTCCGCCTCGATCGCCGCTGCAATCCGCGCGGAAAAATCGCCCGGCGCGGTCAGGAACGCCTCGCCATGCACCCGCGCGGTCAGCTTGGCTCCCGGTTCGGCCTCGACCAGCGCGCGCATTCGCTCGACCAGAGCATCGCCTCGCTGCAGATCATTGTAGCGGATCGACAGCCGCGCCCGCGCAGTCGCCGGAATGACGTTGGTCGCCGGATTGCCGACATCGACGGTCGTGACCTCGATGTTCGACGGCTGGAACCAGTCCGTCCCCTGGTCCAGCTCGATCGCTTCGATCGCCGTAAGGATCCGCACCAGCCGCGGGATCGGATTGTCGGCCAGATCGGGATAAGCAACATGCCCCTGCACGCCCGCCACCTCGATCCACATATTGGTCGAGCCACGCCGCCCGATCTTGACCGTATCGCCCAGCCGGCTGACGGATGTCGGTTCACCGACCAGACATAAGTCGGGCTTTAGCCCGCGCGCTTCCATCCGTTTGATCAGTTCGATGGTGCCGAACTGCGCCGGTCCCTCCTCGTCGCCGGTGATGATCAGCGTGATCCGCCTGTCCGTCACGCCTTCCGCCGCCGCAACGAAGGCCGCGATCGACGATTTCATGTCCACAGCGCCGCGCCCGTAGAGCAGATCGCCCTTCACTTCGGGCGCAAACGCATCGGCACTCCACCCCTCGCCCGGCGGGACGACGTCGAGGTGCCCCGCAAAGGCGAAATGCTCGCCGCCAGACCCGCGCGTCGCGAGCAAATTCTCCACCGGCCCGTCGGGTTCTTCGCCGACGACGAACCGTTCGACGTCAAAACCCTGCGCCACCAGCGCACGTTGCAGCACGTCGAACACTTGCCCCGTCGCCGGAGTCACGCTGGGAGCGGCGATCAGCGCCTTGGCGAGTTCGATGGCGTCGGTCATATTCCCCCTATGCCCAAGATCGACCTTGATGCCATCCCGCAGAGCAATGCGACCGGCTATCCGCCGCCGTTCGACGAACCGGTCAAAGGTCGCTGGTGGCGCCGCCTCGCGCCTGTTGGCGGGCTGACCGAAATGGGGGCGAGCCATGTCGTGCTCAAACCAGGGGCATGGTCGGCGCAGCGGCATTGGCACGATGCCGAGGACGAACTGGTCGTCTTTCTTTCAGGCGAAGCGGTGCTGATCGAGGATGGTGGTGAGACGGTGCTCAAGCCCGGTGACGTCCTCGCCTGGGCCAAGGGACGCACCGACGGCCATCACATCGTCAACCGGTCAGATGCCGACTGCAGCTATGTCGCGATCAGCGCGGGCGATCGCGATGGCGGTGGCGCCTATTCGGATATCGACATGACATTCAGCGGCGACGGCTATTTCCACAAGGACGGAACGCCGTACCCGACAGAGCGCCTGCCCTAATAGGTTTCGTACTTGTCGATCACCCACTCTTCCGCATCGGCGGCGGCGAGCCATTCCTTCATGAATGGGTGGTCGTAAACCGCGTTGACGTAATCGACCGCGAACGGCTCGACCGGCAGACTGTAAGTGCGGATGCGCGTGCAGACCGGCGCGAACATGATGTCCGCGGCGCCGAATTCGCCGAACAGGAACGCGCCGCCCTGCCCGTAGCTTTCGCGCGCCTGCCGCCACAGATGCAGGATGCGGGACAAGTCCTTGGCCACCGCTTCGCTGACCGGCCTCGCCGGATGCGTCCGCCGCGTGTTCATGCCATGCTCGTTGCGCAACGCGACATAGCTCGAATGCATTTCCGCAGCCATCGACCGCGCCAGCCCGCGCGCTACCCCATCCTTTGGCCAGAAGCGCATATTTCCGGTCTTTTCGTTGAGGTATTCGAGGATCGCGAGACTGTCCCACACCACCGCCTCGCCATCGATCAGCGTCGGCACCTTGCCGCCCGAGACGGCGAGTTCGCCCTGCGCCGCCTCCCATTCATCGGACCACATCGGGATAAGCCGTTCCTCGAACGGCAAACCCGATTGCTTCACCGCAAGCCAGCCGCGCAGCGACCACGACGAATAGGACTTGTTGCCGATCACGATCTTCATAATCTTCGCCCTAATGAGCGGCTGCGGATGGAGCAACACGGCCTCTTGAAGTTGACCTTACGTCAACCTGTATAAGCCGCTCATGATCGATTCGCTGGACATTGCCGAAGTTAGCCGCCGCACTGGCTTGTCGTCGCGGGCGCTGCGCTTTTACGAAGCGCGCGGGCTGCTGGCACCCTTACGCTCCTCGTCCGGACGGCGCTATTATGGGCGTGGCGAGCTCGGACGCTTGCATCAGATTTTGGCGCTGAAGCGCGCCGGTTTGACGCTCGCGCAGGTCCAGCGGTTGCTGGCGAAAGGCCCGCTCGATTTGGCACAGCTGATCGAGGCGCAGCTCACCGAATTGTCCGAGCAGGCGGCGGCGATTGAAAAATCGCGCGCGCTTCTCGCCACCGTCAAGTCCCGCGTCGAGCGCAGCGAGCCCATCGACGTCGCGACCTTCTGCTCGCTGATCGAACAAGGAGAAAAGACCATGGCAAATGATGCCTGGGACAAGGTCGCCAACAAATACCTGACCGGCGAGGAACGCGCCGAGTTTGCGGCGAGCTATGCGCACATGCCCAAGGAGTTCGACCAGGCGGAATATGCCGCCAAGTGGAAGGATCTGGGCGGGCGCATCAAGGCGGCGCTGCCGCTCGACCCCGCCGGCCCCAAAGCGCAAGCGTTCCTCAAGGAATGGGGCGAACTGCTCGCGCCGTTCAACGCCGTTGCCACGCCGGCGATGAAGGCGGGCGTCCAGCGGATGTATGAGAATATGGACCAGTGGCAGGGCCAGGGCGGCGCCGATCCCGGTTTCGACACCGAGGTATTCAAATTCATCCAATCGGCGATGAAGGCCCGGCAAGCCTGAGCCTTACCGCGCCGCTTCCTTTGGAGGCGGCGCGGTTTTGCCGATGAAGTTCAGCGCATTGCGCAGATCGCGCGCGGGCATCGGGTCGTGCCCCAAATTGTCGACCTCGCGGACAGCAAGTTGAGTGACCCCAGCCGCCCGCAAGGCAGCGGCCGCGCGGGCGTCGGTTGCGGCAGCGCTATCATTGCTGCCGCTCACCAGCGCGAAACGGTTCTGCCGCAGCAGGGCCAATCGCACGTCGTCAGGCCGCGGGAGTTCGGCGGTACCGAGCACATCGCTGCCGGCATCGAGCAATGCGCCCCGGAACAGTTCGGGATAAGCAAGCGCCAGCCGCAGCGCGACGCGCGAGCCGCCCGAGAAACCGGCGATCACCACCCTCGACGGATCAACCTTGTAACGCCGCATCACCCCCTGCGCCGCAATCAGCGCGAGCGGCATGCGGCGGGTGAAGGCGCCCTGCCGATTGCCCGCATTGGCGGCGCTCACGGCAATCATTCCGGCGTGACCGATCACCCCCGCCCAGCCATCCGGCAAATCTGGAGCGTCGCTCGGCGAAACATAGACGAACAGGCCGTACCCGGCGGCTGGCATGGCGTGCGGCACGGCCACGAAAAAACGCTCCGCAGCAGGATCGATACTCAGTTGGGGTGCGATCAGTTCGCGGCGTTCGAGCCGGGCCGCATCCGCCGGCGTGGCAATGCGCATCGCCAGCTCACGCGACGTAACCGGCGGGATATCCGGGAAGCCGGTCATCAAGGGCGGCGCGGCGGCGATGAGGCCGAGCGCCAGCACCACACGTCCCCGCATCAGCCGACAGCTTCGAGCACCGCCGCGCGTAATTCCGGGATGCCCAATCCACCCGAAGACGACGTGGCGATGATCTCCGGATGCGCGGCAGGACGCTTCTTCACCTGCGCCGCCGTCTGTTCGGAGACGGCGGTCAGTTCGGTCGCCTTGACCTTGTCCGCCTTGGTCAGGACGACAACGTAGGACACGGCTGCCGCGTCGAGCATGTCCATGATCTCCTCATCGACCGGCTTGATGCCGTGACGGCTGTCGATCAGCACGAAGGCGCGCTTGAGCGCCTGACGCCCGCGCAAAAAATCGTTGACCAGGAAACGCCACTTCTTGACCATGTCCTTGGGCGCCTTGGCAAAGCCATAGCCCGGCATGTCGACCAGCCGCAGCTGCAGCGGTTCGCCCACGTCGAAGAAATTGAGTTCCTGCGTCCGCCCCGGCGTGTTCGATGTACGCGCGAGGCCGTTGCGGTTGGTCAGTGCGTTGAGCAGCGACGATTTGCCGACGTTCGACCGGCCGGCAAACGCGACTTCGGGCACGTCTGCATCGGGCAAATGCACCAGCGACGGCGCGGATTTGAGGAACGCGACCGGCCCTGCAAAAAGCTTGCGCGCGGGTTCGATCAGGGGGTTTTCGTCGGCGATCATGGTCGCGCCATGCCCCATCCTCGCCCACGCGTCATGCTGAACTTGATTCAGCGCCAGTTGCCGTTCTGGCAGGATCGGGCGCGAATGGCCCGCGGATCACGTCCGGGAGATGTCGTGACAGCGCGATGTCGGCGTTATTTGAACCATTCATTAAACTGGCCGCAAAGAGCCGGGTGCCTGCTGGCGTGCGGGCACCGAACCTCGAGCTAAATCGCCGAGGCGATCGCTTCCGTGCGGGAAGCTGCGCGACGCGAAGCTGACCGAGTGCTGGCCTGCCGGCTTGCATCACGCGCCGCAGACTGCGCGCCGGCGACACCGATATCGAACAGTTTTTGCGCCGCGAGGACGGCGGTGGGTGCATTGGGCGCTGTGGCATCGGCTCCGACTTGCACGGCGAGGCTCGGGTCTGACGTAAACATCGGGCCACCAACCATAATCCCGACACCGCGGTTCATAGATTGCGCTCGAAGCGTTTCGATCAGTGCCTTCATCGTATCGTACTGGCGTTCCGAGCCGGCTGTCAGGCCGATCACCGCAAACCATTTGCCTTGGACGACGTCTGCCAACTCATCGACGCTCGCGGAAACCTCGGTCTGAACGGCCCACCCGGCGGCGGTCAGGAATCGTTCGACCATCCTGACGCCAAAGGAATGTTGGTCGCCGGGACTGGCTGCCATCAAGACTTGGCGCTGTGTCTCGAGTTCGGGCAGCTTGTAGCTTTCGTTGAAGATCGCAAGCAGCTTCTGCAGCCGGCCGACGCCCAGGGTTACGTCGATGAAATCACATTCGTCTCGGTCCCACATCTCGCCCAGGTGACGCGCAGCCGGTTCCAGCAGTTCGATGAACAATGTGTCCATCGACAGACCGCGGTCGCGCAACATCAACACGTATGCGGCCGCAGCTTCCAGATCAGCGCCCAATACGATGTCGGCCAATCCGCTGATGTCCGCTTTGGACGGGGCGAGTTCGGAGAGTACGGTCGTAACGGGAAGTGCCTCAGGCAATACTTCGGCGTGCAGGCGCAACAACCGGGGGATAATCTCGCCAGAGACGAGATCTGCTAGTTTGGCCTGGCGATCGGGCGCATCGTTTCGTCGATAAATTGCAGGGGCGATGAAATGATTTTCGAGCCGGGCGATACTTCCGCGGTCGACCCGCTGGAACGCGAACGCGTTTGCCGCCTGCCCCATTTTCGCTCCCCATCCTCGTCTATAACAACGATTCCTTATCGTCGATTAGACGACGCCCGGGGCGGAACGTCAACGTACGTAATTCACGTGTCGCCCGACGCACCTGTCGAAACCGCGCAAGGCGCCGCGACCCCCCTGACAATCGCGTGCGTTCGCGACGTGCTCACGTTCCACCAACGGGCTTCACCGGATCAGGTCGGGGCCGGCACATCGGCTAAGTAGTCGCGACCTTCATCCCCGGATGCCTCGAATAGAGCCAGGCCTGTTGCGCGATCGTCAGGATGTTCGACGTGATCCAGTAGACGATCAGCCCGGTGGCGAAATTCGCCATCATGAACATGAACACCCACGGCATGATCTTGAAGATCTGCTGCTGTGCAGGATCCATCTGCTGCGGGTTGAGCTGGAACTGGATGTACTGCGTGATGCCCAGGATGATCGGCAGGACGCCGATGGCGATCATCTGCGGCGGGTGGAATGCCAGCAGCCCGAACAGGTTGACCGGAGTCAGCGGGTCGGGCGCGGACAGATCCTTGATCCACAGCATGAACGGCTGGTGCCGCATGTCGGTCGACAGGATCAGCACCTTGTACAGCGCGAAGAAGATTGGGATCTGCAACACCAGCGGCAGGCAACCGGCGAGCGGATTGACCTTTTCCGCCTTGTACAGCGCCATGATCTCCTGCTGCAGGCGTGGTTTGTCGTCCTTATATTTTTCCTGCAGCGCCTTCATCTTCGGCTGCACCACCTTCATCGCCGCCATCGATGCGAACTGGCGCTGCGCGATCGGGAACAGCAGCAGGCGCACGGTGAAGGTCAGCAGGATAATCGCCAGGCCGAAATTGCCGACGAGGTGGAACAACCAGCTGAGGTAGCGGAAGATCGGCTTTTCGATGATTTCGTACCAGCCCCAGTCGATCGCCTTGCCGAGGCGCGGAATACCGAGTGCGGCTTCATAATCATCGAGCACCGCGACTTCCTTCGCGCCCGCGAAGAAATGAGTGACCGACTGGACGGTGGCACCCGGCGCGACCTGTTGCGGCTGCGCGGCGTAATCGGCCTGGTACGAGCCCCGATCGCTGCGGAAACCCGCATCGATGGCAGCGCTGCCCGCGGGGGCCAGCGCAGTCAGCCAATATTTGTCGGTAAAGCCCAGCCAGCCGCCCGGCGTCTGGAAGCGCTGGCCATTGGGCGTTTCGTCCAGATCTTTCCAGTTGATGCTGTAATCGGCCTTGTCGTCGAACACCCCCATCGGGCCGACATGTGCATTCCAGCTGCTGACGTCCTTCGATTTGCCGAAGCGGCTGACAAAGCCATAGGGCCGCAGGGTCACCGCCTGCCCGGCGCCGTTGGTCACGGCCTGGGTCACGGTCAGCATGTACTTGTCGTCGATCGCATAGCGGATCGCGAAGCGCACCCCCGCCGGGCTGGTCCATTGCAGCGTGACCGGGGTCTGCGGGGTCAGCGCGCTTCCTTGGGCAGTCCATACCGTATTGGCGTCGGGCACCTGGCCCTGCGGCCCGGTCCAACCGAACGAGGCGTAATAGGCGTCGGGCGTGCCCTGCGGGCTGAGCAGGCGCACCGGCGGCGCGTTCTTGGCAATGGTCTGGCCGTATTTGGTCAGCACGAGATCGTCGACACGACCGCCGGTCAGGTTGATCGAGCCGCTGACCTGCGCGTTCTTGAGCGGCACGCGCGCCGTGGACGCGATCGCCTTGGCGGTGTCCTTGACGACGGGGACCGGCTGCGCGGCCGGGGTTGCGACCGGCGTGGTCTTGCCGCCTTCGATCTTCGTCGCGGGCGGATTCGCGGTGGGCATGATCCGGTCGGACAGCAGGCTCCAGCCCAGCAGCACGAGCGCCGACAGCACGATCGCCAGGATCATGTTGCGCTGATTTTCCAAGAGCTTGCCTTTCAAACCTTAGGGAACGGGATCATAGCCATGCCCGCCGAACGGATGGCACCGCGCCAGCCGCCGCGCGGCCAGCCAGCCGCCACGCGCCGCCCCATAGCGGGTCAGCGCCTCGATTGCATAGGCCGAACAAGAGGGCATGTAGCGGCACGTCGATGGCAGCACGCGCGACGGACCCCATTGCCAGCCGCGCGCGATGAGGATGAGGAATTGGGCGATCACAGCGCAGCCCTCAATTCCGACACCATTTTCCCATAATCGCGCTCGATCCCGCCGGCGCGACCGATCAGGATGTAATCGCGGTGATCCCGTGCCACCGGGGCGATCACTTCGCGCGCCAATGCGCGAAAGCGCCGCTTCATGCGGTTGCGCACCACGGCATTGCCGATTTTCTTGGTCACGGTGAAGCCGACACGCGGTTCCGCGTCGCCCTCGCGCTCATGCATGATGAGGATGAAGCCCGGCGTGACCCGCCGCCGACCCTTGTTCGCCGCTAGGAAATCCGCGCGGCGACTTAGCGTCTTCAGGCCGACAGCTTCTTGCGGCCGCGGTTGCGACGCGCGCGGATCACCGCACGACCGCCAACCGTCGCCATGCGATGACGGAACCCGTGGCGACGCGCGCGGACGAGGTTGCTGGGCTGGAACGTACGCTTCATCGATCGGACCTTCGGAAAAATAAGAAAAGGCCGCCCCTCCGGACGACCCGTCGGCGGCGTTCATGCCGAAATCAGGCGCCGGAGTCAACGATGGGCTCCGCCGCGGCCTTCTCCAACTCCGCGCGGCGCTTGGCCGAGGCACGGCGCAAGCCCCAGTCGACCCAGCTGCCGTGTTTGGGCCAGCGCCGCTTGAACTGGACATATTTGCGCTTCGCCCAGCGCGAATATTTGAGCGTCATGCCGAGACCGAGGGGAAAGACGATGACGAACCCCGGTCCCGGCAGCGCGCCGATGATCGGCGAAATGATCATCAGGAGGATACCGGTGATCACCAGCGTCAGACGCCCGCCGTCGCTCGTTTCGAACTTGCGCCAGCGTCGCCGGATGCCTTCCTTCATACCCGCGATGTGGGAGAGGCGTGTTGCAAAGGCAAGACGGCTGCGGCAGAGCGGTGCGAACAAAGGGGGAAAGCTGCATGGTCGCAACGGTGCCGACGGTCGCCTATCTGGGGCTGGAGGCGCGCGGTGTGGAGGTGCAGTGCAACCTCGTTCCCGGCGTTCCCGGCTTCATCGTCGTCGGTCTGCCCGACAAGGCGGCGCAAGAAGGGCGCGAGCGCGTTCGCGCGGCCATCGCGGCGATCGGTTTGTCGCTACCGCCCAAGCGCGTCACGATCAACCTGTCGCCCGCCGATCTGCCCAAGGAAGGCAGCCATTTCGATCTGCCGATCGCGCTGGCGGTGCTGGCGGCGATGGGTATCGTCGATGCCGAGACGCTGAGCGGCTATGTCTGTGTCGGCGAACTTGGGCTGGACGGGCGGATCGGCGCCTCTCCGGGCGTGCTCCTCGCGGCGATGCACGCGGCCGAAACCGGACGTGGGCTCGTTTGCCCTGAAGTCCATGGCCCCGAAGCCGCTTGGGCCGGGAATGTTGAAGTCGTGGCGGCGCCGGGTCTGCTGCCGCTGCTCAATCATTTCAAAGGTTCGCGCCTGCTCCCTCCTACCCCCGCGGGTGAAGTCGAAGCACGGCATCACGGTCCCGATCTCTCCCAGGTCAAAGGACAGGAAACCGCCAAGCGCGCGCTCGAAATCGCTGCGGCCGGCGGCCACAATCTGCTGATGGTCGGCCCGCCGGGCGCGGGCAAATCGCTGATGGCGGCGTGCTTGCCGGGCATCCTTCCCGAACTCGCGCCAACGGAGGCACTCGAAGTTTCGATGGTCCAATCGGTTGCAGGCGAACTAGCGGGTGGCCGCCTCGTCCGCACCCGTCCCTTCCGCAGCCCGCATCATTCGGCGTCGATGGCCGCACTCACAGGTGGCGGCCTGCGCGTCAAACCCGGCGAAGTCAGCCTCGCGCATTTAGGCGTGTTGTTTCTGGACGAACTGCCCGAATTCCAGCGCGCGGTGCTCGATTCGCTGCGCCAGCCGCTCGAAACCGGCAACGTCACCGTCGCCCGCGCCAACGCGCACGTCACTTTCCCGGCGCGGGTGCAACTCGTTGCCGCGATGAATCCATGCCGCTGCGGGCATTTGGGGGACGCCGCCCTCGCCTGCTCGCGGGCTCCCAAATGCGCCGCGGATTATCAGGCCAAGGTGTCGGGCCCGATGCTCGACCGCATCGATCTGCACGTCGAAGTTCCCGCCGTCAGCGCGGCCGACCTGATCCTCCCACCACCAAGCGAAGGTTCGGCAGAAGTCCGTGCGAGGGTTGAAGCTGCGCGCCAAATCCAAACCATGCGCTTTGGCGCTAATGGCCCGCGCACCAACGCCGAGGCTGACGGCGCCGTCCTCGAGAAATATTGCACTCCCGACGAACCGGGCCGCAAACTCTTGGCTCAAGCAAGCGAAGCAATGCGCCTCTCTGCGCGCGGCTACACCCGCATCCTTCGCGTCGCGCGGACGATCGCGGATTTGGCGGGGAGCGATACCGTGGGCCGCATCCACATCGCCGAAGCGCTTAGTTATCGTCGACAGGCGCCGCGCAACTGACGTTGCGCGAGCGTCAGTCGCTTGCTAGGCGGCGCGTCCGCTGCGGGCGTGGTGGAACTGGTAGACGCGCCGGACTCAAAATCCGGTTCCGCAAGGAGTGTGGGTTCGATTCCCACCGCCCGCACCAACATGACGAGACTCGCGAATGTCCGGGGGACATTCGTGGACATATGTTCCGAGCCAGCGAGGTCCTGGCTCCACTTCCCCAACCGCTGCTTCCCCCCTAATGGCGCGCCATGCCCGACACCGTCTCCTTCGGTTACGAAGATATCCCAGCCACAGAAAAGACCGCTCGCGTCGGTGAGGTCTTCACCAACGTCGCCCGCAATTACGATCGCATGAACGATGCGATGTCCGGTGGCATGCACCGGCTGTGGAAGGATCAGTTCGTCGCGCGGGTAAAGCCGCAGCGCGATGAATACATCCTCGATATGGCGGGCGGCACGGGCGACATCGCGTTCCGCATGGCCAAATCGGGTGCCGCGATCACGGTGGCCGATATCAACGCGGACATGCTGAACGTCGGCATCGATCGCGCCGCGACACGTGGCATCGACGGGCTGGTATGGACCGAAGCCAATGCCGAGAGACTGATCTTCCCCGATCGCAGTTTCGATGCCTACACCATCGCTTTCGGCATCCGGAACGTGACCGACATTCCGGCGGCTCTGCGCGAAGCCCACCGCGTGCTCAAATTCGGCGGGCGGTTCTTCTGCCTCGAATTTTCGACCACCACCTGGCCCGGCTTCGGCGATGTGTACGACGCCTATTCGCACAAGATCGTCCCAAAGCTTGGTCAGATGATCGCGGGCGATGCGGACAGCTATCGCTACCTCATCGAGTCGATCCGCCGTTTTCCGGACATGCCCAAATTTGAAGGCATGATCCGCGACGCTGGGTTCCAGCGCACCAAGGTCGAACCGATTCTTGGCGGACTCGTCGCTATCCATAGCGGCTGGAAGATTTGACCAGTTCGACGACCCATTTCTGGCGTCTCTTGAGATGGGGCCGCACGCTCGCGCGCCATGGTGCGCTGCGCGGGCTGGAGCGCGACCCCAATACGCCGCCGCGCATCCGCCAAGTGCTGCGCGTTGCCCGCTTCGGCGCATTTCCGCCGAAAAAACCGCAATATGCCGAGGCGTTCCAGGCGATCGGCCCCGCCGCGATCAAACTCGGCCAGACGCTCGCCACCCGCCCCGATATCGTCGGCGAGGAAGCAGCGCACGATTTGCTGCGCCTGCAGGACCGCCTGCCGCCCCTCCCGTTCGACACGATTTGCCGCGCGATCGAACAGGGGCTGGGAAAGCCGGTCCACGACCTGTTCGCGTCGATCGACGAAGACCCGGTCGGCGCGGCGTCCATCGCGCAGGTTCACCGCGCTGTGACCACCGAAGGCGCCGACGTCGCGATCAAGGTGCTGCGCCCCGGCATCCCTGAAATTTTTGCACGCGACATCGAAACCTATGACTGGGCGGCAGCGCAGCTCGAGTCGGCTGGCGGCGAGTTCGCCCGGCTGCGCCCGCGCCTGACCATTGCCACCTTCCGCCAATGGACGCTGCGCGAACTCGATCTGCGCCGCGAAGCCGCCTCGGCGTCCGAACTCGCCGACGGGATGACGGCCGAGCCGGGCTTCCGCATTCCCACGATCGACTGGAAGAGGACCTCGCGTTCGATCCTGACCCTCGAATGGATTGAGGGCATCAAGCTGAGCGACACCGCCGCGCTCGACGCCGCGGGGCTCGACCGCAAGGATTTGGCCCGCCGCCTGGTCCACGCCTTCCTCCGCCAGGCGATCGCCGACGGCTTCTTCCATGCCGACATGCATCAGGGGAACCTGATGGCAACCGCAGACGGCGATCTCGTCGCCATCGATTTCGGGATCATGGGCCGGATCGACAAGCGCGCGCGGCAATGGCTCGCCGAGATCCTGTTCGGGCTGATCACCGGCAATTACCGCCGCGTCGCCGAAATACATTTCGAGGCGCAATATGTGCCTTCCCATCACAATGTCGCCGAATTCGCCACCGCGCTGCGCAGCGTGGGCGAGCCGATGCGCGGGGTGCCGGTCAAGGACATGTCGATCGGCAACATGCTCGACAGCCTGTTCGCGATCACGCGCGATTTCGACATGGTGACGCAGCCGCATCTGCTGCTGCTGCAAAAAACGATGGTGATGGTCGAAGGCGTCGCGACACAGCTCGATCCCGAGATCAACATGTGGGAAGTCGCCGAGCCGCTGGTCCGCAACTGGATCCGCGACGAGCTCGGCCCCGAAGCCAAGCTGGCGGACCGGCTGGTCGAGGACGTGAAGACCTTGGCGCGCCTGCCCGATCTCGTCCGGCGCATCGAGGCGCGCTACCCGGCTCCGGGCGGCGCACCGCCGGAACTGCCATTGGCCGACATTCCCGTCGTCGTCGAAAATTTTGCCGGCGGCTGGTGGCGCTATGCCCTGACGGCGCTCTCTGCCGGGGCGGCTGGCGCGGCGCTGGTCGAACTTCTACGTTAGGCCGATGCAGGGCCAGCGCATCCTCCTGATCGTCGGCGGCGGGATCGCCGCGTACAAGGCGTGCGAGCTCGTCCGCCTGATCCGCAAGGGCGGCGGCAGCGTGCGCTGCGTGCTGACCGCGGGCGGGGCGCAATTCGTAACACCGATGACACTGGCGGCGTTGAGCGAGCAGCCGGTTCACACCAGCCTGTGGGATCTGAAAGACGAGGCCGAAATGGGCCATATCCAGCTCAGCCGCGAAGCCGATCTGGTCGTCGTCGCCCCGGCAACCGCGGACCTGATGGCCAAGATGGCGGCCGGCATTGCCGACGATCTCGCCACGACCCTGCTCCTCGCCACCGACAAGCCGGTGCTCGCCGCCCCGGCGATGAATGTCCGCATGTGGCTGCACCCCGCGACCCAGCGCAATGTCGCGCAACTCCGCGCCGATGGCGTGACCGTGCTTGATCCCGATGAAGGCGACATGGCCTGCGGCGAATTCGGCCCCGGGCGCCTGCCCGAACCGCAGGCGATCTACGACGCGATCGCGACCACGCTGGCCAAGTGACTCTTGCGGGAAAGCACGCGCTCGTCACCGCCGGCCCGACGCACGAGCCGATCGACCCGTTGCGCTACCTTGCCAATCGCAGTTCCGGAAAACAGGGCTTCGCCATCGCCGCCGCGCTCGCGGCTGAGGGCGCCAGGGTCACGCTGATCGCCGGCCCGGTGCAGTTGCCCACACCCGCGGGCGTCACACGCATCGACGTCGAAACCGCGCGGGACATGGCAGCAGCGGTCGAAGCCGCCCTCCCCGCCGATATTGCGGTGATGACCGCCGCCGTCGCCGACTGGCGCGTCGAGCCATCAGATCAAAAGATCAAGAAGGGCGCGAACGGACCACCGACGCTCCACCTCG
The DNA here is from genome assembly GCA_035493275.1 of Sphingomonas sp. Classification (GTDB taxonomy): domain Bacteria; phylum Pseudomonadota; class Alphaproteobacteria; order Sphingomonadales; family Sphingomonadaceae; genus Sphingomonas_O. The sequence continues at coordinate 21,948 of DATJIN010000007.1, read as the reverse complement.
TCGAAAACCCCGACATCCTTGCCAGCTTGGCTATGAACCCGCGCCGCCCAAGGCTCCTGATCGGCTTCGCCGCCGAAACGGAAAACGTCCTTGCCCACGCCCAGGCCAAACTCGCCCGCAAAGGCTGCGACTGGATCGTCGCCAACGACGTGTCCGCCGACCCGATGGGCGGCGAAACCAACCGCGTGCACATCGTTACAGCGGATGGCGTCGAAAGCTGGGAACGGATGGGCAAGGATGCGGTGGCGACTGAGCTGGCAAAGCGGATTATGGCGAAATTGGAAGTCGGCTAACTCCCAATAGCGGACACCAGCGGGCTGGGAAAAAGTTCGAGAGTAGACAATTTCCCGCCTTTTCGATTATCCATTTCAGCGCGCTTGGGAGCGCTAGTAAGGCGGGGGCCGAACTAGACCGGGGGATCTGGCGGTTCATGACAGGGGGGGAAGAGACATGGCGACAGTCATAGGCGATGCTCCATTCATCGAGCCGGGCGTCGATCATCCGTCTGGAACGCCCCGCGCAAATTACGTGGATCGTTGGATCTTCGTTGGAATGGCGCTCTGGTTTGTTGCCATCGTCCTGGTCGGCTTCATTCCAGATTCGATGATGAAGCTGGCGATGATCAAAGCTGGCGCGAGAGCACCTTTTCCTTTCATTCTGCACGTTCACGCCGCGCTGATGGGCAGCTTTCTAGTGCTGCTGCTGTCGCAGACGATTATGGTCGCGACGGGACGTGGCGCATTGCACAAGCAGGTCGGCATCGCGGCCTTTATACTAGTGCCAGCCATCGTCGTCGCGGGATTCATCGTCGCGCCGACAATGTACTATCAAGTCTGGGGCGGAGCCAAATTCGGACCGCCCGACGTCCGGACAGCGTTGGCGCCCGTCGTGCCAATCCTGGAGAACATCTTGTTGCTCCAGATCAGCTCGGGCGTGCTGTTCGCTGTCTTTATGACAATTGCGCTCAGAGCGCGGGCAACAAACTCAGGTTTGCACAAGCGAATGGTGTTCCTCGCGACCGCGGTACCGCTCGGTGCTGCCATCGACCGGATGACCTGGCTGCCGTCCAGCATGCCATTCAGCCCCTGGATGACTTACGTCTACGTGTTGGCCAGTCTTGCGCCGCTATTCGTCTGGGACATCATGCGTCACCGCCGGGTTCATCAGGCCTATTGGATATTCCTAGGTCTTTTCATTCCTGCGGCGACGCTGGTTATCGCGGCTTGGGACAAGCCTTGGTGGCATGGGGCGGCACATGGGATCATGCGCGTCTGACGTCCGCATTCCATCCAAAGGCCGCTGACGTTTAACTCAGCACATGCTCACGATGGTCGAAACCCGGCTTTCGCTCGACCGCGCGGCGCTTGGCGAGGGTGGTCTTGACCAGCAGCCGCACGAACTTGGTGCTGTCGGACAGGATGCGGCTCTTGTCGAAACAGGCGTCGGCGCCGGCCTCGAGCGCCTTCTTGGCCTCCTCGCTGCCGTCCTTGGTCGAGGATGATACGACCACGACGGGCGCGTGCGGATAGTAGCGCAGTTCTTCCAACAATTCGAAACCGTCGATTCCCGGCATGTTGAGGTCGAGGGTGATGATCGATGGCTTGAACGTTTCGATCAGCCGCCGCGCCGTCGGCACGTCGGACGCCACCGCAATCTCGCTCCACTGATCCTGCTTGACGAGCAACTGCTCCATCATCGCCCGAATGGTGATGGAATCGTCGATGATCAGGACACGCCCGTTATTCATTCACATTCTCTAGACCCGAGCGGCGATTATGCCGTGCAGTGATTAACGTGTTGTTTCACCATAATAAGTTTTACGCTGGCCGACCGTGCATGACAGGCAGGACAGCTCGCGATAATCGGTCGGGATGCCCGATATCTCGATCGCGATTCTTCGCCTGCCGCATGGCAGCGATCTGCCTCTCCCCGCTTACGCCACCGCGGGGGCCGCAGGGATGGATGTGGTCGCCGCCGAAGATCACGATCTCGCCCCCGGCGCGCGTCATGCCGTAGCCACCGGCTTTTCGATGGCGATACCGGAGGGTTTCGAAGTGCAGGTGCGTCCGCGCTCGGGCCTCGCGCTCAAGCACGGCGTCACCTGCCTCAACACCCCGGGCACGATCGACAGTGATTATCGCGGCGAGGTGAAAGTCATCCTCGCCAATCTCGGCAGCGAAACCTTCGCCATCCGCCGGGGCGACCGTATCGCGCAACTGGTCCCCGCTCCCGTGCAGCGCGCAGTGCTCGATGAAGTCACCAGCCTTGACGAGACGGCGCGCGGCAGCGGCGGGTTCGGCTCGACCGGCCACCGGTGAGCCTGAGCGACGATCAGCTCGATCGTTACGCGCGGCAAATGGTGCTGCGCGAAATCGGCGCGGTGGGGCAGCTCAAATTACGCAGTGCGCACATCGCATTGATCGGCGCGGGCGGCATTGGCTCGCCCGCTGCGCTTTATCTCGCGGCGGCAGGGATCGGCCGCATCACCCTGATCGACGACGATGATGTCAGCCTGGCAAATTTGCAGCGGCAAATCCTGTTCGCCACGGGTGATATCGACGCAGGGAAGGCTGAGACCGCCAAAGCGCGTTTGGCCGCGCTGAACCCCGACGTTGACGTGATTGTCCGGGATACCCGCATTGACGGTGCGAATGCGGCAGACCTTATCGCCGGTGCCGATGTCATTATCGACGGTTCGGACAATTTCGCCACGCGCCTCGCCGTTGCCGACGCCGCCTATGTTGCGCAAATCCCGCTGGTGTCGGCCGCGATCGGCCAGTTCCACGGTCAACTCGGCACCTTCCGCGGCTGGGAGCCGGGGATGCCCTGTTATCGCTGCTATGTCGGCGATGCGTTCGATGCCGATGATTGCGACACCTGCGCCGAACTTGGCGTGCTTGGCGCGATGACCGGCTGGCTGGGCAGCATGGCCGCGCTCGAGGCGATCCGCACGATCCAACCGTTCGGCGAGGATCAGACGGGCAAATTGCACCTGATCGACGGCCTTGTCCCGTCGCTCCGCACAATCCGCCTGCCAAAGGATCCGGGGTGCAAAACATGCGGCACTCACACCACCGCTTGACTCTCGTTCGCACTTCGCGAAACTAGAACAAACCACGAACTATGATTCACGCGCTGCCATTTGCGGCGGGGCCAGCCATGCCCGCGCCCAGCGATGCTCCACGTCCCGGCGACGTCTGGGGGGCACGCCTGGCCGCATCCCTTGCCAAGCCCGCGCTGCACGAATTCGCGGCCGAGGAAGATCATGCGGTCAGCGCCAGCGCCTTCGCCCTCCTCGCCAACCCGACAACGAAGCCGATCATGTGGCTGCGCGACGACCGCGCCGAACGCCAAGGCGGCTGTGTCTACGGCCCAGGGCTGGCCCATCTCGGCATCGATCCGGCGCAACTCGTCCTCGTCACCACGCCCGACGATAAATCCTTGCTCAAGGCGTCCGTCGACTGCCTGCGCTGCAGCGGCGTCGGCATCGTTTTGATCGAACTCTGGGGCCGCGCGCCCGCGCTGGACCTTACCGCGACGCGCCGCTTGACCCTCGCCGCCGAACGCTCGGGGGTGAAGGCCTTGCTGGTCCGCGCCAACGCTGTCCCCGAACCCACCGCCGCCTGGACGCGCTGGCGGATCGGCAGCGCCCCTTCCGTCCCCCTGCCCGCCGACGCGCCGGGGCATCCCTGTTTTCAAATCGAATTGCTGCGCGACCGCGCCGGACGTCCCGGATTTGCCGCCCAGCTGGAGTGGTACCGTGACGACCGAATTTTCCGCGAACCGCATCTTTCTGGCGCTGTGGCTGCCATGGCTGGCGAGCGAACGCCTGATCCGCGATGGGGCCGCTTCGCCTGACGCGATCCTCGCAACCGTCGAACGCCACGCCAATGCGATGCGGCTGGTGCATATCGGCGAGCGCGCTGCCAGGCTCGGGCTCAACCCTGGTACGACGCTGGCCGATGCGCGCGCGCTGCTGCCCGAACTTATCGTCCATGACGATGCGCCGGGCGATGACCGTGCGCTGCTCGAATGGCTGGCGGACGGCTGCGACCGCTACACCCCGATGGTCGCGATCGCAGGCAAGGATGCGCTCATCCTCGACCTGACCGGCTGCTCGTCTGGTGAGGATATCGCCGCGGACACCGTCGCCCGCCTCGAACGCCTGCAACTGACCGCGCGCGATGGATTGGGCAGCACCCCGGAAATGGCGCTGGCCCGCGCGCGTTACGGCATCGCCGATATCTCTGCCCTCCCCGTATCGGCGCTGGGTATCGAGCCCGAAGCGCAACTCGCGCTCCAACGCGCCGGTCTCAAGACCGTCGGCGCAGTAGCCCAGCGTCCGCGCGGTGCCCTCACCGCGCGCTTCGGTGCGGAGCTGCTGTTCCGCCTCCTCCGCCTCACCGGCGAAGAGGATTCGCGGATCACCCCACGCCGCGTTCCGCCGCCGGTTTTCGCTATCCGCCGCTTCGCCGAACCGGTGGCGCGGATGGATGATGTCCTTGCTGCCTTGCGCGACCTGATGGCCGAAACCTGCGCCGAACTCGAACGCCGCGGCGAAGGCGCGCGCGCCTTGCGTGCAACGCTTTATCGCAGCGACAATGACGTCCGCTCGCTCGAAGTCGAAACCGGCCGCCCGGTGCGCGACGCCAAGTCCATTGCCAAATTGTTCGACGAACGCATCGATACCCTGTCCGACCCGCTCGACCCCGGTTTCGGTTACGACATCGTCCGGCTTGATATTGCCGCCGCCGAACCACTGGCGAGCGTCTCGCCGGATCTGATTGGCACGAGTGAATCGTGTGAATCGACCGCCCAGCTCGACGACCGGCTAAGTACGCGCCTGGGTCCCAAACGCGTCAAACGCATCGCCCCCGTCAACACGCATATCCCGGAACAGGCACAGCTGGCGTTGCCGGCGATTGAACAACGGCAGCCAGAAAACTTCCCGCCGGCCGAAACAGGTGAACCGCAGCTTCGCCCACTTCACCTGTTCGACCCGCCCGAACCGGTCAAAGTCACCGCCGCCGAAATCCCCGATGGTCCGCCCGCGCAGTTCCAGTGGCGTCGCAAATCGCACCGCATTGCCCGCAGCGAAGGCCCCGAACGCATCGCCGCCGAATGGTGGACCCGCCTCGGCGGCGAACTGCCAGGCAAAGGCGGCCTGACCCGCGACTATTTCCGCGTGGAGGACATCCGCGGCCGCCGTTTCTGGCTGTTCCGCCACGGCCTCTATTCAGAAAATGGCGATCCGCGCTGGTACATCCACGGGCTGCTGGCATGATCGGATGGGTTGAACTGGCCGCAGCGACAAATTTCTCGTTTCTGCGCGGGGCGAGCCACCCGTCGGACATGGTCGGCGAAGCGTTTGGACTCGAATACCAAGCTATCGGTATTGCTGATCGTAATACGGTTGCGGGCGTTGTGCGTGCTTATGCTGCTTATCAGCACGCACCGGAAAATGCGCGTACTGCCCTTCGCCTGATTGTCGGGGCGCGGCTGGTTTTCAGCGATGGCACGCCAGACATCATCGCCTATCCGCAGACCCGCAAAGGCTGGGGCCGGCTGACGCGCTTGCTGACCGTCGGTAATTTGCGCGCCGAAAAAGGCTGCATCCTACGCCTGCCCGATGTGCTTGCGCATAACGAAGACCTGTGCCTGATCGTCGTGGCACAGCCTTTTGCTTCCGTCGTCGAGCAGCGATCGGCGCCTCTCAAACACAAGCGTTACACGGAAAAGTTCAAGTCCGAACAATTCGGCCCAATCGATATGTTCACCACGCGTGCGTCCCGCGAACCGATGGACCGGCAGGCTTACAGCTTCCTGTTACACCAGCTTGCCCGTGCATCACCAGGCAATGTCTGGCTCGCTGCTACACCAAGCTTTGACGGCCGCCACAAACGTGGCGTGCAGATGCTGAAAACCCTGTCTCGCCAGACCGGTGTGCCGCTCGTCGCGATCGGCGATGCGCTCTACGCGACTGCCGAAGACCGCCCGCTCCACGATGTCGTCACCTGCATCCGCGAAGGCGTGACAATCGCGAAAGCCGGTCGCCTGCTCGAAGCCAATGGCGAGCGGCATTTGAAAGCTCCCGGCGAACTGGCCCGGCTATTCGCCAAAATCCCCGAAGCGATCGCCGCTCAGCAGGATATTCTCAACCGGATCGATTTCACTCTCGATCAGCTGCGTTACGAATATCCGCACGAGCCGGTACCCCAAGGCTGGGATCCAATGGATTGGCTCGAACACATTTCGATAGAGGCAGCCCGCGAGCGTTTCCCCGAAGGCGTCCCTGAAAAGATGTCAGCCCTGCTCATGGACGAGCTGAGCATCATTCGTAAATGCGGTTACGCTTATTATTTCCTGACAGTGCACGACATCGTCCGGCACGCGAGATCGCTCGACCCGCCGATCCTGTGCCAGGGGCGCGGCTCGGCAGCCAACTCTGCAGTCTGTTATTTACTCGGCATCACCTCGGTCGATCCGACAAAATACAATCTCCTGTTTTCGCGCTTCATCTCGGAAAAACGCGGCGAACCGCCCGACATCGACGTGGATTTCGAACACGAGCGTCGTGAAGAGGTGATGCAATATGTCTATGATCGTTATGGGCGTCATCGCGCTGGCATCGTCGCCACGGTCATTCATTATCGCCCGCGTTCGGCCGTCCGCGAAGTCGGCAAGGCGCTCGGTCTGACCGAGGACGTCACCCAGCGACTAACCTCAACCGTCTGGGGCAGCTATGCCGGCAAGCTCGAAGACGAACGCGTCGAACAAAGCGGCTTCAGCCTCGAAACGCCTGAAATCGCGCGGCTCAAATACCTCGTTGACCAGTTGCTGAACGCTCCCCGGCATTTGTCGCAGCATGTCGGCGGGTTCGTGCTGACCGAAGACCGGCTCGACGAGACTGTCCCGCTGCATTGGGCGGCAATGGACGACCGTACCTATGTCGAGTGGGACAAGGACGATATCGACGCGCTCGGGCTGATGAAGGTCGACATCCTCGCGCTCGGCATGCTCACTTGCATCCGCAAGGCATTCGACCTGATCAGGGGTTACGGAGGACCGGATTACCGGCTTGAGACGATCCCCGATGCCTGTCCGGCAACCTATGACATGCTATGCGATGGCGATAGTGTCGGCGTGTTCCAGGTCGAAAGCCGCGCGCAGATGAACATGTTGCCGCGACTTGAGCCTCGCGAACTTTACGATCTTGTCGTACAGGTGGCGATCGTCCGACCTGGACCGATTCAGGGCGATATGGTTCATCCCTATCTGCGACGTCGCCAGTGCAAGGAGGAGTGGAGCTTTCCGTCTCCCGCTAAGCCACATCCTCCAGATGAGCTCCACGCCATTCTCGGAAAGACGTTGGGCGTTCCATTATTTCAGGAACAGGCGATGCAGCTCGCCATCACTGCAGCCAGCTTCACGCCAGACGAAGCCAATCAGTTGCGTCGTGCCATGGCCACTTTCCGCAACGTGGGTACCATGCCGCAGTTCGAGGATAAGATGGTCGGAGGCATGACCGCGCGGGGCTACGACGAGGCCTTTGCCCGCCGCTGCTTCGACCAAATCAAGGGGTTTGGCAGCTACGGTTTTCCCGAAAGCCATGCCCTGTCATTCGCTATTCTCGTCTATGTGTCGTCTTACTTGAAGCGGCACTATCCAGCCGCCTTTTGTGCGGCGTTGCTCAACTCCCAGCCCATGGGATTTTACGCACCAGCGCAAATCATCAGGGACGCGCAAAACTATGGTGCGATCGTTCTACCGATCGATGTCAACGCCAGCGAGTGGGACAATCGCATAGCATTGGACGGCGCAATACCAGCGGTGCGTCTCGGTTTCCGACAGATCGATGGTTTTAAAGAGGATTGGGGTGGCGAGATTGAGAAGATCAGGCGTGAAGAACGCGCCTTCTGCTCAATCGAAGACCTTTCCCGGCGCGCCAATCTACCCGCGCGTGCTCTCAATCTTCTCGCCGATGCCGATGTGCTACAATCGCTCGGGCACGTCCGGCGCGAAGGATTGTGGGAAGTTCGCCGGACCCCGCCCAAGTCATTGCCGCTGTTCGCGTTCGGCAATTCACCCGAACTCGCCGACGAACCCGATGCGCAACTGCCCGAAATGCCGTTGAGCGAGGAAGTGGTCGCTGATTATCAGGTCACGCGGATGTCGCTGAAGGACCATCCGATGACCTTTCTGCGCGGGATGCTTGCGGATGAAGGCGTGCTCAGCTGCGACGAATATTCGAAGCGTAACAACGGCACCCGCGCCAAGGTGGCAGGCGTCGTCCTCGTGCGCCAGCGGCCGGGCAAGGGCAATGCGATCTTCGTGACACTCGAGGACGAAACCGGCGTCTGCAACCTCGTCCTGTGGGCGCGGACGTTCGAGCGGTTCCGGCTTGAAGTGATGGCGGCTCGGGTGTTGCTCGCCGAGGGGGAGGTGCAGCGCAGCCCCGAGGGTGTCATGCACCTGATGGTGGATCGCGTGTGGGACCGCACGCATGAGCTCAAGCGGTTGTCCGAGGATCATACGCCGCAACTCGTCCTCTCACGCGCGGACGAGTTCGAGCATCCTCAGCCATCGCGTTACAAAACGCCGCGCGGCAGCCATCCGCGCGACGTGCGGATCCTGCCCAACTCGCGCGATTTTCACTGATCTTCGGACGGCTCCGGCGTGCTGTCGAACCCGAAATTGAGGAAGCTGGGCACGGGGCCGTTCCAGTCGTCGTCCTGCTTGGGCGCAGGCGCGGCCGATTTCGCCTCGGCAGTTTTGCGTGGCTCGGCTTTACGGCGCGGCGCGGGCTTCGCCGCTTCCGTCGCGTCAGCGTTTGCGATGCTTGGCGCCGGCTCGGTCTTGGCCGCAGGCTTGGCGCGTTCGCGGCGCGGTTTCTCCGCGGCAGCGGCAGCCGGTTCTGCGACCGCCTTCGGTGCCTTGCCGACCCGCTCGATTTTGGTCGCGGTCAGCTTTTCAATATTGGCGATCGCCTCGGCATCCTCGGGCGTGACCAGCGTGAACGCCTTGCCCTTGGCCCCCGCCCGCCCGGTGCGGCCGATGCGGTGCACATAATCGTCAGGGTGCCACGGCACATCGTAGTTCACGACATGGCTGACGCCCTTCACGTCGAGCCCGCGCGCCGCGACGTCGGAGGCGACCAGGATGGTGATCTCGCCCGTCTTGAACCGGTCCAGTTCGCGGATGCGCTCGGCCTGGGCCATGTCGCCCTGGATCTGACCAGCCTTAAACCCGGCGCGGGACAAACTCTGCGCCAGATCGCGCACCGTCGTCTTCCGGTTCGAAAAGACGATCACAGACGACGCGCCCTCTGCGCGCAAAATGTCGGTCAGCGCATCTTTCTTACCGCGCGACGAAACCTCAACAAGCTTCTGGTCGATGTTCAGGTTGGCCGACGCCGGTCGCGCCACCTCGACCTGCTTCGGGTTCGACAAGAACTTGTCGGCCAGCTTCTTGATCGGCGCGGGCATCGTTGCCGAAAACAGCAGGGTCTGCCGGTCCTTGGGCAGCTTGGTGCAGATCGTCTCGATGTCGGGAATGAACCCCATGTCGAGCATCCGGTCGGCCTCGTCGATCACCAGCAAGTTGCAACCGGTGAGCAGGATCTTCCCGCGTTCGAACAGGTCCATCAGCCGACCCGGCGTGGCGATCAGGACGTCGACGCCCTTTTCCAGCGCCTTGACCTGGTCGCCCATCTGCACACCGCCGATAAGCAGCGCCATCGAGAGCTTATGGTACTTGCCGTATTTCTCGAAATTCTCGGCAACCTGCGCAGCGAGCTCGCGCGTCGGCTCCAAAATCAGACTGCGAGGCATCCTCGCGCGGGCGCGGCCGTTGCCGAGGATGTCGATCATCGGCAACACGAAGGCGGCGGTCTTGCCCGTCCCCGTCTGCGCAATGCCGATCAGGTCGCGCATCATCAGCACATTGGGGATCGCCTGACGCTGGATCGGGGTCGGCTCGGTGTAGCCGGACTCGTTCACTGCGCGCAGCAGTTCGTCGGAAAGATGGAGGTCGGCGAAACTCATTGCTGCGTGCGGTGCGGGCGCGACGCCCCCGAGTCAAGGAAAGCTACTTGTCGAGTTCCAAAGTCTTGAACTTCGCGATGCCGCATTTGCCGCCCGCGCGGCTATGAATGATGTCGCGTCCGGCGCAGATACGGCCGTCCTCGCTGGGCATGATATAAAAGCCCGCATAGAAATCGAGCGCAGGGCATTCGTCGTCCAGCAGTGCGCGCAGGCGCTTGCCGCCACGCATCATCAGATCGACCGCGTCGGCCTTGAAAATCGCCGCCGCCGCCAGCCCGTTCATCGGAATGCATTTGGGTCCGCCCTTTTCCTTCCACCGCAAGCGCTGGGCGGGCAGCGGGGCTGTGTAAGGCGCGGCGGGCACACGGATGACGATCCGCTGACGGATGGTCAGCTGGGCCATTTCGACTGAGCCCGCGTCCGCGCTTGCGGCCGCCATGGCGAGGACGTAGGCAAATATCGTCAAAACGGACTGCTCATTGCGAGCCGTGCCCTTGGGGTCAAGCGGTTGAACAACCCATGAATTCGACCGTGCAAATACTTCGCGATCGGTTGGGCGCGGATCGCGTGGTCACCGGTCCCGGCGATCTGGAGCCCTGGCTGAGCGACTGGCGCGGAATCTATCGTGGCCGCGCCCTAGCTTTGATCGAACCGCGGTCGACGGCCGAGGTTGCGGCGGCGGTGCGGATCGCTGGCGAAACCGGCACCCCGCTCGTCCCGCAAGGCGGCAACACGTCGATGGTTGGCGGCGCGACGCCGGACGGCAGCGGCAATGCGATGATCCTGTCCCTGCGGAAATTGAACGCCATGCGCTCGATCGATCGGGACGCCGGATTGGCAGTGGTCGAGGCGGGCGTGATCCTAGAACACTTGCACCAAGCCGCGGAGGCGGAGGGGCTGCGCTTTCCGCTGACGCTTGGCGCGCGCGGATCGGCGACGATCGGCGGGCTCGTCTCGACCAACGCCGGTGGCACGCAGGTGCTGCGCTTCGGGACGATGCGCGGGCTGGTCGCGGGGCTAGAAGCGGTCCTGCCCGATGGGCAGATTTACGATGGCCTCGCCGCGCTGAAAAAGGACAATCGGGGCTATGACCTGACGCAGCTGCTGATCGCCGCCGAAGGCACGCTCGGGATTGTCACCGCCGCGACGCTGCGGCTGGTTCCCGCCGTCACCGACAGCGCGAGCGCATGGCTCGGGGTCGCTTCGCCGCACGTCGCCCTCGATCTGCTCCGCGCGATGGAACAGGCGAGCGGCAGCGCGATCGAGAGCTTCGAAATCGTTCCCGCGCACGATCTCGAGCTCGTGCTCGAACACATTCCCGGTACGCGCCGCCCGATCGAAACGCGGAGCGCTTGGAACGTGCTGATCGATTTCGTCGGCGAAGATGCGACCGCACGCCTGATCGCCTTGCTCGAACCGCTCGCGGATCGGTTCGACGACGCCGCGGTTGCCGCCAACAATGCCCAAGCCGCCGCCTTTTGGCGTATCCGCGATTCCATCTCGGAGGCCGAACGGGCGGCGGGTCCGACCCTTGCCCACGATATATCGGTGGCAGTGGAGGCAATGCCCGGCTTCATCGAATCAGCGGGCGCGGCGGTCGAAGCGCGCTTTCCCGGGGTCACCGTGTCCGCTTTCGGTCATCTCGGTGACGGCAACGTGCACTTTCACGTCAACGCACCATCCGGCGCGGACGCCAGCGCATGGCGCGCCGATCCCGGCAAAGCCATTTCCGCCCACGTCTATGATCTCGTCACCCAGGCGGGCGGGTCGATCTCTGCCGAGCACGGCATTGGCCAGATGAAGCTCGACGCGCTTGCGCGGACCGGAGGCCCCGCGCGGCTCGCCGCCCTGCGCGCGGTCAAACAGGGGCTCGATCCCCGCAATCTGTTCAACCCCGGCAAGCTTATCCCGCCGCTTGCCTAAACGGGCATCGCGCCATAGGGCGGCGCCTCGCGTTTTTCGGAGTAAATTGAATGGCCAGTCAGGCCCAGCAGGGATTGCCGCTTTTCTATAAGGATCTCGTTCCGCTGTCGCAGCAGGAACATGCCGGTTGGCGCTATCAGCCCATCCAGACCGCCGATTTCCTGAAGAACGAACATGCGGTGCCACTGACCATCGACGAGTTTGCCGTCGCGCAGCGCTATTATCCGATCATCTTCTCCTCTGGCGACCAGCCCGTGCCACTGGCCCTGATGGGGCTCAACGAAGGGATCAACACCTTCGTCGATGACGAGGGCAAGATCACGGACGACGTCTACGTCCCCGCTTATATCCGCCGTTACCCTTATCTGCTTGCGCGCCTGCGCCCCGACAGCGACGAATTGTCGCTGTGCATCGATCCGACCGCTGGCGGCATCGCCAAGGCCGACGAAGGCGAGGCGATCTTCGACGGCGAGGAAATCAGCGAACACACCAAGGGCCTGCTTCAGTTCCTCGAAGGGTTCGAACAGGCGGGTCAGCGCACCGGCGCGTTCGTGCAAGAGCTGAAGGACAATGATCTGCTGATGGAAGGCGAAGTCACCATCCAGCAGAACGAAGGCGGCGAACCGGTCGTCTATCGTGGCTTCCAGATGGTCAATGAGGAGAAGTTGCGCGACCTGCGGGGCGATGTGCTGCGCAAGATGATGCAATCGGGGCTGCTGCCGCTGGTCCACGCGCACCTCTTCTCGCTATCGGTCATGCGCGAAATTTTTGCGCGTCAGGTGGCGCAGGGTAAAACCCCCGCGCCGGGAACGCCCGCGCAGGCATGAACAAGGAGTCGGCGATGGCCGAATATGCGGACGGCACGGGCCGGAGCTTCTATTCCAAGGGGGCGATGTTCTTTCACTGGACGATCGCCGCCCTGATCATCCTCAACCTCATCATTGGCTTTTTCCACGAGGGAATGGCCCCCGCCGCGCGTGGCTTTGCGATGAGCGTCCACAAATCCACCGGCATTCTCGTCATCGCCTTGACGCTCGGACGAATTGCCTGGCGTTTCACGCACCGCCCACCCCCGCTGCCGGTGACGGTCAAGAGCTGGGAAAAGGGGTTGGCACACGCGGTCCATTGGACCCTTTACGCCCTCATGCTCGCGCTGCCGCTCACCGGCTGGCTCATGTCGTCGGCGGGCAAGCGCAAAAACGTGCTCGATTTTTACGGCCTGTTCCAGGTTCCTTACCTGCCCGTAGCGCAGGAAGAGGCCGCAGCGCATACCTATGCCGAGCGTCACGAACAGCTTGCCTACATTATGCTGGCACTGCTGGTGCTGCACCTGGCGGGTGCAGCGAAGCATTATTTCATGGACCGGGATCGCACGGTTCACCGCATGCTGCCCGTCCTAAAGGACCGATCTCCCGCCTGATTTTTCCGTTCGGACTTGAAACCAATTGGCGGTCAACCTATTATAGTTGTGTCCGCCGCGTCCCCCCTTTCGCGGCCGGATAGCGCGCTACGGCGCGCTCCTCCCTGAACCTGGCCACTCCGCGATTTCGCGGGGTGGTCTTTTTTTATTCGGCCGCGATCGGCAGCGCGGCTTCAGGCTCGGCGAGCGAATCTGCCACCCGCCGCAGCACATTTTGCAGCCCCGCCAGCCCCGGCCCTGGGAGGTCAAGCCCTTCATCGAGATACAGGCTGCGGTCGAATTCGATCTGGAACGCCTGAACGCCGATCGCCGGCCGGCCGTGCCGCCGCACGATTGCCCCGCCCGCATAGGGCTGATTCAGAGCAACCTTCAATCCGGCGTCGCGCAGCAATGTCAGGATGGATTCCGTCATCGCACGGTCGCACGATGCCCCATGCGCATTGCCGACGACCGCCTGCACGCCGCTCGCCAGCGGCGGCATCGAATGCACGTCGATCAGCACCGCACGGCCATGAGCCTTGCGCGCACTGGCCAGCGACAATTCGACCTCGGCATGAAAGGCGCGGTAATCGAACAGCCGCGCGTCCAGTTCGGCGCGTGAGAGCGGGCGCCGCCACAACTCACCGACCCCGCTCAACCGGCGCGGGATCAGCCCCAGCCCGCCCCGCGCGCGGGGACTGAGGATACGGGCGCTCACGCCCGCAATCATGGAACTGTCGAGATCGTGCGGTTCGCGGTTGACGTCGATCCACGCCCGGGCGTGGCCGAACGTAATCACTTTGTGCGGCCCGGCATCCGCCGTCAGCGCATCGGCATGACGATCCTCGAGCGGCCGCAGTTCGTCCAGCGGCACGCGCGCCAATTCGCCGAGATCAGCGTAATCGCGCGCGGCATGCGCCACGCTGATGACGACGGGAGAGGCAAGGGGCGGTAAGGCTGACGGCATATTCACCATCGGCATTACGCATATTCACTGGAAAAATCTCAATCGATCGCGCATAGAAAGCCGCTTCCCGCGAACGACCTGCAGGTTTTATGCCCCGTATCCTGTTAGCCGAAGACGATGCCGCAATGCGCCAGTATCTCGAGCGCGCGCTGGAGAAATCCGGCTATTCCGTGGTGTCGGTCGATCGCGGCACCGCGGCGATTCCCCATCTCGAAGCCGGCGGGTTCGATTTGCTGCTGACGGACATCGTCATGCCCGAAATGGACGGGATCGAGTTGGCCCAGAAGGCCGCCGCCATCGCCCCTGATATCCGCGTGATGTTCATCACCGGCTTTTCCGCCGTGTCGCTGCGCGCCGGGCAGGCGGTGCCGAACAGCCGCGTGCTCAGCAAGCCGTTCCACCTGCGCGACCTGGTGATGGAGGTCGACCGGATTTTTCAGGGCGCGAGCTTCGGAGAGCTTTGACACCGGCGCCGGCGCTGCTAAGGGCGCCAGCCGTGGGCGTATAGCTCAGTGGTAGAGCACTGTGTTGACATCGCAGGGGTCGCAAGTTCAATCCTTGCTACGCCCACCATTTAAAGCCTCGGGAAACCGAGGCTTTTTTGCTGTCAGGGAGGCCCGATGACCCCGCTACGCACCAAGACCTTCGTCCTGTTCGGCGCCACGGGCGACCTGGCGAAGCGCATGCTGTTTCCGTCGCTGTACAATCTCAGCTGCGAAGGTTTGCTGCCCGAAGGGTTCCGCATGATCGGATCGGGCCGCACGCCGATGGAAACCAGCGAGTTTCATGACAAGGTCATCGAAGCGCTGAAGCCGATCGAGCTGTACGACGAGGCCAAGGCCCGCGCATTCGCGGATGCCATCGATTATTGCGCGGTCGACACTGACAAGCCCGAGGAGTTCGCGTGCCTCAAGACGCTGATCGGCGATGCCGAGAAGGATGGCATCGCTTATTACCTCTCGACCCCGCCATCGGTGTTCGCCCCGGTGGTCGCGGGCCTCGAGTCGGCGGGGCTGACGGGTCCGCACACCCGCATCGCCATGGAAAAGCCGATCGGCCACGACCTGCAGTCGAGCCGCGAGGTCAACGCCGCCGTGGCGCACGGCTTCCCCGAGGATCAAGTGTTCCGGGTCGATCACTATCTGGGCAAGGAAACCGTCCAGAACTTGATCGTGATGCGTTTCGGCAACGCTTTGTTCGAGCCGGTGTGGAATGCCGCGCATATCGAGCATGTCCAGATCACAGTCGCCGAAACGGTCGGTCTCGAGGGTCGCGTATCCTATTATGACGGCGTCGGCGCGTTGGCTGATATGGTTCAGAACCATATGCTCCAATTGCTCGCTCTGGTCGCCATGGAGCCCCCTGCCCGTTATGACGCAACCGCGGTGCGCGACGAAAAGGTCAAGGTGCTTCGCGCATTGCGTCCGCTCGATGCAGCGACCGCCGCAAGCAATAGCGTAAAGGGCCAATACGGCTCCGGGGCGATCGATGGGCAGCCGGTCAAAAGCTATGCGGACGAACTGGGCAAGCCGTCGAACACCGAGACGTTCGTCGCGGTAAAAGCTTTCGTCGACAACTGGCGGTGGCAGGGCGTGCCCTTCTACCTGCGCACGGGCAAGCGCATGCCGGCTAAGCATTCTGAAATTGCCATTCAATTCCGCCCGGTGCCGCATTCGATCTTCAACCCCAAGCGCGGGTCGCTGCTCCCCAACACGATGGTCGTCGGTCTTCAGCCAGACGAAAGCATCCGCATTGCCATGATGGTCAAACAGCCCGGACTGGACCGCGGCGGCATCGAACTCGACGAAGTGGCGCTCGACGTCAGCCTGGCCGCCGAATTCGACAAGTCGCGGCGGCGCATCGCTTACGAACGCCTGTTGCTCGACCTGATTGAGGGCGACAACACGCTGTTTGTGCGCGGCGACGAGATTGAGGCGGCATGGACCTGGATCGATTCCATCCACCGCGCGTGGGAGGCTGCGAGCCTGCCCGCCAAGCCATATAATGCCGGCACTTGGGGTCCAAGTGCAGCGCAGGGCCTGCTCGAACGCGACGGCGCGAGCTGGCGGGACTAGGCTGCTGCGCGCTCCGTAGTGGCGGCGCGCGCGTGCTCTGCGATCAGTGCAGCAATCCGCGGTAACAGCGGCACCGGCAGGTCATGGCCCATGCCCGGAATCATTTCGAGCCGTGCACCCCGAATAAGCCGCGCGGTGTCTGCGCCGCCATCGGGTGGGACGAGACGGTCGGCGGTGCCGTGGATGACGAGGGTCGGCGCGGTGATCCGCGCCAGCGCCGCCGCGCGATCTCCCGAGGCGATGATCGCCCCCAGCTGCCGTCGCGCGCCTTCGGGGTAAAAGCTGCGATTGACCGCGCGTTCGGCCAGCGACGCGCGCGCCATTTGCTCTTCAGCCCCCACATCCGGCGAACCGATCAGGTTCAACGTCCGTATGACATCCGCGATCTTCGTTTCGCGCGGCGCATCGGGATTGCGCCGCCGCAGCATTCGTAATTGCAGCGAAAGTGCCGGCTTCTTCAATTCCTTGCGCCCGCTGGTCGACATGATCGAGGTCAGACTCAGGACACGCTCGGGATAGGCGGCGGCAACCAATTGGGCGATCATCCCGCCCATCGACGCGCCAACGATATGTGCCTGCCTGATCCCCAGATGATCGAGCACGCCCACGGCATCGGCGGCCAGCGCATCGAGCTTGTACGGGGTTTCCAGCGGCCGCCCGAGGAACGCCGTCGCAAGCAATGCCCGCGCACCCGGCGGGGAATGCTCCGATAGTTTGGTCGACAGGCCGATGTCACGATTGTCGTGGCGGATGACGCGAAATCCCTTGGCGACGAGCGCTTCGACCAGCCCATCCGGCCACCAGATCAGCTGCGCGCCCAGACCCATGATCAGGAGGATGGCAGGGTCGGTTTCCTTGCCGTGATCCTCGTAATGCAGTTCGAGATCGCCGACCTTCGCCTTGCCTTCGCGCATTCTCAGTCCTTCAGTTCGATCCCAGTCAGTTCGATCCACGTCGGCACGTGGTCCGACGTCTTCTCCCAGCCGCGAACATGATGGTCGGTGCCCGCGCTGTCCAGTCGCGGCGCGATGGCGGGACTGAGAAGGAGATGATCGATGCGCAACCCGGCATTTCGTGCATAGGCATTCCGGAAGTAATCGTAAAAAGTGTAGATCACTTCGTCCGGGTGAAGATGCCGCAATGCATCGGTCCAGCCCTGGGCTACGAGATCGGCATAAGCGGTGCGAACTTCCGGCGCGAACAAAGCATCGTCGAGCCAGCGTTCGGGTTTGTACACGTCGAGATCGGTTGGCATGACGTTGTAATCGCCCGCGAGGATCACCGGCAATTCGGTGTCGAGCAATCCTTGTCCATGTTCCGCAAGCCGCTCGAACCAGCGCAACTTATAGTCGAATTTGGGCCCGGGGCGCGGGTTGCCGTTAGGCAGGTACAGGCAGCCAATGATGATGCCGCCGACCGCCGCCTCGATATAGCGGCTATGCGTATCGTCCGGATCGCCGGGCAGCCCGCGCCGCGTTTCCTGCGGCTTGCCGATACGGCTCAAGATCGCGACACCGTTCCAGCTTTTCTGCCCGTGCCAGATGGCGTCATAGCCTGCGTCCCTGATCGCGGCTTCAGGGAATTTCTCGGCGGGCGCCTTGAGCTCCTGCAGGCAGACAATGTGCGGTTGAGTCTCATCCAGCCAGCGCAGCAGCACCGGCAGGCGGCCATTGACCCCATTCACGTTGTAAGTCGCGATCCGCATCCGATTGGGACGCGGAGAGCGCGCGAACGTTCCCTACTTCTTCTTCGCAGGAGCTTTCTTGGCAGCCGCCTTCTTCGCCGGGGCCTTCTTCCCCTTCTTCTTGCTCGGTCCGGCCGCCGCGCGCGCGTCGAGCAGTTGCACCGCCTCTTCCAAAGTCAGAGCGGTGGGTTCGATGGATTTGGGCAGCGTCGCATTGGTCTCGCCATCGGTGACGTACGCACCGAAGCGGCCTTCCATCACCTTGACCTCCGCCTCGGTGCGCGGGTGCTTGCCCAGCTCCTTGAGCGGCGCCCTGGCGCCACGCGCGGGACGCCCGCCATTGGCCGCGGCATCGGCGAGTTTCGCAACCGCCGCATTCATTCCCGTTTCGAACACCTCCGCGGTCGATTGCAGCCGCGCGTATTTGCCATCGTGCAGCAGATACGGCCCGTACCGGCCGATCGACGCGGTAATCGGCAGCCCGCTTTCCGGATGGGTGCCGACCGCGCGCGGCAGCGACAACAGCTTCAGCGCCAATTCGAGATCGAGCGCCCCGGCATCCTTGGGAATTGAGGCACGCTTGGCCTCCTTCCCCTCGCCCAGCTGGACGTAAGGACCGAATCGGCCCGATTTGCTTTCGACCGGCAGCCCGCTGACCGGATCGTTGCCCAGGATCGTGTCCTCGGCCGCCGCCTCCTCACCGCCGGGCTGGCCGAACTGCCGCGTGTATTTGCAGTCTGGATAATTGGAGCAGGCGATGAACGCCCCGAACTTGCCGCCGCGCAGCGATAACCGCCCGTTGCCGCAATTGGGGCAGAGCCGCGGATCGCCGCCATCGGCGCGTTCGGGGAAAAGATAGGGCGACAAGAACTCGTCCAGCGCCGCGGTGACTTCGGACGGCTTGGCCTCCATCACCTCGGCGGTCTTGGGCTTGAAGTCCTTCCAGAACGCTTCGAGCAGCGCCTGCCAGCCTTCGCGCCCGCCGGACACATCGTCGAGGCCCTCCTCAAGGCTCGCAGTGTAATCGTAGCTCACATACCGGTCGAAAAAGCGTTCGAGGAACGCCGTGACCAAGCGCCCGGAATCGCTTGGGTGAAAGCGATTCTTGTCGAGCTTGACGTATTCGCGGTCCTTGAGCGTCTGCAGCGTGGCAGCATAGGTCGACGGGCGGCCGATCCCCAATTCCTCCATCCGCTTGACCAGGCTCGCTTCGGAAAAGCGCGGCGGCGGCTGGGTGAAATGCTGTTCGGCGCGCACGTCCTTCTTGGCCGGTGCATCGCCTTTCGAAAGACGTGGCAGGCGGCCTTCGTCATCCGCCGCGGCCTCGTCGCGGCCTTCCTCGTACAAAGCGAGGTAGCCGGGGAAGAGCACAACCTGCCCAGTGGCACGAAGCGCGGTTTGTCCCGTGGCATCCTCCAGCGTGACGCTAGTCCGCTCCAATCGCGCCGACTGCATCTGGCTCGCCATCGCGCGCTTCCAGACCAGTTCGTACAGCCGCGCATGATCACCCGAACCGGCGCGGTCCTTGCCGAAATCGACCGGGCGGATCGCCTCGTGTGCTTCCTGCGCGTTCTTTGCCTTGGCGGTGTATTGGCGCGGCTTGTCGGGGACGTAGCTGGCATCGTAGCGCTTGGCGATCGCCCCGCGCGCGGCCGAAATCGCGCTGCCATCCATCTGCACGCCGTCGGTGCGCATGTAGGTGATCGCGCCGTCCTCGTAGAGCCCCTGCGCCAGCCGCATCGTGTGCGTGGCGGAGAAGCCGAGCTTGCGCGCCGCCTCCTGCTGTAAGGTTGAGGTCGTGAAGGGCGGCGGCGGGTTGCGGGTCAGCGGTTTGGTTTCGACCTCGACGACCGCAAAACGACCGGCCTCGACCGCAGCCTTGGCGGCATCGGCGTCCCCAGCATCGCCGATCGTCAGACGGTCGATCTTGTCGCCCTTCCAGCGCACCAGGCGCGCATCGAACGCGGTGCCATCCTGCTCGAGGCTCGCTGTGACCGACCAATATTCCTGCGCGCGGAACGCCTCGATCTCGCGCTCGCGATCAACGATCAGGCGTAGCGCGACCGACTGCACGCGCCCCGCCGATTTGGCGCCGGGCAGCTTGCGCCACAACACCGGCGAGAGAGTGAAACCGACGAGATAGTCCAGCGCGCGGCGGGCGCGGTAGGCATCGATCAGATCCTCATCGAGCTCGCGCGGATGCTGCATCGCCTCAAGGATCGACGCCTTGGTAATCGCGTTGAAGGTGACGCGCTCGACCTCCTTGGGCAGCGCCTTCTTCTTCGCCAGCACCTCGCGGACATGCCACGAAATTGCCTCGCCCTCGCGATCGGGGTCGGTGGCGAGGATCAGTCGGTCGGCTTCCTTGGCCAGATCGGTGATCGCCTTCAGCTGCTTGGCCTTGTCCGGATAAGTCTCCCAATCCATCGCAAAGCCATCGTCGGGCTGCACCGACCCGTCCTTGGGCGGCAGATCGCGGACATGGCCGTAGGACGCGAGGACGCGATAGTCCTTGCCCAGATAGCCTTCTATGGTTTTGGCTTTGGCCGGAGATTCGACGACGACGAGCTGCATGGGCCGAAAATAGTCCTTACGTGTACGCGCGAGGGTGGCGGGGCTTTCGAAGCCGCGTCAAGCGGGGCATAGCCGGCCCGTGCGGCGCTTCTCCCCCGAACTGCAACAAGCACTGGCGCTGGCCAATGCAGGGCGGGCCCCCGAGGCCGCGCTGATCGTCCAACGCCGTGTGGCGGCGGGCGATGCCGATGCGCTGTTCGTCATGGCCGATTTCAAATGGTCGGGCGTCCTGCCACAGGATCCGGCGGTCGGCCGTGAGCTTTATGAGCAGGCCGGCGTCGCGGGGGTTCGCGAGGCGGCGCAGTTCGCGACGAATTTGATGGCCAACGGGGTGGCCGGGCCGCGCGATTGGCCAGGCGCGCTCGAGCGGCTTGAGCGCGAGGCCAAGGTCGATCCGGCGCGGCGCAAGGCGCACGAGCTGATCGGGCGTATGAAGCTCGACGCCGCGGGCGATCCCGCGGTGCTGCCGGTCGGCCAAGTGCTCAGCATCAGCCCGATGGTCACCAAGTTCGAACGCCTCTTCACGGCGGCGGAATGCGACTACCTGCGCGACGTCGCCGAACCCGGCTATCAACCGTCGACCGTCTACAACGCCCAACGGCAGTTGGTGCGGGATCCAATGCGGGGGTCCGACGGCGCAACGCTGCACTGGCTGATCGAAGACCCGGCAATCCACGCGCTGAACCGGCGGCTGGCGGCGGCCAGTGGCAGCGCGGCCGAACATGGCGAGGCGCTGCAGATCCTGCGCTACCGCCCCGGCCAGCAATACAAACCCCATTTCGATTTCGTCCGCGCGGCGGACAACCAGCGGCGCCTGACTGCCCTCGTCTATCTAAATCACGACTATGACGGCGGCGAGACCGGCTTCGTGAAGACCGGGCTCAAGGTGAAGGGACGCAAGGGCGATGCGATCGTCTTCGCCAATTCGCTCGCCGACCGGTCAGTCGATCCGATGAGCGAACATGCCGGGTTGCCGGTAAAAAAGGGCACAAAATACCTCGCGAGCCGCTGGATCCGCGAGGCGAAATGGCACCCCTAATTTAGCGCCACGCGATTTCCTGCGTGGCGGACGATGGTGCCGATCAGTTCGAGATCGAGCAACGCCGCATTGACCACCGGCGCCGCCAATCCGCTCTGGCGGACGAGTTCGTCGATCTGAACCGGGCTATGGCTCATCAGCCTGCGTACCGTCTCCAGCGCGCTTTCATCAACGTCCAGCGCAATGGGGGTTGGTTGATACGCTGCACGATCGCTGCGCACCTCACCGGACATGCCGCTGATCG
>DATJIN010000006.1:0-6573 GCA_035493275.1 Sphingomonas sp. | reverse complement strand
GCGGCGGTGATCGCGGGGCTCGTCAAGGCGCCGTCCAACTACTCCCCCTCTGCCGATCGCGCCGCAGCGGTAGCGCGCGCGAAAGTCGTGCTCGGCGTGATGCGCGAACAGGGCAAGCTGTCGAGCGCCGACCTCGAAGCCACCAATCCCGATGCGATCCAGTTCGCCGCCGAGCCGAAGCAGAACAGCGTCCGCTACTTCACCGATTGGGCACTGCCACAGCTCGACACGCTGATCGACGAGACGACCCAGCCGATCGACGTGTGGACCACGCTCGACATCGGCATGCAGGGCGCCGCGACGCAATCGATCGCGCAGAACACCCCGGCGGGAACGCAGGGCGCGCTGGTCAGCCTCGACCGCGACGGCGCGGTGCGCGCGATGGTCGGCGGGCGCGATTACGTCTCGTCGATCTACAACCGGTCGACACAGGCCGTCCGCCAGCCGGGATCGGCGTTCAAGCTGTTCGTCTACCTCGCCGGGATCGAAAGCGGGCTGACACCGGAAAGCCAGGTCGTCGATGAACCGGTGACGATCAACGGCTGGACCCCGCGCAACAATTCGCGGCGCTATTCGGGCACGATCACGCTGCGCACCGCATTCGCCTATTCGATCAACACCATTGCGGCGAAGATCGGCCAGCAGGTCGGCACCACGACGATCGCCGACATGGCGCGGCGCTTCGGCATCACCACCCCGGTCAACACGCACCCATCGATGGTGCTGGGGACGTCCGACGTGCGGCTGATCGACATGACCCGCGCCTTTGCCAGCGTCGGGGCGAACGGCATCGCGGTCGCGCCTTATGGCATCACCAAGGTGACTTCGGCGGATGGCGAAGTGCTTTATCAGCATCAGGCCGATGCGAGCCATGTCCTCGTCGCCCCGCAAGTCGCGGCGCAAATGATCGATCTTCTGCAGACCGCGGTGTCGACCGGCACCGCGCGCGCGGCGCAGATCGGCCGGCCGGTCGCGGGCAAGACGGGCACGACCAGTTCGAACAAGGACGGCTGGTTCCTTGGCTTTTCGTCCGGGATCACCACCGGCGTGTGGATGGGCCGCGACGATTCGCGGACTGTGCCGGGCCTGCAGGGGGGCACCGCCCCCGCGCGCGCCTTTGCGCAATATATGAAGGTGGCGGTCGCCAAGCGCCCGGTTGAGCAATTCCAGACCGCGGTTAAGCTGCCCGAGACGCAGCTCGAACCCGACCAGGAAGCCTATTTCGGCAATACGACCGACGGCCAGTTCGTCGACGAGAACGGCATGCCGATCGATCCGCCAACCGATCCGAACACCGACGTCACGACCTCACGGATCGACCCGTCCGAGGTCGACCCCGGCGCCGCGCCGCCGCGCGAGCAACGCCGCGACCGGATCGGCGATCTGGTCGAATCGATCACCGGCCGGCGGCCCGATGCCCGCAACGATCCGCGCAATGATCCACGCGCCGATCCGCGCGACGAGCGGTACGATCCGCGTTACGACCCGCGCGACCCGCGGTACATCGACCCGCGCGCCCAGGACCCCAGAGCGCGCCGCCGCCGCGACGAGCCGCCGCCGCCTCCCGGCTATTAAGCCACCCGTCCGAACCAGTGCAGCGCGGTGCCGTGGCTCTTGAGCCAGCGGCGCTCGGCGGCCGGGGCCTTCCCGTACAGGCGCGCGACTTCGGCATGAAAGGCGGGTGAGTGATCGAGGTGAGTCAAATGCGCGACCTCGTGCGCCACCGTCGCCCGCAGCACGTCGGCGGGGGCGAGGATGAGGCGCCACGAATAACGGATCGCGCCTGACGACGAACAACTACCCCACCGTCCGCGCGGATCGCCGACCTGCACCGTCGTTAGCGGCAGGTTGTGCACCGCGCAGAGCTGCCGCGTCTCGGCGTCAAACACGCGCAAGGCCTCGGCTTTGAGCCAGCGTGTGACCCTGGATGCGAGTGATTCGAGGGGGCCGCCCGTGTGCAGCGAACCGTCCACCAGTCTGGGACTTCGGGGATGGTGGGGCGACCATTCAAGCCTCACTTTTTGCCCCATAAGCTCGAACACCATCCCCGGCACGATCGGTTGCGGCGTGGGGAGTTTCGCCAGTTGCGCCTCGACCCAGCCGCGCTTGGTGGCGGCCCAGGCCAGCGCAGGGCGCAACGCGGCGCGCGGTGGCATCGACAGGCGTACCGAGGCGTCACGCGGATCGACCGACAAGCGCATCGCGCGGGTGCCGGGCCGACGGACGATTTCAAGTTCGCGCGTTCGCCCGCCGCCTTCGAACACCAGCTCAGACATCGCGGTCGACCATGTGATCCTCAAGCTCGCCGGCATCGACCTCTGAAATCGTCCAGCCGCGCGTGGAGGCGCCCGCTTCATGGACGCTCTCATACGATCCGGTGTTGAGGTGGTGCCAATCGGGCAGAGGCTTGCCCTCCGCCCTCAGCCGGTAGCCGCACGTCCGCGGCAACCAGTCGAATTCGTGCAGATTGTCGAGCCGCAGCTGGATGCAGTCGGGCACCAGCGCCTTGCGGTGCGCATAATCCTTGCACCGCCCCATCCGCCGGTCGAGCTGGCGGCAGGCGACGTTGGTTGGATAATATTCGCCGGTGTCCTCATCCTCCAGCTTGTGCAGGCAGCATTTGCCGCAGCCGTCGCACAGCAACTCCCACTGCGCCGCGTCGAGTTGTTCGAGCGGGAGCGTGTCCCACCATTTTGACGGCCCCTCGCCCGAGGGCTCGGGGTGGCTGTTCACTTCACCCATCGTTCCAGATCTTTGGTCACCGCTTCGGCGCTCTGTTCCGAAGGCAGGATCGCCATCGGTTTGCCGTCACGGTCCATCAGATAGGACGTCCGGCTGTGATCGACGAGGTAGCTGCCGGGCGAGGCGCCGGCCTGGGCCTTGCCGTAGACGGCGAATGCCTTCTTGACGTCATCGATCGCGGGCTGGCTGCCCGACAGGCCGACCGCGTCGGGCAAAAAGGCCTTGGCGAACTTATCGGCCACCACCGGCGTGTCGCGCGCCGGATCGACGGTGATAAAGATCAGCGCGACCGGCGGCGCGGACGGATTGGCCTTGCGGAAGGCCGCAGTCCCGCGACCGAGATTGGCCATGTCCGTCGGGCAGACGTCGGGGCAGTTGGTGTAGCCGAAATAGACGATGCGGAACTGGCCCGCGAAGTCCTTGTCCGTGACGGTGCGGCCTGCGCCGCTCTGCAGCGCGAATGACCCGCCGATCTTCGCACCGTCGAGCGGCGGCTTCTGCGCGGGCTGGCACGCAGCAAGGGCGAGCGCGGCGAAAAGAACACATCTGTTCAGCATCGCCTCAGCCTTGCGGTGCGAGGGCGCAGCGCGCAAGTGGAGGCGGGCAATATGGGAATGTCGGGTGTGCGGCTGAAAACGATCATCACGGGTGCAGCCTTGGCGCTGGCGGTGCCGGCCGCGGCTCAGCTCGGCTTTTCGCAGAGCTACACCTTTCTGAAGGCGGTCAGGGATTCGGACGCCAAGACGATCAGCGAAATGCTCACCAAGGCGGGCATTGGATCGGTGATCATCAACACCAAGTCGCAGGATACCGGCGACACCGCGCTGCACATCGTCACGAAGCGCCGCGACCTGACTTATCTCAATTTCTTGCTGAGCCGTGGCGCGGACCCGGATGTGAAGAACAATGCGGATTTGTCGCCGCTGTACATGGCGACGCAGCTGCGCTGGGCCGAGGGCGTGTCCGTTTTGCTGGACCGGCGGGCCAAGCCCGATCTGCCATCGGCGCTGGGCGCGACCGCGCTGACCCGCGCTGTGCAAAATTACGATTCGACGATCGTCGCGCTGTTGCTCCGCGCGGGGGCCAACCCGCTCAAGGCCGAAGCCGGTTCGGGGCTCAGCGCCCGCGATTATGCCGCGCGCGACCCGCGAGCCGCGAACATTTTGCGGATGATCGACGAGGCCAAGCCCAAGCCGAAAGCCAATTACGGCCCGAACTAAACGAGCGCGTCCAAACCCTCGTCGATCTCGACCAGCAGGCGCCGCGCGGCGCGGCGGGCAAAGCGTAGCGTCTCGGCGCGCCGCCGTGACGGGGCCAATGCGACATGCGCGGGTTCGCGAACAATCGCGGCGTCATAGCGGTCGGCGACGATCAGGCCGGCGCGCTCGGGCATTAGTTCGGGCCGGTCGAGCAGCCCGGGATCGAGATGCTCGGGGATCGCCCAGAAGAACCGGTCGCAATAGTCGAGATAGTCGGGCCACTTGGCGTCACCCAGCAGGTCCGCGCGGCTGACCTTGATCTCGACAATCGTCACAATCCCCTTGGGACACAGCCCCATCAGGTCGGCGCGGCGGCCATTACCGAGCGAAACTTCGGGAATCGTCAGGCAATCGTGGCGGATCAGCAGGCGTGCCGTGCCGCGCGCGACATCCTGCGCAACAAGGGGAGCGGACGCCTCAAGCATCCGCTCCCCTTAGAACATCGCAGGAACGCCGAAAAGGCAGTTTAGCGATAGAAGATGTGATTGCCGATGGCGCCCAGGCTCGTGCGGTTCCAGCCCGGCGACACGCGCTTGGCATGGAAATAGAGCGCGGACGCGGCGGGGCCGGCATAGCCATCCTGCATCGCCATCTTCGCGATCAGCTTGGCCTGGCGCCACATCGCGTTGTCCGGCACGCTCGGCAGCACGCCGCCGTGGACGAACGAGAACTGGCTGCGCTGCGTCACGACGCCGCAGGGCGTCTTGGCAAAGCGGCCCGATTTAGCGCGGTTCATGATGACGCGCGCCACGGCGAGCTGGCCAACCATCGGTTCGCCCTTGGATTCGTAATAGACCGCGGTCGCCACGCAATTGTGCTGCGTCGCGTCGATCGGCGTCTCGGCAGTCGAGGCGATAACCGGCTTGGCGGTCTTGGTGTCATCCGCTTCGGGCGCTGGCGTGACGATGCCATCGTCCGGCGCGCGCGCAACGTCGGGCGACGCGGGCAGTGCTTCGGTGGCGGTGAGGGCCGGAGTGACGATCTGGGCGCGCAGCGAGGCGCCGTTCGTCAGGCCGCCGGCTGCGGCAAAAGCGAAAAAGGCAGAGGCCGCGACGCTCGCGGCACGAAACAATATGGACATTCAACCGTTTACATGTGCGTCCGGGCGCAGTGTGGCGTCGTCTGTTTTACTGTGGTGATGCCCCACCCGTCCGGTCGTCTGCGTCCGCGTCAGGGCTCCGCTTATTCGGAGCGCGCGCGGCTGCGCATTCAATCGATGCCCGTGTGTGCGATCCGCAGTTAAGATTATCAATCGAACGCGAAGTTCTCTGCGACGAACCGTTGCGAATCCGTGACGTCCAGTTCGATCACCCATAAATCGGGATCCGATTTCTTCCGCAGTGCAACATAATCAGGCCATCGATCTGGCGATTCGGGGCCGGTCTGCTGCCAAGCGTAGGTGAAATTCGGGCCGAGCTGCCGTTCCAGCAAAACTGCGGGTTTTCCACGATCAGCACCCAAAATGAGGATTCCGCCGGCCTCGGCACCGCCCTTCGCCAGGACTGTCGCGAATCCCCCCGCGTCTTGTGTGCGCCGCAGCATGAGCGAGACCGCCACGCCAGTGGCGAGGCTCACGGCCGCGCGTATCCGGGGAGCGAGGAGAGCGGGATCTGCGAGCGCATGAAGGTGCCGGTGCCGCGCGCAGCCTCCTCGCCCTCGCCGTCGATCAGCCGGGCATCGGCGACGTAGACGCGGCGCTTGCCGCTGATCCAGCGGCCCTCGGCGATCAGCTCGCCCGCTTTCAATGGCTTGGTGAACAGCAGGTTGAACGCGGTGGTCAGGACGAAGCGGTCGGTGACTAGGCTGTTGACCGCATAGAACGCCGCATCGTCGAGCATCTTGAAATAGGCGGTGCCGTGCAGCGCACCCGCGGCGTGATAATGTTCCTCACCCACGGTGAAGCGGATGCGCGCGAACCCGTCTTCCACGATTTCGAGCTGTGACGGGAACAGCGTGTTGATCGGCGCCGCGCGATAAAGCGATTCGAGCGCACGATGATGCGCGCGCTCGGGCGATTCAGGCGGCGTCACGCCAATCCTCGGGATCGAGCAGGGCGACGATCGCGTCGGCCGAGCCCGCGTCGCGTAGCTTCGCGACGCACGCCTTGTCGCGCATCAACCGGCTGACATGGGCAAGCGCCTTCAAATGCGCCACGCCGGCATCGACCGGCGACAGCAACAGATACACCAGATCCACCGGTACGCCGTCCACCGAACCGTAATCGACGGGGTGCGCAAGACGCGCAAAGACGCCGGCGACATGGTCGAGCCCCGGAATCCGCGCGTGCGGAATCGCCGTGCCGCCGCCGAATCCCGTGGTGCCGAGCCGCTCGCGCTCGGTCAGCAACTCGAGCACCGCGCCCGCATCGAGCCCGTGCGCCGCCGCGGCGCGCTTGGCCAATTCCTGAAACAGAGGCTTCTTCCCCGCGACTTGCATCGCGGGGTCCACCGCGCCGGGGCGCGTGATTTCGAACATGGTTTTCTGAATTCCCCTTAAGCCCGGGCTGGCTCGACCCATCCGATCGTGCCGTCGCCGCGGCGATAGACCATGTTGTAATAGCCGGTCCCGCTGT
>DATJIN010000005.1:0-10328 GCA_035493275.1 Sphingomonas sp. | reverse complement strand
CTGGTGCCGCAGGCCGGCGTGTCGCGCAGCCCGCGCGGTCGCGCCACCGTGCTGCTGGTGGGCCCGGACAACAAGGCTGTATTGCGCGAAGTTACCGCCGACCGCACGATCGGCGACACATGGCTGGTCACCGGCGGCCTGAAGCCGGGTGACAAGGTGATTGTTGAAGGGCTGGGCAAGGTAAAGGTCGGTCAGACGATCGTGCCGGTGCCAGCGGGCAGTAAGCCGCGCGCACGGTCTGGCATCGACGCGGGGACTGCACGCGCGCGATGATTTCGCGCATTTTCATCGATCGCCCGATCTTCGCCTGGGTGCTGGCGATCATCGTGATGATGGCCGGCATCGGCGGCATCTTGTCGCTGCCGGTCGAACAATATCCCGACATCGCCCCGACCAGCGTCAATGTCCGCGCCAGCTATCCCGGCGCCTCCGCGGAAGCGCTCGAGGCGAGCGTGACGCAAATCATCGAACAGCAGCTGACGGGGATCGACGGGCTAATCTATTTTTCGGCCAATTCATCCTCCTCGGGCTCGGCGACGATTACAGCGACGTTCCGCAAGGGCGTGGATCCGGACATCGCGCAGGTGCAGGTCCAGAACAAGGTTCAGCAGGCCTTGTCGCGTTTGCCGCAACAGGTTCAGCAGCAGGGACTGACCGTTACCAAGTCCAACCCGGACTTCCTGATGATCGTCGGCGTGTACGACGAAAGCGGGCGCAGCGATCCGATCGACATCAGCGATTATATCGTGTCCAATTTGCAGGACACGATCGGACGGACGGCGGGGGTCGGCGATCTCAACGTGTTCGGTTCGCAATATGCGATGCGGATCTGGCTCGATCCGATCAAACTTGCCGCAGTGCAGCTCAATCCGGGCGATGTCATCACCGCGATTCAGGCGCAGAACACGCAGGTGGCAGCGGGCTCGATCGGCGCGCAGCCCGCGCCAGCAGGGCAAATGCTCAACGCGACGGTGACATCGCGCTCGCGGCTGACCACGCCCGATCAGTTTCGTCAGATCGTGCTCAAATCGCAGACCAATGGCGCGCGTGTGACACTCGGCGACGTCGCGCGGGTCGAACTGGGCGCGGAGAACTATGGCACGATCAGCAAGTTCAACGGCTTTCCGGCATCGGGCATCGCGGTGTCGCTGGCGCCGGGGGCGGACGCGCTCAAGACCGCGGAACTGGTTCGCAAAGTCGTCGAACAGTCCGCCAAATCTTTCCCGCCCGGCTACAAATACATGTACCCGCTCGACAGCACGGATTTCATCAAGCTTTCCGTCGAGGAAGTGGTGATCACGCTGTTCGAGGCGATTGTCCTCGTCGTCATCGTGATGTTCGTGTTCCTGCAAAGCTGGCGCGCGACGCTGATCCCGGCGATCGCAGTGCCGGTGGTGCTGCTCGGCACGTTCGGCATCCTCGCGCTGTTCGGCTTCACCATCAACACGCTGACGTTGTTCGGCATGGTGCTGGCGATCGGCCTGCTCGTCGACGACGCAATCGTCGTTGTCGAGAACGTCGAGCGCGTGATGAGCGAAGAACCCGACATCAGCCCGCGCGACGCGACAATAAAATCGATGGCGGAGATCCAGACGGCGCTGATCGCCATCGCGCTCGTGCTGTCCGCAGTCTTCCTGCCGATGGCCTTTTTCGGCGGTTCTGTGGGTGTGATCTACAAGCAGTTCTCGATCACGATCGTCTCGTCGATGATCCTGTCGGTGTTCGTCGCGCTGATCCTCACACCGGCCTTGTGCGTGACGCTGCTCAAGCGCGAGGAGCGGCATACGCTGCCGGGATGGGCGGCGAAGCTTCACGGTTATGGCGACCGATTTAACGCCTGGTTCGCCCGCACATCGGACCGCTATCGCGACCGCGTTGCGACGACGATCGACCGGCCGCGCTGGCCCTTGATCGGCTATGGGGCGATGGTTGCCGTCTTGATCCTCATCATCTGGCGGCTGCCGACCAGCTTCCTGCCGGTGGAGGATCAAGGGCGGGTCCAGATCCAGTATACCCTGCCGCCAGGCGCCACGCAGCCGCGCACGATTGCCGCAGCCGACGCGATCCAGGCTTATTTCGCAAACAAAATGAAAGACATCGTCACCGGCGTGTACACTGTCGCTGGACAAGGGCAGGCGGGCAGCGGACAGAATGCAGGCCGCGGCTTCGTCATCCTCAAGGACTGGGGCGACCGCAAGAAGAAGGACCAGAGCGTCGATGCGATGACCAAGCGCGCCACGCGCGAAGTTGGGCGCCAACTGCGCGATGTGGAATTCTTTGCGCTGGCGCCTGGCGCGGTTCGCGGTCTCGGCCAGTCGAACGGCTTCACGATGGAACTGCTCAACACCGGCGGTCTCACGCGCGAGCAGTTCAAGGCTGCCCGCGACAAATTGCTGGCGGCGGCGCGGGGCGACCCGGCGCTAGCCTCGATCCGCATGGGCACGCTCGAGGACAGTCCCAATCTGCGCGTGAGTGTAGATGACGAGAAGCTCGGCGCGCTGGGGATCACCTCAACTGTGGCCGACGAGACACTCGCGGCGGCCTGGGGCGGTCGTTACGTCAACGACTTCATCGACCGCGGGCGGGTCAAGCGCGTCTACGTTCAGGGCGACGCGCCGTATCGTTCGCGGCCGGAGGATCTCGCTTTGTGGTCGGTGCGCGGTTCGAGCGGGCAGATGGCGCCGTATACCGCCTTTGCAAAGGTCAGCTGGGAAACCGCGCCCTCGACCCTCGCGCGTTTCAACGGCGTGCCGTCCTACGAATTCAATGGGCAGGCCGCCGAGGGCAAAAGCTCGGGCGACGCGATGAACCGGATCGCCGAACTCGCCGCGCAGTTCCCCGGCACATCGGTCGATTGGTCGGGGTTGAGTTACCAGGAACGGCTGACTGGCGGCCAGGCGCCCTATCTCTACGGGCTGTCGCTGTTGGTCGTGTTCCTGTGCCTCGCCGCACTGTACGAAAGCTGGTCTATCCCCATCGCCGTGCTGCTGGTCGTGCCTATCGGCTTGGTCGGTGCTGCGCTGGCGGTGGTGCTGCGCGGTCTGGAAAACGATGTTTATTTCCAGGTCGGCCTGCTGACGACGATGGGCCTCAGCGCGAAGAACGCGATTCTGATCATCGAATTTGCCGAACAAGCCGAAAAAGCTGGCAAGAGCGCGATCGACGCGGCGGTCGAGGCGGCGCGATTGCGGCTGCGACCGATCCTTATGACCAGCCTCGCCTTCATCTTCGGGGTGCTGCCGTTGGCGATTTCGACCGGCGCAGGGGCGAAGAGCCGCGTCGAGATCGGCACCGCCGTGATTGGTGGCATGCTCACCGCAACGGGCATCGCCATCTTCCTCGTGCCGTTGTTTTACGTCCTGGTGCGCAAGCTGTTCAGCGGCGACTGGAAGCGTCAGCGTCCGGCAGGGGCGACGGCATGAAGCGCGCGCTGATCTTCTTCGCGCTGCTTGGCGGCTGCTCGATGGAACCGAAATATGTCCGACCGGCACCCGCGATCCCGGCGACGTTGCCGGCGGGTGACACCGTCACGGCGCCGCTCGACCGCCGGGCAATCTTTCGCGATCCGCGTCTGCTCGCGTTGATCGAACGAGCGATTATCAACAATCAAAACCTGCGTGCGACGCTCGCCAATGTGGAAGTGGCGCGCGGGCAATACCGCGTCCAGCGTGCCGCGCAGCTTCCCGCGGTCGATCTCGGCGCCACAGCCGGTCTGCGCAAGGGTACCAGCAGCACCCAGCTCGCCAATGGTAGCGGCTCCTCATCGGGAAGCAGCGTACGGCAGAATTACAGCGTCGATCTTGGTATAAACGCGTTTGAGCTCGACTTGTTCGGGCGGGTGCGTTCGCTGAGCAATGCCGCGCTTGACGAGTATCTGGCGAGCGATGCGGGCGCGCGGGCAGTGCGCGTGACGCTGGTTGGCGATGTTGCCGAGGCGTGGTTCACTTATGCCTCGGACCGCTCGCTGCTGGCGATTGCAGACGACACCCGCAAAGCGGCGGAGCAGAGTGCGCGGCTGACCGAAGCCCGGCGTAAGGGCGGCATCGCGCCGCGTAGCGACCTCGACCAAGCCTTGACGATCCAGAAAACTGCGGAGGCCGATTACGCGCGGCAGACCGCGCAGGTCGCGCAAGATCGTAATGCGCTGGTGTTACTGCTCGGGGGGCCGGTGGCGGACGCGGAACTGGCGCCGACGATCGACAATGCGCTGGCATCGATCACATCGCCGCCGGTCGACATTTCCTCAGAAGTGCTGCTGCGCCGGCCCGACGTCATCTCGGCCGAATACCGCCTACGCGCGGCGAATGCGCGGATCGGGGCGGCGCGTGCAGCCTTCTTCCCGCGCATCTCGCTGACCGGCCTTCTGGGGTTCGCGTCGAATGCGCTGGGTGCGTTATTCGATGGCGGGTCGTTCAACTGGTCGGCGTCGGGCAATCTCAGCCAGCCGATTTTCGATTGGGGCGCGAACAAGGGCAATCTGACAGTCGCGCGCGCCGGGGCCGATGCCGCGGTGGCAAATTACCAGAACGCCATCCAGACCGCTTTCCGCGAGACGGCGGATGCACTCGCACGGCGGGCAACATTGGGCGATGAAGAAAAGGCGGGACGTGATCTCGTCGCGGCGGCGGCGGACAATGCGTATCTGGCGGATGCGCGATACAAGGGCGGGGTCGATACCTTCCTGTCCAGCCTCGATGCGCAGCGTTCGCTCTATTCGGCGCGGCGCAGTCTGGTGACGACGGAACTGGCGCGGGCGGCGAACGTCGCCAACCTCTACCGCGCCTTGGGCGGCGACGCGGAATTGCCGCGTTAGGCTGCTTTGAGCGTCGCTGCGCGCAAAACGCCAGCGCGGCGGCGCTCGCTCGAATTCCCGATGCCGAGCGCTTCGCGATATTTCGCGACGGTGCGGCGGGCCACGTCATAGCCTTGGCCACGGAGTAGCCCGACCAGCGCATCGTCGCTGAGCACCGCGCCGGGTGCTTCACCGGTGATCAGTGCCTTGATCGCATTCTTGATCGCGGCGGCGGAGGCGGCTTCGCCGCTTTCCTGCACCACGCCCGAGGCGAAGAAGAAGCGCAATTCGAAGGTGCCGCGCGGGCACAGCAATGACTTGTTGGCGACTGCGCGGCTGACGGTGGATTCATGGATCCCGAGTTCATCGGCGATTTCGCGCATCGTCAGCGGGCGCAGTGCGCCGACACCCTTGGCGAGGAAGGCGTCCTGATGTTTGAGTATGGCAGTGGCGACGAGCAGCAGTGTCCGCTGCCGATGCTCGATCGCCTTGACCAGTGCGCGCGCATCGTTGGCGCAGTCGCGTAGCCAGTTCTTGTCGTCGGTGTCGCGGCACTTGGCAGTGGCGGCACGCGCGGAACGGTCGATCGTCACGGTCGGCAACGCGCCCGAAGCGAGGTCGATGCGCCAGCCATTGCCGCCTTCGCGGACGAGGATGTCGGGATTGAGCCAGCCATGCTCGCTGGGGGCGAATTGCTGTCCGGGCTTTGGATCGAAATGGCGCAGGCGGCGGACCAGCGCGCCGAGTTCAGCACTGCCGACGCCGCACAGCCGCTCGAGTTTCGAGAGTTTCCCCTCCGCGAGCAACGGCAGATTGTCGAGCAACGCGCGCATCGCGGGGCAATCTTCGTCCGCTTCGATCGCCTGGAGCAGCAAGCATTCGCTCAATGAGCGCGCACCGACGCCGGTGGGCTCGAAATTCTGCACTTGTTCGAGCACGCGGAGCACCGCGCCGCTGCCAATGCAAAGGCGGTCGGCAAGTTGATCGACCGGCTCGGCGAGATAGCCGGCATCGTCGATGAACGAGATGATGGCGTAAGCGATGGTGCGGTCGGCGGGCGCTATCTGGAGATCGGCCTGTTCGGTCAGATACGCCACAAGCGAAACTTTGGGCGCGGCGATTCCTTCTAGCCAATCCCCTGTCGCCACCGCAGCGGCGCGCACCGGACGATCGCGCAGATGGACGCGTTTGCCGGCGTCGCCGCGATCGACGGTCAGGAACGGGTTACGGTCGGCTTCGTCGACCAAGGTTTTTTCGAGTTCGACGCCAGACATCTGCAGCAGGCGCAGCGATTGTTGCTGCTGCTGATTCAGCCCCAGTGTCTGGGCTTGGCGCATCTGCATCCGGGCGTTCATGAGCCCGTTTTCCGATGATATGGTTTACAAGCGGTTACCTATTCTCGCCGCCGGAACCACAAATAGAAAAGGCGCCGGGGATGAAACCCCGGCGCCTTGTCTTGTTTCCCTTGGTGGGGATCAGCCGCGGAGCAGCGTCAGCACGCCCTGCGCGCTCTGGTTCGCCTGGGCGAGCATCGCGGTTGAGGCCTGCTGGAGGATCTGCGACGAGGCGAGCTTGGTCGTTTCCACCGAATAATCGGCGTCCTCGATGCGGCTCTTCGACGCCGACAGGTTTTCCACCGACGAGCTGAGGTTGTTGACCGTGCTTTCGAGGCGGCTCTGTGCCGCACCGAGGTTCGCACGCTGTGCCGCAACCGTATTGATCGCGGTGTTGAGCGTACCCAATGCACCCGATGCACCCGACGAGGTGCTCAGGTCGAGCGAAGCAACGCCCAGAGCCGAGGCCTGCATGTCACCGATCGAGATCGAAACGGTCTGGCCGCTGTCGATGCCGGTCTGGATGCTGATCGCCGTCGACGCGTTGTTCAGCAGCGAGGTGCCGTTGAAGGTCGTGCGGGTCGCGATGTCGCCGATCTGCGAGATCAGCTGCGTGACTTCGGCCTGCAGCGCGGTGCGGTCAGCCGTGGTAAGCGTGCCGTTCGCCGACTGGACGGCCAGTTCGCGCATGCGAACCAGGACGTTCGAGGTTTCCGACAGCGCGCCTTCAGCAGTTTGCGCGAGCGAGATACCATCGTTCGCATTGCGAATCGCCTGCGTGAAACCACGCACGTTCGCTTCCATACGAGTAGCAATGCCGAGACCCGCAGCGTCGTCCTTGGCGCTGTTGATTCGCTTGCCGCTCGCCAGGCGAGCCATCGCGGTCGCCGTCTGATTGTCGGCCATGCGCGACGCGTTCTGAGCCCGCAGCGCGCTGACATTCGTAGTAATGACAGTCATCACAATTCCTTTCCGGCGCTAACGCCACTGGCCCCCCAACAATGGAGTTGCGGCCCATCAGCGGTAACGACCGCCGTGAACCCTGTTTAAGTCCCGTCCCTAAAAATCTGGTTACCAAGCTGTTGGCACAGTTCGTGCTTGCCCGGTCTGGTATGACGCCAGTCTCTTCCTCCTCGCTCCTGCAAATGCGGGCGAACATCCTGACGCAGAACGACGCGCTGCAGCGCGCGGCGGGTCGTGCGGGTACGCAACCAGCGGGTGCCGCCAGCTTTGGCGATGCAATGATGGACGCGGTCAAGGCCGTGAACACGCAGCAGACCCAGGCGACGCAGGCCTCTGAAGCTTACGAACGCGGCGAGACCAACGACCTCGTGGGCGTGATGCTTGCGCGGCAAAAGGCCTCGGTCAGCTTCGAAGCGACCTTGCAAGTCAGGAACAAGCTGCTCGGCGCTTATCGCGACATCATGAACATGCCGGTGTAATCTAGATGGCTGACCTCATCCCTGTGCCCGCGACGGGCATCAATCTCGCAAACGGTTCGGTCGCGGATCGACTGCGCCCCGTGCGCGCGTTCTTCGATCAGCCGGCAATCCGCGGCATGCTGCCCGCGATTGGCGGGATCAGCGCGCTGGGCATCGCCGCCGCAGCCTGGTTCGCGTTCCAGACGCCGTCCCAGCGTCCGGTTTTCGACAGCCTGGCCGATAGCGACAAACAGGCTGTCGCCTCTGCGCTGCAAACCGGGGGGATCGACTATCATGTCGATTCTTCGACAGGGAACGTCACGGTTGCCGATGGCGACTATTATAAGGCGCGCATGCTCCTGGCGGGGCAGGGGCTGCCCAAAGCGGCGCCGTCGTCCGCTTCGCAGCTCGGCGCCATGCCGATGGGCGCGAGCCGCGCGGTTGAGGGCGAGACGCTCAAAAGCGCGCGCGAGGCCGACCTGGGCCGCACGATCGAGGCAATCGACGTCGTCAAATCGGCGCGCGTTCACCTCGCGGCCGCCGATCCCAGCCCGTTCCTGCGTGACGAACCCAAGGCAACCGCTTCGGTGATGCTGACGCTGCAGCCCAACCGCGACCTTTCGGGCGCGCAGGTTCGTGCGATCCAGCACCTCGTCGCCTCGTCGATGCCCGACCTGAACGCCGAAAATGTGTCGGTGATCGATCAGGCCGGCAAGCTTGTTTCGGCGAGCGATGGTCTCGACGACCGCAACCTGTCGCTGCAGAACGATATTGAATCGCGGGCGCGCCGCTCGCTGGCGACGCTGCTGACGCCGCTGGTCGGTGTCGACGGCTATACCGCAGAGGTCCATGCCGATCTCGATTTGTCGGAAAGCCAGTCGACGCGCGAAAGCTATCCCAAGGATGACCGCGCGCTGCGCAGCGAAGTCGGCGTTCGCACGACGGCGGGCGGTGCCAACGGGCCGGTCGCGGGCGGCATCCCCGGCGCGCTGTCGAACACGCCACCCCCGGCGGCGACCGCAACGCCGGTACCGCCTTCGGCCAACCCGCCTCCGGGCGCGCCGGCCGCGACACAGACCTCAGCACCGGCGCAATCGACCGACGAAAATTACAATCGCTCCTACGATGTCGGCCGCGAAATCTCCGTCACGCATCAGCCCGTCGGCCGTTTGAAACGCCTGTCGGTCGCCGTGGCGATCCAGGCGGGCGCCAAACCGCGTACCGCCGCCGAGATCGCCCAGCTCGACAGCCTCGTGAAGGGCGCGGTTGGGTTCGACCAGACGCGCGGCGATACCGTCGCGATCGCCGCGCGGCCGTTCGTCGAAGCACCCGAGGTGAAGCCCGCTTTCTACGAAGCGCCGTGGGTCATGCCGGTGGTGCGTCAGGTCCTGGCGATCCTCGGCGCGCTGCTGGCCTTCTTCCTGGTCGGCCGTCCGCTGAAGAAGGCGTTCAAGGCACGCGCCGAACGCGCCGTCGAACGCGAGAAGATCGCCGGCCAATTGATGCAGGCCACCGCGCACGCCCCCGCGCGATTGCCGAAGGAAATCACGCTTGAAATGATCGAGGCCGCGCCGAGCTATGAAGCCAAGGCCAATCTCGTTCGCGCCTTCGTCCGCCAGGATTCGGCCAAGGCCGCCAGTGTCGTGAAGGAGCTCCTGAAGGATGGCGCGCGTGCCTGACGCCGAACGGCTGGCCATCGGGCCGGTTCAGGGCGATCGTGCGGTGGCCATCCTCCTGACCTTGCTCAGTGAGGAAGACGCCGCTTCCATCGTCCAGGGCTTCGATCCCGATCAGATGCGCCGCGTTGGCAGTGCGATGCTCGACGTCGCCAGCGCATCCTCGGCTGAAATCGACACCGCGCTCGACGTATTCGTCGAACGCAACCGCAACGCGTCCAGCCTCGGCATGAACGCCGAGCCGCGCGTGCGTTCGCTGTTCACTGCGGCGGTGGGCAATGTCCGCGCCGACAGCGTGCTTGCTGAGATCGCGCCGAGCGGCTGCGCCAGCGTGCTCGAACGGCTCCGCTGGATGGATCACGACGCCATTGCCACGGCGCTCCGCGACGAACATCCGCAGGTCGGCGCGATTATTCTCGTCTGCCTGACCCCCGAGATCGCGGCGAAATGCACCGAGGGTCTCGACGAGGACAAGCAGTGCGACCTCGTGCTCCGTGCGGCGCGACTGGAATCGATCAACGCGGGTGCGTTGCAGGATCTCGAAGCCGTGCTCGATCACTATGCTAGCGGCCCGGCCAAACCGGTGACCGTCGACCTCGATGGGCGCGGCGGCGCGGCGAAGATCGTCACGCGCTTGCCCAAATCGACCAACATCCGCCTGCTCAAGGCGATCAAGAAACGCGACAAGGAAATGGCGCAGAAGATCGAAGAAAGCCTGCTGACCTTCGAAGATCTGCTCGCTCTCGACAACAAGGGCATGGGTACGCTGCTGCGCAACGTCGACACGCCGATCTTAGTCATGGCGCTGCGTGGCGCGCCGCAGGGCACGGTCGATCAAATGCTCGCCAGCCTATCCGGCCGTGCGGCCGACGGGATCCGCGACGAGCTGGGCGAAGGCCGCGCCAAACGCACCGAGGTCGAGGACGCCCAGCGCCAGATCGCCGCCATCGCACGCCGCTTGGCCGATGAAGGTGAAATCGAACTGGGTGGATCGGGTGGCGGCGGGAACGACGACTATGTCTGATATGACCCCGCTGCACCTGCTCGACGTTCTGCCCCAGCGCCGCGGCTTCCAGCCGCGTCATTTCGAAGCCGCTCCGCCGCC
>DATJIN010000004.1:0-6296 GCA_035493275.1 Sphingomonas sp. | reverse complement strand
GCGCATCGATGCAACATTCATTGGTCGCTTGAAGGCGAGGAAGGCACTCGGTGACATCCCCATGAAGAACTGGCTGTCGCGTACGAAATGCGCATGATCGTGGTAGCGTTCGTCGATCAGCGCGCCCCAGCCGTGGCGGGGATGATCCTGCACACGCGTCAGTGACGCCAGAAAGCGCGCCCGCCGCAACAGCATCTTCGGTGCGAAACCGAAGGCGCGGTTGGAAATACGGTTGAGTGTTCGCGGCGTGATCCCGAGCCGCTGCGCGAGCGTTTCGACCGATTGTGTTTCCGGATCGATGAGCAGCCGGTGCAAGGTCTCGATGACGGCATCGTCGCGCGCAGGGGCGTCCATGCGCGCGATCAGAAAGTCGTCGAAAACGGCCTTGATCGCGTCTCCCGGCGCCGCGGCCAAATCGGCAGCCAGCGAGGTCGCTTGTTCTCCAAGCGCTTCGACCAGCGGCACGACGCTGTTGGCGAAATCGGTCGCCGGGTGGGCGATCAGCCGCGCATAACCGCGCGGGGTCAGTCCGGCACCAACGATCGTGCCACCGTGCGTTTCAACATAAGCGGCGTGGCTCGACGGCCCGAAAAAGGCGGCGTCCGGTACGGGATCGAATGCGGTGCTGCCGATCGTCACGCGATAGTCACCGCTTTCGATCTTGATCCGCAAGTTCGCCCAAGCCGGATAAAACACGTCGCGCTGCGCCTCCATCGAAGGCGCAACGGCGTAGCGATGATAGCCAGAGACCAGCCCGGTCAATGCGGCATGGGGCTGCCAATAATCGATTGCAAACCGCGACATGCGCGCTCGACCCTCCCTCTCACCACTCATATCAACGAAACAGCCTCCGTCACCGCCAAAATCGAGCGGAGCCACGACGATTGCCAGCCTGACGGATTTCGCTAGCATCGGCGCAAACGATAAGAACCGAGCGGAGGGAGCATGCAGCAACTCAGCGGACAGGACGCGTCGTTCGTCTATCTCGAGACGCCGTCGACGCCGATGCACATCGGCTCGGTGGGGATCTATGATCCATCGACCGCGCCCGGCGGGTTCGTCCGCTTCAAGGATATTCTCCGCTTCATCGAAAGCCGGCTGGGTGGGGCGCGGTCGTTCCGCCAGCGGCTCGTGCGCGTGCCGTTCGACCTCGACCATCCCTATTGGATCGAGGACCCGGACTTCGACATCGAGTATCACGTCCGTCACATCGCGCTGCCGAAGCCGGGCGACTGGCGGCAACTGTGCATCCAGGTCGCGCGGCTGCATGCGCGCCCGATGGATCTGAGCAAGCCGCTGTGGGAATTCACGATCATCGAGGGGCTGGACAATATCCCGGGTCTGCCGCCCGGATGCTTCGCATTGCTGGCGAAAGTGCATCATGCGGCAATCGACGGCATGTCCGGCGTCGAAATGTCTGCGGCGATCCACGACACGTCGCCCGATAAGCCCGACCGCATTCCCGCCGACGACTGGAAGCCCGACAGCAAGCCCGGCATCGCCGACCTGTTGGTGCAAGGCTATTTCAACGCGCTTCGCCAGCCACAGAAATATCTGGAGACGGTCGCGCGGACCGTGCCTGGCCTCGCCAAGCTGGCTTCGGCCGTGGGGAAGGGTGAGCTGACCATCGCCGGCGCGCGGACCCCGCCGAGCACGCGTTTCAACAAGCCGGTGTCTTCGCATCGGGTGTTTGACGGCGTCCCGTTCAGCCTCGCCGAAATCCGCGCGACCAAGGACGCATTACCAGGGGCGACGGTCAACGACGTGATCCTGACGATCATCGGTGGGGCACTCAGGACCTATCTGCTCGACAAGGATGAACTGCCTGAAACGAGCATGACCGCGATGGCGCCGATCAGCGTGCGCGGGGAGGGTGAGAAGGCTGCGTTGGGCAACCTCGTATCCGCAATGGTCGTCAGCCTCGGCACGCACATCGCCGATCCCAAGGAACGGCTCGAACACGTCCATAAGGACGCTATCAATTCCAAGGGGCTGACCAATGCGGTCGGGGCGCGGACGCTGACCCAGTTCAGCGAGCTGATCCCGTCGGGCCTGGCGGGGCTGGCGGCGCGGCTCTACACGCGGATCGGCGCGGCGCAGGCGCATGCGCCCGCGTTCAATGTCGTCGCGACCAACGTGCCGGGCAGTCGCGTGCCGCTTTACTTCGCGGGCGCGAAGATGGTGAAGATGTTCGGCACGGGGCCGGTGTTCGACGGCATGGGGCTGATCAACACGATCTATTCGTACGTCGACGAGATCGCGATCAGCTTTACCAGCGACCGCGACATGATGCCCGATCCGGACGCCTATGGCGCGGCGCTGCGGCAATCCTTCGAGGATCTGAAGGCGGCGGTGCTGAAGCCGTCCCAACCGGCGGCCAAGCCAGCCGCGAAACCGAGAACAGCCAAGGAGAAGGCATGATGGCGAAGGAAGCGGAGAAGAAGAGCGGGCTCGAAGGCGCGACCGACGCGGTCAAGCGTGCGGGCGAAACTGTGCGTGAGGCGGCGTCGAGCGCGGCGCAGAACGCGGCCTCGCTCAACGCCAAGGTTATCGACCATGCCGAGGAGAATGTTCGCGAGGCCTTCAAGGCTCTGCGCGCAGCTGCTGGCTCAACCTCGATCCAGGACGTGGTCAAGGCACAGACCGATTACGTCAAGGAACAGGGCGCGCGATCGATGGCCCAGGCGCGCGAAGTGGGCGAGATGATCGCGCAGTTCGGGCGTAGCGCGATGGAGACTTGGCGCCCGAAGAACTAGTCTTCCGCGATCAGGCTGTTCTTTGCGCTGTCTGGCAGTAGCGCGAAGGCCAGCGCCATTAGCGCGCAGAAGCCCGCGACATACCAATAGAAGGCGGCCTCAATCCCTGTCTGTTTGAACCACAGGGCGACATATTCCGCAGTGCCGCCAAACAGCGCGTTGCCAATCGCGTAGGGAAACGCGACGCCCAACGTGCGAATGTGCGCCGGGAACAGCTCGGCCTTGTAGACGGCGCCGATCGACGTGTAGGCGGCGAGCAGGGTGAGCGGGATGAGCACCAGCCCCAGTGCCGCCGCTGGCGTTTGCACCGACGCCAATGCGGTAAAGATCGGCACCGCGAGAAATGCACCGCTCAGGCCATAGCCGATGAGCAGCGGCTTGCGCCCGACCTTGTCGCTGATCAGGCCCCAGACCGGTTGAAGCAGGGCGAAGACGATCAGTGCGATCGTCATCACTTGCGACGAGGCGGTTTTGGTCAGGCCCGACGTGTTGACCAGGAATTTCTGCATGTACGTGGTGTAGGCGTAGAAGCTCAGGCTGCCGCCCGCGCTGATCACCGCGATGAGGATGAATTCGCGCGGGTGATGGCGCCACAGATTTCCGATCGTCGACGGGGGGCGCTCGGTCGACTGCGTGGAAAAGCTCGCAGTTTCGGACAGGCGGCGGCGCAGGATGTAGACCGCGACGGCGAGCAACGCGCCGATAACGAATGGGATGCGCCAGCCCCAGGCTTCGAGCTGTGCTTCGCTGAGCGTCGCCTGCAACAGCAGCAGCACCGCCAGGCTGAGTAACTGCCCGCCGATGAGCGTCACATATTGGAAGCTCGACCAGAAGCCGCGGCGTTCGCGCGTCGCCATTTCCGAAAGATAGGTCGCGCTGGTGCCGTATTCGCCGCCGACGCTGAGGCCCTGGACCATCCGCGCGAGCGTCAGCCAGATCGGGGCCGCTACGCCCGCGCTCGCATAGGTCGGTGCAAAGGCGATCATCAGCGAGCCGGCAGCCATCAAGGCGACCGACAGCGCAAGGCCAGCCTTGCGGCCGTGCCGGTCACCATACACCCCCATGAGCCAAGCGCCGACCGGGCGCATCAGAAATCCGACGGCGAAGATCGCGGCGGTCGCGAGCAATTGCGCCGTGGGGTCACCCTTGGGGAAGAAGGAGGCCGCGAAATACAGGCTCAGGGAGGTGTAGGCATACCAATCATACCATTCGACGAGATTCCCCGCCGAGCCGCCGATGATCGATTTGAGGCGTTTGCCGTCCATTTCCACCCTCTTCCCGCATCGGTGGGTAGCCGCATGACAGTGCGGCGGCTAGGGTCGGCGGGTGAAGCGTTCGCTTGTCCTGTTGCTAGCCCTTGGCGCGTGCGTCGCCCCGCCCAAAGCTCCGCCACCACCGGTTGTCGCCCCGCGACCCGCACCCGCGCCCGTGTTGCCGCCGCCGCCGCCAGTGTCGTGGGAGGATCGCGCACGGACGCTGGGCAACTGGAGTTTGGCGGGTGACACGGCGAGTTTCGGGGCTGTTGATGGTCCGCCGCTCCTAAGCCTGCGCTGCGCAGGGCCGGATATCGCGCTGTCCTATTCCGCCGCGCAGACGACGTCCCTTTCAATCCGGACGACGACACTGGCCCGGACGCTGCCGTTTGCCAACGGACAGGCGCATGTTGCGGCAAACGACCCGTTGCTCGACGCGATCATCTATTCGCGCGGACGCTTCATGGTTTCCGCGCAGGGGCAGCCGGACCTGATCATCCCCCCTTGGCCAGAGATCGCGCGGGTGGTGGAGGATTGCCGTCGTTGACGACCACGAAGCCCTAATAGTGTCGCGCAAAAAAATTTTACACAAGACCTTGATTGCGTCGTCACTCCATCGCAGATTCTGCGTGTGCCCAGCTACGGGTACGGCGCTAGCGAAAGGAGGTGATCCGATGTCTCATGGTTCAGCACAGAGGTCGGAGAGTTTCGTTCGGGAGCATAGCTTCTAACCGAGCTATCGAAGGTCTCCCGGGCTTGAGGCAAACCTCCGGCCGCTGACCATGCTAAGGGTCGCCGGGCTAACTGCCCGGCGGCCTTTTTCATTGGCGATTGTACCGAATTGGGACCGTCGATCGCAAAGACCGCTTGCCCGCACTCAAGTTCGGCACAAATAGCCCTGTAAATCGAGACTCTTAAGCGGTGCGCGGGCAACCAAGAGGTGGCTTCGCGCCCAGCGGTTTTTGCGGAA
The DNA here is from genome assembly GCA_035493275.1 of Sphingomonas sp. GTDB lineage: Bacteria > Pseudomonadota > Alphaproteobacteria > Sphingomonadales > Sphingomonadaceae > Sphingomonas_O. Next base: position 1,317 of record DATJIN010000004.1, on the reverse strand, counting down.
TGAGCGGGACGGGGTGAGGGCGGCGTTAACCGCAAATCGTTACTGGAATTTTAACCTTTGCTGCGCATCTGGCGACAGAGGGGGAACCTGTATCCGAATGCGACTGGTGTGGTGGTTGCTGGCAGCGTTGGCGCTGGTGGGTGGCGTTGCCCCCGCTTCCGCCGATACGTTCGTTCGCGCCTCTTACATCCGCTGCACCGACACCCCCGATCCGCGCTGCCCCCCGCCGTCCGCCAATCATGGCTGGGTGGTGCTTGCCGAGCCGCAGGTGCTCGCCGCCCTTCAGCCCGGCTGGCAATTGCTGGTCGATCAAACCCGCTTTTCGGCGATCACCGTCGAAGTCGCGACTGCGACCAAGATTTACCGCATCAAGCGGTCGCAGGGCGAGCTCGGCCAAAATTGGTCGCTGGGTGACAACCTCCGCTTCGCCGTTCCCGTCGCCGGAAGCGATGTGCGATCGGTCCGCATCGACTATGAATCGCCGGGCGATCTCGGCCTGATGCGCACAATCAAGGCGCTGTCACCCGAAGCCTTGGCAAACTATGAAAGCCGCTGGCAGGCCACCGTGGCGCTCGTCGCCGGGCTGATGGCTTGCGCGCTTATTTACAGCCTGTTCCTGATGAGTTGGCTGCGGACGCCGTTCCAGCGCTGGTACGTCCTGTGGACCGCCGGTGCGATGACTTACATGATGCTGTGGTCCGGCGTCATCTATTACGCGTTTCCGGGATTGGTGGGCAACGCGACGGTCAGGGTCGATGCGTTCCTGGCCGGTGCGCTGGTCGGTGTTAGCGTGTTGTTCTTCTTCGCGCTGATCGAGGACCACGCCCGTGACGAGCGGTTGGCCCGCGCCGGCCGCTGGGCAGCGGGGGCCGGGTTGGCGACGGGCGTTCTTGCTGCATTCGACCAACTGATCCCAATCTGGCTGAGCGACACGCTGCTCAACCTGGCGTTCATCGCCTGCAACCTCGTCATCATCGCCAGCATCGGGGTAGCCCTGCGCCGCCGCAGCCGGATGGTCTGGTATTATCTCGCCGCCTGGCTGCCCATGCTGATGGTCTTCAACCTGCGCATCGCCCGCAATTTCGACCTCGTGCCGCAATCAGATTGGGTCGACCTTGCGGGCTTCATCGCCATTGGGTTCGAGGTCGTGCTTCTCTCACTGGCGATTGCCGACCGCGTGCGCCTGCTCAACCGCGATTACGCCGCGGCCGATGTCGAACGGATCGCACTGCGCAGCGAAGCCTTAAGCGATTCGCTTACCGGCGTACGCAACCGGGCCTATTTCCAGCGGCGGATGGATGCGCTCGAAGCTGCGGG
>DATJIN010000003.1:0-67158 GCA_035493275.1 Sphingomonas sp. | reverse complement strand
CTGCGCGACGAAGCGGCGCAGAATTAGCTTTCCTATCGCGCGAAGTTCATGGCATGTTCCCCTTGGTCAATGGGAACTGAGCACGACCCCATTGGCCCATGTGAATCGTGTGAATCGGACGGGGCTTCGTAAGTGGAATTGATCGTTATCGGCATCGTCGCCTTGGCCGTGGGTCTGGCGCTGGGCTGGCTGCTCGGCGGACGCGGGGCGGCGGCGCTCAAGGCCGATCATGCCGCGAGCCTCGCGCAGGGCGAAATGCTGCGCGGCCTGCGCCAGTCGCTGGAGGCCGAGCGCGACGGCGCGGTCAGCGAATGCAGCGCGTTGCGGTCGCGGCTTGCCGAGCTGACGGCGCGCAGCGAGGAGCAAGCGGCGGCGCAGGCGCGCGAGCGTGAGCAACTCCATGAGCAGTTCAAGCAAGTCGCGCAGGTGACGCTCGACGAAGCGCAGGCAAAGTTTCTCCAACGCGCCGATGAACGTTTCCGCCAATCGGAAGAAACGTCGGGCAAGCAGTTGAAAAACCTGTTGCAACCGGTCCACGCACGCCTCGAAAAATATGAGAGCGCGGTCGGCAAGATTGAGGCCGAGCGGCGCGAGGCGTTCGGGCTGCTGTCGGGCCAGATCAGCGCGATGCGCGAGGATGCCGGACGCGTGTCGAGCCAGGCGGCCAACCTCGTCAACGCGCTGCGTAATGCCCCGAAGGCCCGTGGGCGCTGGGGCGAGCAGCAGCTCCGCAACGTGCTCGAAAGCTGCGGGCTCGCCGAGCATACCGATTTCCGCATGGAAGTGTCGGTTGACGCGGAGGGCGGCCGCCTGCGCCCGGACGCCGTCGTACGGATCCCCGGCGGACGCTCACTGGTGATCGATGCGAAGGTGTCGCTCAATGCCTATCAGGATGCGTTCGGGGCGGTGGAGGAGACTGAGCGCGCCGCGCACCTCGCGGCGCATGTGACCTCGATGCGCAATCACATCAATTCGCTGGGCAGCAAAAGTTATCAGGACCAATTCGAGGACACGCCCGATTTCGTGGTGATGTTCGTCCCGGGTGAGCATTTCCTCGCCGCCGCGCTCGAACACGATCCGTCGATGTGGGACTATGCCTTTGCCCGCAAAGTATTGCTGGCGACGCCGACCAACCTTGTCGCCATCGCCAAGACCGTCGCCACCGTCTGGCGGCAGGAGAAGCTGGCGGGGCAGGCGCGCGAAATCGCCGAACTGGGCAAGGAATTGTATCAGCGCCTGTCCGTGATGGGAGGGCATGTCGGCCGCCTCGGGCGCAACCTTGATACCGCGATGTCGGCGTACAATGCATTCGTCGGCAGCCTCGAAAGCCAGGTGCTGACGCAGGCCAAGCGCTTCGAAACGCTGCAGATCGAAACCGGCGGCAAGGCGATTGAACCCTTGCCGATCGTCGAGACGACCGCGCGGCCGGTGGTCAAGCTGGTCAGCGACGAAAGCGCCGCCTAGCGCGCCCTGCTCAGCATTGCGCGGTGGCGCCGGCCGACGAGTTCCAGCTTCTCACCGGACATCAAGCGGATTTCGGCGCCTTGCGCGAGCAGGTCGGCAAACGCCTTGTCCTGGCGCATCACCGCAGGCGGGCAGGCCATTTGCGTGCCGATCAGGTTCGGCGCGAACAGGCGACCGCGCTCGATGCGATAGGCACCGCCCATGCCGTTGCAGCCAACATTGGCCGATATGCGCCCACGATCGAAGCTGACGCGTGCCCGCGCCATCTGAAACAGCGGGCGGTTGTCGATCGTCAGCGGTGTCCAGCGCGTGCCGTCCAGTGCCGGTGCCGCTGGTATAGGGGGGCGCGGGCCACCATTACTCAATCCGCCGCAGCCCTTCATCTGACGGAGGCCCACGCGAACCGTCACCGTGTCGGGATAGGTTTGGTCGCTCATCCCGTCGCTGCACCGGGCGTGGACGATATCGACCGCGATGAACGGCGTGCGATATGTCTCCCCGGCAATACCGACTTGCGGTTTGGGCGTACGCGCGCGGATCGTCCGTCCTGAAGCAGGATCGTAAGTGATGTGGTTATCGATGGTCAGCGACCAGAAGGGTTCGGTGCCAAGCGCGCGATAGGGCGCGGCGCCCACAGCCGGCGCGGCGAAAGTCGCGAGTGCGACGATCAAAAGCGGCTTCATGACAGCAGCATGACTCTTCCGGCGTAGCGGTGCAACGCCAGAATCCCTAAGTGGTGCCGTGATGAAGGCGCCGAACTCTCCCGACCGGTTTAACGAGGAAAAGACCACCTTCATCGTCCGCGGTTCGGACCAGCCCGACATGGACGCCGGCGTCGCGGCGATCCGCAATGTGTTGCGGACTTTGCCTGCAAAACCCGGCGTCTATCGGATGACCGACGCGCGTGGCGACGTCCTGTATGTTGGCAAGGCGCGCACCCTGAAAAACCGGGTGTCGAACTATACGCAGGTCGCTCGTCTCCCGAAACGCTTGCAGCGAATGGTCGCGCAGACGCGCGGCATGACCATCGTGACGACCAACAATGAGGCGGAGGCGCTGCTGCTCGAGGCGCAGCTGATCAAGCGCTATCGCCCCGCCTACAACGTACTGCTGCGCGACGACAAAAGCTTCCCGTTCATTTTGATCCGCGCCGATCACAAATTTCCCCGCATCCAGAAGCATCGCGGGGCGCGGCGGGCGAAAGGCGACTACTACGGGCCGTTCGCCAGCGCCGGGTCGGTCAACACCACGCTCAACGCGCTGCAAAAACTGTTTTTGCTGCGGAGCTGCACCGACAGTTATTTCGCCAATCGCGATCGGCCGTGCCTGCTGTATCAAATCAAGCGCTGCTCGGCGCCGTGCGTCGGGCGGATCGACGCGGACGGTTATGCCGATCTGGTGGGAGACGCGAAGGCCTTTCTCGGCGGGAAGGCGACGTCGGTTCAGACCAAGATTCAGGATGCCATGAGCGAGGCGGCCGAAGGCATGGACTTCGAACGCGCGGCGATGCTGCGCGACCGGCTCCGCGCGCTGACCTTCATTCAGGGCAGCCAGTTCATCAACGCCGAGGGCGTTGGCGACGCGGACATCTTCGCGCTGGCCTGTAAATCTGGGGTGATGTGCGTCCAGGCCTTCTTCATCCGTGGCGGGCAGAATTGGGGGCATCGCGCGGTCTTTCCGGCGCATACCGGCGATGTGCCCGAGGATGAGGTGCTCGCCGCGACGATGCTGCAATTCTACGAGGAAGTGCCGCCGCCGCGCACGATCCTGACCGACCGCGAATTGCCCGAACAGGCGCTGATCGAGGAGGCCCTTGGCGAAAAGGCCGGGCGCAGGGTAGCGATCGCGCAGCCGGTGCGCGGCGATCGCGTGCGACTCGTCAAACAGGCGAAGCGCAATGCCGAGGAAGCGCTTGATCGTCGCGCCGCGGAAAGCTCGACCCAAGCCAAATTGCTGCGCGACGTCGCCGAACTGTTCGAACTCGATGCCCCGCCGCAGCGTATCGAGGTCTACGACAATAGCCACATCATGGGCACGAACATGGTCGGTGCGATGATCGTCGGCGGTCCCGAGGGCTTCGTGAAAGGGCAGTATCGCAAGTTCAACATCAAGCGGCCGGAGACGATCGCCGGCGACGATTTCGGGATGATGCGCGAAGTTCTCGAACGGCGTTTCGCTCGCGCGATCGAGGAAGATCCGGACCGTGAACGCGGCGTGTGGCCCGACCTGCTGCTGGTCGACGGCGGCAAGGGTCAGGTGTCGGCGGTGCGGCAGGTGCTCGAGACGATGGGCGTCGAGGAAGTCGCCATCGTCGGCGTCGCGAAGGGGCCGGATCGCAACGCCGGGCGCGAGGTTTTTCATTTGCCCGACGGCCGCGAAATCACGCTGCCGATGAATCATCCGGTGCTGTTCTACCTTCAGCGCCTGCGCGACGAGGCGCATCGCTTCGCCATCGGCACGCACCGGGCGAAGCGCGCCAAGGCACTGGTGACGTCAACCCTGGACGAGGTTCCCGGCATCGGCCCGGCGCGGAAGCGCGCGCTGCTGATGCATTTCGGCACGGCGCGCGCCGTGAAGGCAGCGAGCCTCGAGGATTTGCGGACCGCACCCGGCGTCAGCGATGCCGTGGCGCGTGTCGTTTACGACCATTTCCACGCCGATGCCGCCGTGACGGCGCAGTAGGTGCACATCCGGGCCGACGCGATTGTCTGCGCGGTGCGAACGCATGGCGAGAATGGCACGATCGTTCGTTTGCTGACGCGTGAAGACGGGCTGCTGGCGGGCTACGTCCGGGGCGGGCGCTCGCGGCGGCTGCGCCCGGTGTTGATGCCCGGGAACAAGGTGGTTGCCGAACTTCGTGCGCGAGTGGACACACAATTGCCCGGGCTGACCGTCGAATTGATCGAGAGCCGCGCGCCGTTGCTCGCTGAGCCGTTGCCGGCGGCGGCCATCGAATGGATCACGGTCCTCAGCGCCACGGCGCTTCCCGAAGGCCAGCCCTATCCGTCGGTCTATGACGCCTTGGAGGCGATGATCGCGACGATCGCCTTTTCGCCTGCCGCACGTGCTTGGGCAGGGGTATTGGCCCGCTTCGAGCGCGGACTGCTGACGGCGCTCGGCTATGGCGAGGAGGATGAGGAGGAGCGCGGATTGTTCGCGGCGCTTGAGGAAAATGAGCTGCGCCTAAGCGCCAACCTCCTCACCGGGCGTGCCGCACAAGTGCTCGATGCGCGCGAACGGCTCGTCGAGCGGTTGCGGCGCGCGCTGCTGCCCCATAGGGACTGAACGCATGAAGCGCCGCAGCGGACAGGACCGATCGATCACCCGCAATTGGCGTCCCGCGACGCTGGCCGTGCGCGGCGGGACCGCGCGTAGTGAATGGGGCGAGACGAGCGAGCCGCTGATCCTCTCTTCGGGGTTCACTTACGACAAGGCGTCCGATGCGGCGGCGCGTTTCGCCGGCGAGCAGCAGGGCATGACCTATTCGCGGTTGCAGAACCCGACGGTCGAAATGCTCGAGGAGCGCATCGCCCTGATGGAGGGCGCCGAGGCATGCCGCGTCCAGGCCAGCGGCATGGCGGCGATGACGACGGCACTCCTCTGCCAGTTGCAGACCGGCGACCACGTCGTCGCGGGCCGCGCGGCGTTTGGGTCGTGCCGCTGGCTGACCGACACGCTGCTGCCCAAATTCGGCATCGCGACAACGATCATCGATGCGCGCGACAATCAGGCGTGGGTCGATGCGATCCGGCCAGAGACCAAGACGTTCTTCTTCGAAACTCCGGCCAATCCGACGATGGACGTGGTCGATCTGCGCTTTGTTTGCGGGCTGGCGAAGGAGCGGGGGATCACCAGCGTCGTCGACAATGCCTTCGCCACCGCGGCGCTGCAGCGGCCGCTGGAATTTGGCGCCGATGTCGTGGCCTATAGCGCGACCAAGATGATGGACGGGCAGGGGCGCGTGCTCGCGGGGGCGGTGTGTGGCAGCCGTCAGTTCATCGACGACGTGCTGTTACCGTTTCAGCGGAACACGGGCCCTAACCTGTCGCCGTTCAATGCCTGGGTGGTAATGAAGGGGCTGGAAACGCTCGACCTGCGCATCCGCCGGCAATCGGAAAATGCGCTCAAGGTTGCGGGCTTCCTCGAAGGCCGCGTGCCGCGCGTGCTGTTCCCCGGCCTGCCGAGCCATCCGCAACACAACCTGGCAATGAGCCAGATGGACATGGCCGGCTGCATTTTCGCGCTGCATGTCGATGGCGGCCGCAAACAGGCGCATGCGATCCTCGATGCACTCGAGCTCGTCGATATCAGCAACAATATCGGCGATTCGCGCAGCTTGATGACGCACCCGGCATCGACCACGCACAGCGGCCTCAGCGAAGAGGTGCGCCTAGACATGGGCATCGACGAAGGCATGCTGCGGATCAACATCGGCCTCGAAGACCCGCAGGATGTGATTGACGATCTGGATCAAGCGCTCAAGGCGGCCGGCCTGTGAACGCGCTGTTTCCCTATGCCGAGACGACGCACGACGTGACGGTGCGCGTGTCGGTCAGCTTCCTGCCTGAACAGTCGATGCCGGATAAGGGCCAGTGGTTCTGGGCTTATCACGTTCGTGTCGAAAACGGTTCGGACATGGCGGTGCAGCTGATGAGCCGCCGCTGGATCATTGCCGACGGGCGCGGGCAGCGGCACGTCATCGAGGGTGAGGGCGTGATCGGCGAACAGCCGGTGATCGCGCCGGGCGAAAACTACGACTATGTCTCGGGCTGCCCGCTCGGCACCCCCACCGGCTCCATGCAGGGCGCCTACATCATGATCGCCGAAGATGGGTCGAGCTTTGAGGTGGCCATCCCCAAGTTCGCGCTGACTGCGCCGGTGGCGGCCCAGTGAGGGTGAGGCCATGAAGCGGACGCATCTTCCGCTCAACGGGCTGCGCGTGTTCGACGCGGCGGCGCGGCATTTGTCGTTCACCCGCGCGGCGGACGAACTGGCGGTGACGCCCGCGGCGGTCGGGCAGCAGATCCGCGCACTCGAGGACACGCTTGGCCTCGTGCTGTTTCGCCGCACGCCCAAGGGCCTCGAATTGACGCCCGAGGGCGAGGCGGGGCTCGTTGAGCTGCGCAAGGGCTTCCTCAATTTCGAGGAAGCGGTGCGCGCGATGCAGGCGGGGCAATCGTCGCAATCGCTGACCATCGCTGCGCCGCGTGACCTCACCGCGCGCTGGCTTGCGCCGCGCCTTGCGGCCTACCGCCGCGACAATCCCGAATTGCGCCTGTTGCTGCTGGCGAGCGATGAGGGGCTCGATTTCACCGAGGCCAATCTCGACCTGGCGGTGTGCTGGGCGGATGGTCCGGGCGAGCATGAAGGCTTGGCGATCGGCCCGCGCGGCTTCGCCAGCGTGGGCGAGGGGACGATGATTGCGTGGCGTGGCGGCCCCGAAGTCGAAGGAGCGACGTTGACCGTGGCGGATGCGGGGTTGGCGCATGATGCGGCGCTGGCGGGGCTAGGGCAGGCGCTCGTCCCCGCCTTGATCGCCGCCGCCGACCCGACCAGCGACAGCACTCACGGCTATTGGCTCATCGCCCCGCTGCCTCAGTGGCGTCAGAAGAAGGTGCGGGCGTTGGTGGCGGTGTTGACGGCGTAACGGCCTTAGCTGCGGCGATTTTGTCGCGAGAGCCAAGCTTCCCTGAGTATTCTACCCGCGAAGTAGCCTGCGATGGCGCCGATGCTCGGCCACAATGGCCCAAATATAAAATCAAGCGCGCTGGTCGATCTCAGGTTTTCAGGGTGAGCACTTTGCCATTGGTTGATCGCCACGATCATGACGACCGGAACGATGAATAGCGCGGCGCATCCCAAGCGTAGGCGATGTATCGCGAAGCCGACGAAAAGCCCGACCAAGTCCCCTACTGCAACAAGCTCATAAATTCCGAGACCGACTAGGGCCTCAAGCATCTATCGCCTCTTCATCCACGCGCGCCGCATTCTCCTGAATGAAGTTGAAGCGGTGCTCGGGGTGCTTGCCCATCAGGCGCTCCACGAGGTCGCGGACGACGGCGCGGTCTTCATATTCCTGCGGCAGCGTGACGCGGATCAGGGTGCGGGTTTTCGGGTCCATCGTCGTTTCGCGCAGCTGGGCCGGGTTCATTTCGCCGAGGCCCTTGAAGCGGCCGACTTCGATGTTGCGGCCCTTGAACACGCCCGCCTTGATCTCCTCCAGTTGCGCATCGTCGCGCGCGTAGAGTGACTTCGCACCCGCGGTGATGCGGTAGAGCGGCGGCTGGGCGAGATAGACGTGCCCGCGTCGGACGATCTCGGGCATTTCCTGGAAGAATAGCGTCATCAGCAGCGTCGCGATGTGCGCGCCGTCGACGTCGGCGTCCGTCATGATGACGACGCGTTCGTAGCGCAGCGCGTCCGCATCGCATTTGTCGCGCACGCCACAGCCGAGCGCGAGGATCAGGTCGGCGATTTCGCTGTTCGCGCGGATTTTTTCCGCCGTGGCGCTGGCGACATTCAAAATCTTGCCGCGGATCGGCAGGATCGCCTGCGTCTTGCGGTCCCGCGCCTGTTTGGCGCTGCCGCCGGCGCTGTCGCCTTCGACGATGAACAATTCGGTGCCCTTGGGATCGTCTGCCGAACAATCGGTCAGCTTGCCCGGCAGGCGCAGCTTGCGCGCCGAGGTCGCGGTCTTGCGCTTGACCTCGCGCTCGGCGCGGCGGGCGAGGCGCTCGTCCATCCGGTCAGTCGCATAGGCCAGCAGCGCGCGGCCACGGTCCATATTGTCGGTGAGGAAGTGGTCGAAATGGTCGCGCACTGCATTTTCGACCAGCCGCGCGGCTTCGGGCGAGGTCAGGCGGTCCTTGGTCTGCGACTGGAATTGCGGGTCGCGGATGAACACGCTGAGCATCAGCTCGGCCGGGGCCATCACGTCCTCGGGCTGAAGGTCGTTGGATTTCTTCGCGCCGACCAGCTGGCCGAACGCACGCAATCCCTTGACCAGCGCCGCGCGCAGGCCCGCTTCGTGCGTCCCGCCATCAGGCGTCGGGATGGTGTTGCAATACCAGGAGAAGCTGCCGTCGCTCCACAGCGGCCAGGCGACCGCCCATTCGACGCGGCCCTGCTGGTCGCCCGGAAAGTCCTGAGTGCCGGTGAAGAACTCAGCGGTCGCGGCTTCGCGGGTGCCAACCTGTTCGCGCAAATGATCGGCGAGGCCGCCTGGAAACTGGAATACCGCTTCGGTCGGCGTGTCGTCGGTGATCAGCGCGGGATCGCATTTCCAGCGGATTTCCACCCCGGCGAAGAGATAGGCCTTGGACCGAGCGAGGCGATACAATCGCGCCGGCTTGAACGTGAGTTCGCCGAAGATCTGTTCGTCGGGGACGAAGCTGGTGCTCGTGCCGCGGCGATTCTGCGTCGGCCCGAGCTTTTCGAGCGGCCCGAGCGTGACGCCGCGCGAAAACCGCTGGCGGAATAGTTCCTTATTGCGCGCGACTTCGACGACGGTGTCGCTGGACAGTGCGTTGACCACGCTGACGCCGACGCCGTGCAGGCCGCCCGACGTCGCGTAGGCCTTGCCGTCGAACTTGCCGCCCGAATGGAGCGTCGACAGGATCACTTCGAGCGCCGACTTGCCCGGGAATTTCGGGTGCGGATCGACCGGGATGCCGCGGCCATTGTCGATGACGGTCAGCCGGTTGCCCGCCTCCAGCGACACTTCGATGCGTGACGCGTGCCCCGCGACCGCTTCGTCCATCGAATTGTCGAGCACTTCGGCGGCAAGGTGGTGCAGCGCACGCTCGTCAGTGCCGCCAATGTACATGCCGGGGCGGCGGCGAACAGGTTCCAGCCCTTCAAGCACCTCGATTGCCGAGGCGTCGTAATTACCATGACCCGCGCTGCCCGCAGGCGCGTCGAACAAATCGCTCATGACGTTCTATTGGAAGCCGGAGCGCCGCGCGGCAAGCGGGTGGCAAAATTGCCACAGCCGGTCCCGTATCTCCATTTTTGATGCGTCTTAATTTCGCTCGGGACGTTTCTGCCTCCGACCAACAAACGGAGAATAACGATGCGTAACCTGCTGATTGCGGGCGTGGCGGCGCTTGCCCTGGCGAGCCCTGCTCTGGCTCAGGATGACGAGCCGCAGTATTTCGATGGCTTCTATATCGGTGGCCATTTCGGCGCGACGTTCCAACCGAACGACACGCAGGACACTCTGGTGTTCAGCCGCGGCGGGGCGCCTTTCAGCACCACGCTGACCAATTCGACGGGGGCCAATGCCTTCTCGCCGGGCTTCTGCAACGGGGCAGCAACCAGCAGCGCCAATGTCAGCTGCGCCAACGACCGCGACAATTTCGATTATGGTGGCCGGATCGGCGCCGATGCGCGCTTCGGCAACATCGTGATCGGTATCGTCGGAGAGGGCGGTCGCAATGAGAGCATCGACAGCACCTCGGCGTTCAGCACGACGCCGGCGAGCTACACGTTGGTTCGGGATTTCCGCTGGAACGCGAATGTTCGCGGCCGGTTGGGCTATACGCCGGGCACCAATAGCGGTGTACTGTTCTATGCGACCGGCGGCGCCGCTTATGCGCGCGTCCGTGACCGCTTTTTCACGACCAACACCGCCAACAGCTTCGCGGTCAGCGGCGCGCATGGCGCGTGGGGCTGGGTTGCGGGTGGCGGCGTCGAAGGCATGATCACGCCGCGCCTCTCGCTCGGGATGGAGTATCTCTACTCGAGCTATAACGACAAGAAGAGCCGCGTGCTGGTGGGCCCCGGCTCGGCAGCGGCGACGAACCCGTTCATTCTTGGCGGCACGACCACGACGATCGCGCCGAGCCGCAACGATCTGAACGCTCACGGCCTCCGCGTTACCGCGGCGTTCCACTTCTAGAGTAATTTTCGGGAGAGCTTCGGCTCTCCCGATTTTTAACGGACCCGCGGGCCGCCGAACGGCAGCGGCGGGGGCATGCGGCGGTCGCGGCGCGGCATCTGTGCCTGATAGGCCTGGCCGCAATGCTGGACGCAATAGGGGAAACCCGGGTTCACCGTGTCGCCGCAGAAATGGAAGTCGGGCTCGCCCGGGTGTCCCATCGGCCATTTGCAGACCTTGTCACTGAGATCGAGCAGGGTCGTCTTGCCCGCAATTTCCGGCGAGGGGCGCGCGGGAACCAGGCGGCGCGGCGGTGCAGGTTGCGATGGCGGAGCCTGGTCGCCCGGCCCCTGACGAAGGAACCCGCCCGGTCCGATCGAACGCAGCTGGGCGCCGGTCGGGCCGCTCGGCACATGCGGCGGAAAGGGATTCGGCGGCGGTGGCGCCATCCGTTCGACGACGGGTTCAGGGGTCGGCGCTGGCGCAGCCGCCTTGGGCGCGGGCTTGGGCGCGGCCGGCTCTGCCGGTGCAGCGGCTTTGGGCGCGGGGGCAGGCTTGGCCGGGGCATCATCCTTGGCCGTCACCGGCGATGGGCGCGATTGAAGGCCGAGGCGGTGCGCCTTGCCGATCACGGCATTACGCGAAACGCCGCCGAGTTCGTCAGCAATGACGCTCGCGGTCTTGCCGCTTTCCCACATGGTCTTGAGCTTATCGATCCGCTCGTCGGTCCAGGCCATCGTAATCCTTGCTCGTGCGTGTCTCCGCTCCTAACGCGCTGGCATGAATGACAGCACCGCGATCCGGCATGAGCCGGGCGAGCCGATCATCCGCAACGTCAACTGGGGCGGGTTGAAGACGCTTTATGTGAAGGAGGTGCGCCGCTTTTTCAAGGTTCAGCTCCAGACTGTCTGGGCCCCTGCGGTCACGACGCTCCTGTTTCTGGTCATCTTCACGGTCGCGACCGGTGGGCGAACCCCGGTTTCGGTGGACGGGCAGCAGGTCGCGTTCGCCGATTTCATCGCCCCCGGACTGATCGTCATGGGGATGATGCAGAACGCGTTCGCCAATTCGAGCTTCTCGCTGCTCGTCGGCAAAATCCAGGGGACCATCGTCGATTATCTGATGCCGCCGCTGTCGACCGGCGAGCTGCTGGCGGCGATGGTCGGCGGGGCGATGACGCGTGCGGTGTTGGTCGGTTTCGCGATCTTCGTTGCGATGCTGTTCTGGCCCGGGGTCCATGTCACCATCGCGCACTTGGGGGCGATCCTTTGGTTCGGTTTGTTGGGCTCGATGATGCTCGCCCTGATGGGCGTGCTGACGTCGATCTGGGCCGAAAAGTTCGATCACGCCGCGACGATCAGCAATTTCGTCATTGCGCCGGCTTCGCTGCTGTCGGGCACATTCTACGCGATCGACCGGCTGCACCCGGCGTTCCAGGTGTTCAGCCGGCTCAATCCGTTTCACTACGTCATCTCGGGCTTCCGCTACGGCTTTATCGGCGTGGCGGATTCGCCGGTGATGATCGGCGGGTTCGTGCTGCTCGCGATCAGTATCGTGCTGGGTGTGATCAGCTACGCGGTTCTAAAGAGCGGGTGGAAGCTCAAGAACTGAACCCGCGATAACAGGCGCGTTCAGCGTGCGACCAAGTCGACTCGCCTAGAAGCGGAGCGTCGAACCAATAGGAGGTGACGATGCGTAAGTTTCTTGTTCCGATTATCGCGTTGGCGAGTGTTGCCGCCGCGGCTCCTGCCACCGCTCAATATTGGGGCGGGCAGCAGGGTTATGGCTACAACCAGAATAATGGCGGTGGCATCAACCAGCGCATTCGGCAGGTTTCGTGGCAGATCGACCGTCTGGCCCGTCAGGGCGCCCTGACTGGGTCGGAGCAGCGTTCGTTGAGCCGTGAGCTCTACTGGATCCAGGATCGTGCCCAGAAATATGCCTATAATGGCTATGGCGGCGGCTATGACCGCGGCGAGCGGCAGGATCTTTGGAACCGCCTGGCACGGCTGGAGCAGCGCGTTCGTTACGAAGCGCGCGACGGCGACCGCCGATACGGGAATGGCTACGGCTACGGCTCCAATTCTGATCGGGACCGTGACGGCGTGCCGGACCGGTACGACCGCGACGACGACAACCCCTATCGTCGCTAAATTGACCTGAACCCCGCCGCTCCGTTATGGAGTGGTGCATCGAGGCGGCCCAAACCGGGTCGCCTCTTTGCTTTGGGAGTTCTCGCCATGCCGATCACGCCGCTGATGCCCGTCTATCCCCGGTGCGGGGTTCGACCGGTGCGAGGCGAGGGCGTGTATCTTTACGGGGAGCGGGGCGAAAAATATCTCGACTTTGCCAGCGGCATCGCGGTCAACGCGCTGGGCCACGGCCATCCGCATCTGACCAAGGCGATTGCCGACCAGGCAGCGACGCTGATGCATGTTTCCAATCTCTACGGCTCACCGCAGGGTGAGGCGCTGGCGCAGCGGATCGTCGACAACAGTTTTGCCGACACGCTGTTCTTCACCAATTCGGGCGTCGAAGCGATCGAGTGCGCGATCAAGACCGCGCGGCGCTATCACGACGTCAACGGCAATCCCGAACGCTACAAGCTGATCACGTTCAAGAACGCGTTTCACGGGCGCTCGCTCGGCGCGATTTCGGCGACCGATCAGGCCAAGATGCGCGACGGGTTCGAGCCGCTGCTGCCCGGCTTCGACTATGCCCGCTTCAACGACCTTGAAGGCGCGCTGGCGCTGATCGACGACGAGACCGCGGGTTTCCTTGTCGAGACCGTGCAGGGCGAGGGCGGCATGACCGCCGGCACGCACGAGTTCATCACCGGGCTGCGCAAGGCATGCGACGAGCATGGCCTGCTCCTGATCCTCGACGAGATCCAGTGCGGCTATGGCCGCACCGGCAAGATGTGGGCCTATGAGCATTACGGCATCACGCCCGATATCATGACCGTGGCCAAGGGCATCGGCGGTGGCTTCCCGCTCGGCGCGTGTCTCGCGACCGAAGAAGCGGCCAAGGGCATGGTCATCGGCACGCATGGCTCGACCTATGGCGGCAACCCGCTTGCCATGGCTGCGGGGCAGGCGATCCTCGACGTGATTCTCGAGCCCGATTTCCTGCCTCACGTTACGCGCATGGGCGAACGGCTGCGTGCGAGCTTCGAACAGATGATCCCGAATCACGATCATCTGTTCGAGGAAATCCGCGGCAAGGGCCTGATGCTCGGCATCAAGATGAAGGATACGGCGGTCAGCCGCGATTTCGTCGCACATTTGCGCGATAATCACGGGCTGCTGACGGTTGCCGCAGGCGAAAACGTGTTCCGCGTGCTTCCGCCGCTGGTGATCAACGAGGATCACATCGCCGAATGTATCGAGCGCCTGAGCGAAGGTGCGCGCGCGTTCGTGCCGGCCACGCCGGTCGCCGCCTGACCATGCGCAGCTTCCTCGACCTGTCCGATGCCGGGCCGGACGGAGTTGCCGCGATCCTCAACGATGCGCTCGATCGCAAGGCGGCGCGGAAGGGCTGGCCCAAGGGTAAGCCCGATGCCGATGCGCCGCTCGCCGGGCATACGCTGGCGATGGTGTTCGAAAAGAACTCGACGCGCACCCGCGCCAGCTTCGACGCGGCGATCCGGCAACTGGGCGGCAGCTCGCTGATCCTGGACGCGGGTTCGACACAGCTCGGACGCGGCGAAACCGTGGCCGATACGGCGCGCGTGCTCAGCCGCTATGTCGACGCGATCATGCTGCGCACCGACGATCCAGCCAAGCTGGACGAAATGGTCGAATATGCCAGCGTCCCGGTCATCAACGGCCTCAGCGACCGCTCGCACCCGTGCCAGATCATGGCCGATCTGTTGACCGCGCTCGAACGGGGAATCGCGCTGCCGGGCGGCAAATGGGCTTGGTCGGGAGATGGCAACAACGTCGTCAATTCGCTAATCGAGGCGGCGGGGCTGATGCAGTTCTCGGTCTCGGTGGCTTGTCCCGAAGGCTATGATCCCGACCCGGGGTTCGTGACGCAGGCCAACGAACGCCTCGCCAATACCAACGCGCGCGTGACCATCGAACGCGACCCGGCGCGCGCGACGCAGGACGCCGATGTCGTTGTCACCGACTGCTGGGTGTCGATGGGGCAGGCCGATGCGGAAGCGCGTGTCGCCGCGCTGACGCCATTTCAGATCGATGCGGGGCTGATGACGAAGGCCAAGCCGGGCGCGACGTTCATGCATTGCCTCCCCGCGCATCGCGGCGAGGAAATGACGGCGGAGGTCATCGACGGCCCGCAATCGGCCGTATGGGACGAGGCCGAAAACCGCCTTCATGCGCAGAAATCGATCCTGTTGTGGTGCTTCGGCCTAATCGGTTGAGATTTTCGCGGGCCGTTCCCATCTGGGAGCGATCATGACAGCCCTGAATCTCGGTACTGCCGTCGACCAAAGTCTCGGCTTCATCATCCCGTCGCGTAACGCACGTGGCCGCGTCGTGCGCCTCGCCGGGACGATCGACTCGATTGCCGCGGCGCACGCCTATCCGCCGGTGATCGAACGTCTGCTCGCCGAAGCGCTGGCACTGACCGCGCTATTGGGAAGCACGCTCAAGGATTCGGCGGGTCAGATGACGCTGCAGGCGCAGACCGAAGAAGGTGTCGTCAACCTGTTGGTCTGCGATTTCCAGGACGGCAAGCTGCGTGGCTACGTCAAATTCGATGCCGAGCGCCTCGAAGACCTCGACCCCCATCCGGACCTCTACTCGCTCTTCGGTCAGGGCTATCTCGCGATTACCTTCGATCAGGCAACGTCGGGTGAGCGTTATCAGGGCATCGTTCCGCTCGACGGCGATTCGCTTGGCGAAGCTGCCGAGAGCTATTTCGCGCAGTCCGAACAGATCCCCAGCCTGATCCGCATCGCCACAGCCGATGACGGCACTGGGCTCGTCGCCGGCGGGCTGCTGATCCAGCATTTGCCCGAGGGTGAGGAGGGCCGCGAGCGTCTGCACACGCGCCTCGACCATCCCGAATGGGAGCATGTCGCGATCATGGGCGGTTCGATCAAAGACGAGGAACTACTCGACCGCGAATTGCCGCTCGAAACCATCGTCTGGCGCCTGTTCAACGAGGAAGAGGAAGTCCGCACGTTGCCGGGCATCGGACTGGCGCGCGGTTGCCGCTGCGATCGCGATTATGTCCGTGACGTGCTGTCGCGTTTTCCGGAAGGCGAAAAGGCCGAAATGGCCGATGAGCGTGGCATCGTCAGCGTGGATTGCGCCTTTTGCAGTCACGCGTTCGAATTTACGCCGGAAGACCTCTACCCGGTAACCGGACGTTAACCCTACCGCGCGTAAACACATTTTCAGCGAACGAGCTTTCGTGCGCTTCCTCCCTAGATGACCGAAAGGTCAAAACTGGGCCGTCCTTCGGGGCGGCCCATTGTTTTTGTGCGCTGCGGCACATAGCTGCGCCTTCATGCAATTGGACAAGGCAAATCCCGGCGAAGCCGCGGTCGTGCTCGTCTCGGGCGGCCTCGATTCGATGGTCGCGGGCGGCATGGCGCGCGAGGCGGGTTATCGCATCTTCGCACTGACAGTCGACTACAACCAGCGCCACCGCATCGAATTGGAAGCCGCCGCACGCGTGGCAAAGATGCTCGGCGCGGAACGCCACGTCGTCATGCCGCTCGACCTGACACGGTTCGGTGGGTCGGCCCTCACCGACGCTTCGATTGCAGTGCCCGGCGAGGGCGTCATGCCGGGTATTCCGGTCACCTATGTCCCCGCCCGCAACACGATTTTCCTCAGCCTCGCGCTGGGATGGGCCGAAGCGGTCGGCGCGACGCGGCTGGCGATCGGCGTCAATGCGCTCGATTATTCGGGCTATCCCGATTGCCGCCCCGAATTTATCGCCGCGTTCGAGGCGATGGCCGATGTCGCCACCAAGGAAGGTGGCTTCAAGGTCCTCACCCCGCTGATCGATATGTCCAAGGCTGATATCGCTCGTGAAGCCGCGCGCCTCGGCCTCGACGCGGGGCAAACCTGGTCGTGCTACGATCCTCAGGACGGCGAGATCTGCGGCGTGTGCGACAGCTGCCGCCTGCGCGCCAAGGGTTATGCGGAGGCCGGGATTCAGGACCCCGCACTCGCGTGACATACGCGGTCAAAGAACTGTTCCTGACGCTCCAGGGCGAAGGCGTGCAGGCGGGGCGGCGCGCGGTTTTCGTGCGCTTTGCCGGCTGCAATTTGTGGAGCGGGCGCGAACAGGATCGCGCGACCGCGGCCTGCCAGTTCTGCGATACCGATTTCGTTGGCACCAATGGCGGCGGAGGCGGCAAGTTCGCCGATGCCGCCGCGCTGGCCGATGCGGTGGAACACGAATGGGGCGAAGGCGCGGAGGGGCGCTACACCGTCATCACTGGCGGTGAGCCGATGCTGCAGATCGACACACTGCTCATCGACGCGCTTCACGCGCGCGGTTTCGAAATCGGGGTCGAGAGCAATGGCACCATCGCGGCACCCAATGGCATCGACTGGCTCTGCATCAGCCCCAAGGGCATCAATGCACTGGCGCAGTTGTCCGGCGACGAGCTCAAGCTGGTTTGGCCGCAGGACGGGATCGACCTCGACGCGCTGGAGCGCCTCGATTTCCGCCATTTCCTCGTCCAGCCGATGGACTGCGTCGAAGGCGAGGCCGCCAAACAGGCGGCGATCAAGCTGGCGATGGATCGTCCCAAATGGCGCCTGACGTTGCAGGCGCATAAGGCCTTGGGACTGCGCTAGATCGGGTTCAGGCCGCAGCGTACGTCATACGCCTCGACCTTCTTCACCTTGCGCCAGCACTGCTTGTCCAAGTTGGGGAACGTCATCACCGGCGGATTGTGACCGACGTTGAACTGCTGTTCCCGACCGGGCAGCAGGCTGTTGCGCAGCTCACGCAACCGCTCCATCGCGACGATGCTCAGCGCGCCACGGGGCGCATAGAGCGCCGAGCGGCCGACATACGCCGAGGTCTGGCAGAAGCCGAGAATGCCCTGCACGGTCGACATCCCGATATAGGTTTTGGTGCCATAGCGGTCGAGCGCTTGCTGGCCTGCTTTGGCGTTCTTCTCGACGCGTTTGAAATAGTTGGTGAGCGTCGCGTACGTCTTGGCCAGCTCTTCCTTGTGGTTGGTCAAGACACCAGCATAAACATCTTTGGACATCAGCGTTTCGAAGCGCTGGCACTGCAGCGCCGCGACATTGAGGCCGGCGCGCAGCTGCCACACCAGATTCGCACGCTGTTCGGCAGGGTTCGCGCCCGGCAGGGCCACACCAATGCCCGGTTCCTCCAGGGTGATCGGCGCACCGCGGTAGTCCGGCGATTTCCAGAAGATTTGCGCGGATGCCGGCACGGCAGATGCGCCCGCAACGAACAGGGTGATCGCGACGGCGAAAGAACGGACCAAGGCAAGCATCCCCAATGACTTGCCGCACCGTTAGGCGCTTTTGTCGAGCCTCGCCAGCACAGTCTGACTCGCGCGCGCCACGGCTTGGCGCAACAAGAAAGGGCCGCCCGGTTTCCCGGACGGCCCTTCCTGTGTTCAGCAAAGCTGCTGAACGTGCGATTACATCGCGTTCGCGGTGTTCGCCGTCGCGTTGGCGGCGTTGCCCATCGCGTCGGCGGCGTTCGACATGTTGTCGGCAGCGCCCATCGAAGCGTCGGTGTTGGTCATGGTGTCGTTGGTCGTGCCAGCCATCGCGTCGGTGGCGTTGACGTCCGTGACGTTAACTTCGGTGGTGTTCGTGTTCTCGGTCTTGCTGCAAGCCGAAACGGCCAGTGCCGCAGCGGCAACCATCGAAAGAGTGACAATCTTGCGCATCTTATGCTCCCTGAGGAATAAAGGATCCGGGGGGGCTTATCGCCTTTAATACCCAAATCGAGGTGGGCATTAGCTTTTCTTTTCGCACTGCTCAAGCACATTGTTGCAGCGCGGTTGCAATCCAAAGTCGGGCATGGTCGCTCGCAAGGCGGCGTCGAAGCGGTCAACCGTAATCGGCACGCCCAGCGCCGTGGCGCTCGTCACGCCGAAATCATTGATTCCACAAGGGACGATCCCGGCGAAATGCGAGAGGTCGGGATCGAGATTTACCGAAAAGCCGTGCAGCGTGACCCAGCGGCGAACGCGCACGCCGATGGCGCCGATCTTCGCCTCACCGTGCGGCGTATTGGTCCAGATGCCGATGCGCCCCTCGGCGCGGAAAGCATCGATTCCCAATTGCCCCAGTGCGGCCATCACCCAGCCTTCGAGCGCATGGACATAGCACCGCACATCGCGGCCGCGCTTGCCGAGGTCGAGCATGACATAACCGATCCGCTGCCCCGGCCCGTGATAGGTGTAGCGGCCGCCACGCCCCGCGCTGACCACCGGAAAGCGCGGATCGATCAGTTCGTCCGCCGCCGCGCTGGTCCCCGCAGTATAGACCGGCGGATGTTCGAGCAGCCAGATGCACTCGCGCGCGTCGCCCGTCGCGATCGCCGCGGCGCGCGCCTCCATCCAGGCGAGCGCTTCGGCATAGTCGACCGGTTCGTCGCTCACGCGCCATTCGATATCAGCGTTGGCCACGTCGCTTCCTTGCCACCCCCAATGCACGGCGGCTAGACCGGCCGCGTCACAGGAGAAGTTATGAAGGTCAGCGTCAACGCGGTGTGGGACGAAACGCTGGCGTTCATTCGGGCTGAGCGCGCGCTGATCGTGCCGCTGGCGCTGGGGACGATCTATCTGGCCTCTGTCATTCTGATTGCGACCGCGGTCTTCCTGCCGCCGGCCGTGCGCAGCCTCATGCTCGTCATCGCCGGGTCGTGGAGCATCGCCGGACAGCTTGCGCTGATCGATCTGACGCGCGGTTCGGGTCGTTCGGTGCGCGAGGCTCTGGGCGTTGCGATGCAGCGCCTACCCTGGGCGGTGCTGGTGTATTTTGTCGTTGGCCTGCTCTTCACCTTACTCGCCGCGCCGATTTTCTATGCGCTGATGCGGGCGGGTTATTCGCTTGAGCAACTTTCGGTACTGATGGCCGATCAGAGCAAGATGGAGGTTTTGAGCGCCGCGCTGCCGGGCTGGGCGGGGCTTTACATGACTGTGTTGGTGGTCGGCTGCCTGTTCCTGTTCGTTCGCCTGTTGCTTTGGAAGGCAGCGCTCGTTGAACTGGGCCGCCCGGTACTCGCGTTCAAGGCGAGCTGGGCGACGACCCACGGCAAATTCTGGGCGCTGTTCGGGCTTCTGATTCTGGCGCTGATCGTGATCCAGCTCGTCGATTGGGCGCTTGGAACCGGGTTGGGGACGATCTTCCTGCTGCTCGGGCAGAGCATGGGGTCGGCGGTTGTCGCACAACTGGTGCCCGCTTTGCTTGTGGCGCTGGTTTCGACCGCATTACAGACGGTCGTCACACTGTTCCTCGCGCTGTTCTACCGCCGCGCGGCCTAGCTCCAAGTTGCCAGCGGTGGCAGGCTCATCAGGATCGCATCGATATTGCCGCCGGTTTTCAGGCCGAACAGCGTGCCGCGGTCGTACACCAGATTGAACTCCGCATAACGCCCGCGCCATTCCAGCTGTCGGGCGCGATCGGTCTCGGTGAACGTTGAATCCATCCGCCGGCGCACCAGCATCGGAAAGCTATCGAGGAATGCCTCGCCGACATCGCGCACGAAGGCCAAATCCCTGTCGAACCCGCCTTCGAGGTGATCGAAGAAGATGCCGCCGACGCCGCGATGCACCTTGCGGTGCGGCAGGTAGAAATATTCGTCGGCCCACGCTTTGAAGCGCGAATAGTAATCCGGGTCATGCGCGTCGCACGCCATTTTCAACCGCGCATGAAAGTCTGCCGTGTCCTCCTCGTAGGGAATTGGCGGATTGAGGTCCGCGCCGCCGCCGAACCATTGTTTGGTCGTGCGCAGGAAGCGGCAATTCATGTGGATCGCCGGCACATGCGGGTTGGCCATGTGCGCGACCAGGCTGATGCCGGTGGCAAAGAAGCGCGGATCCTCGCCCGCGCCGTTGATTGTCTTGGCGAATTCGGGCGCAAATTCGCCGCCAACGGTCGAGACGTTGACCCCGACCTTCTCGAACACGCGCCCCTTCATCGTTCCCATCACGCCGCCGCCCGAATTGCCGGTGGCATCATCGTCGCGAAACCAAGGCGTGTAGGCGAAGCGCGAATCACCGCCGGCCTCTCGCTCAATCGCTTCGAATTCCGCGCAGATGCGGTCGCGCAGGGTCTCGAACCAGTCGCGGGCGGCTTGTTGTTGGGGATCAAGTGTCAGCATGGCAGGCCTCCGGTCTGGCGCAGCGCCTCGCCGACGGCAATCCCGCAAGCGACCGAGAGGTTCAGCGAGCGGGCTCCAGCCGCCACGGGAATCCGTATTCGGGCCGCGCATATATCCGCGACGTGCCGCGGCACGCCCGCGCTTTCCTGGCCGAACAGTAAGATATCGTCCTTGTCGAAATGATGGGCGTACAAGCTCTGGCTCCCATGCGTCGTCAGCAGCACCGGCGGGTGGGGCACGGCCTCGCGAAAGGCATCCCAGCTGCGGTGCCGCGTCATGTCCACGCGTTCGATATAATCCATCCCGGCGCGCTTCAGCTTGGCGTCTGAAAAGACGAAGCCGGTCGGCTCGATGACGTCGACGGGCACGCCGAAACACGCGGCAACGCGCAGAACGGCTCCCACATTTCCGGCGATTTCGGGCTGGTACAGAGCGATGCGCACGGTGCCTCTGTGGCGGGCGGCAGCTGAGGCTGCAACCCGATCAGCAAAATGACGTTTGCATGAACGGCGGCAAACGCTATCAGACCGCGAGCCCCGCCCAGGGGCGCTTTTGTATGCAGGGACAAGGCATTTATGGCGCAAGCGCCGGTCGAAACGGTTGAAGCAATGGCCCAGGAGCCGGAACTTCGTCGTCGTGACTTCATCAACATCGGCGCGGTCGCCTTCGCGGGCGTCGGCGCGGTCGCGGTCGTGGCACCGCTGGTGCTGCAAATGGCGCCATCGGCCGACGTGCTGGCCGAAGCAACGACCGAGGTGGATCTGTCCAAGATCATGCCTGGTCAAGCGATTAAAGCGGTCTATCGCAAATCGCCGCTGTTCGTGCGTCATTTGACACCGGACGAAATCAATAAGGCGAATGCTGTGCCGCTGGGCGAACTCCGTGATCCGGAATCGCTCGCCCAGCGCACCAAACCCGGCAAGAGCGAGTGGCTGATCACGATGGGCGTCTGCACCCATCTCGGCTGCGTGCCGCTGGGGGCCGGCGAGGGCGAGACCCGCGGCGAATTCGGCGGCTATTTCTGCCCGTGCCACGGATCGACCTACGACACTGCGGCGCGCATCCGGAAAGGCCCCGCGCCGAAGAATCTGCAGGTGCCGGACTATGTGTTCCGCACCGATACCACCATCGAAGTCGGAGCGAAGGCATGAGCTTTCCCTGGGCCGCGGATTATGCCCCGAAGCATCCGCTGATGCGCTATTTGGACGAGAAGCTGCCGCTGCCGCGCCTCGTCTATAACGCCGTTGGTGCCGGTTACCCGGTGCCGCGCAACCTCAATTATTTCTGGAATTTCGGCGTGCTTGCGGGCGTGGCGTTGGTGATCCAGATCATCACCGGCATCGTTCTCGCGATGCACTATCGCGCCGATGCGGGCATCGCATTCAATTCGGTCGAGCACATCATGCGCGACGTCAATGCGGGCTGGTTCCTGCGGTACACACACGCGACCGGCGCTTCGATGTTCTTCATCGTGCTCTATACCCACATCTTCCGGGGCCTGTATTACGGTTCGTACAAGCCGCCGCGCGAAGTCGTGTGGCTGCTCGGCGTGGTCATCTTCCTGCTGACCATGGCCACCGCGTTCATGGGTTATGTGCTCCCCTGGGGGCAGATGAGCTTCTGGGGCGCGCAGGTGATTACCGGGTTCTTCTCGGCAATTCCGCTCGTCGGTGATGGCATTCGCGTGTGGTTGCTCGGCGGCTATGCACCTGACGCTGCGGCGCTCAACCGCTTCTTCTCGCTGCACTATCTGCTGCCCTTCGTGATCCTCGGTGCGGTCATCCTGCACATCTGGGCGCTGCACATTCCGGGTTCAAACAATCCGACCGGCGTTGAGGTAAAGGGGCCGCAGGATACGGTGCCGTTCCACCCCTATTACACCGCGAAGGACGGCTTCGGCCTCGGCGTATTCCTGATCGTCTTCGCGGCACTGATGTTCTTCGCGCCGAACTATCTGGGACATCCGGACAATTACATCGCCGCGAATCCGCTTTCGACCCCGGCGCACATCGTTCCCGAATGGTATTTCCTGCCCTTCTACGCGATCCTGAAGTCGTTCACCTCGAACTTCCTGTGGGTGCCGGCGAAGCTGTGGGGCGTGCTGGCGATGTTCAGCTCGATCCTGTTGATGTTCTTCCTGCCGTGGCTCGACCGCTCGCCGGTCCGCTCGGCCAACTATCGCCCGGTCTACAAATGGTTCTTCTGGGTGCTGGTCGTTGACGTGCTGATCCTCGGTTATTGTGGCGGGGCGCATCCGTCGAACAAGATCGTCGTCATCTCGCAGCTCTGCACGATGTATTATTTCGCGCATTTCCTGCTGATCCTGCCGCTGGTGTCGCTGCTCGAACGGCCGCTGCCGCTGCCCAATTCGATCAGCGAAAGCGTGTTGCATGGTGAGGCTCAGGAAGCTGCGCCTTATGGCGTCGCGACGGCTCCCGTCGCGGCCCCGGCCGAATAAGAGGGTAAGGGGTTATGGTTCGTCCGATCGGCGTTCTCGTCGGCTTGGGATTTGTTGCGGCGCTGTTGTGGTCGTTGCTGTGGACGGCGATCGGCTGGGTCAATGAGCCCGAGCCTGAAACCGCGGTCGAATGGGTCGAACAACATCGTCCGGAAAAGCCCGTCAGCTTCTCGTTCGACGGTCCCTTCGGCAAATATGACCGGCAGCAGCTTCAGCGCGGTTATCAGATTTATGCTGAAGTTTGCTCCGCGTGCCACTCGATGCATCTCGTCGCGTTCCGCGACCTGGAAAGCATTGGCTTCTCGGCGGCACAGGTGAAGGCAATCGCAAAGTCCAAGGACGTGCCCTCGCTCAACCCAGACACGGGCGAACCTGCGACGCGCAAGGGCCTGCCGTCGGATTACTTCCCGTCGCCCTATCCGAACGAAATCGCCGCGCGTGCCGCCAACAACAATGCGCTGCCGCCGGACCAGTCGCTGCTGGCCAAGGCGCGCGAGGGCGGGCCGCACTACATCTATCATCTGCTGACCGGGTATCAGGATCAGCCGGCCGAACTGCTCAAGAAGTTCCCCGACGCCAAGACGCCCGACGGGCTGCACTATAACCCGTATTTCCCGAACCTGAATCTCGCGATGGCGCCACCGCTGACCGATGGTCAGGTGACGTATGCTCCGGGCAATCCGAAGGCGACGCTCGATCAGGAAGCCAAGGATGTGGCAGCGTTCCTGATGTGGGCCGCCGAGCCCAAGCTCGAACAGCGCCACCGCACCGGCTGGGCCGCTTTGGTGTTCCTGCTCATCGGCACCGGCTTCGCCTATTTCGCTTACAAGGGGATTTGGGCGGACAAGAAGTCGGGTAAGGTCGTGGCGCCGGCTTAAGCTCGATCGCCAAGGGTATAAGAAGAGCATCCCGGTCTGCCGGGGTGCCCTTTTTTCTTTGGGGCTCATCACCCCTTCGGGTCGATGCCCAACTCCGTCAGCCGCTTGCGCAGCGTGTTGCGGTTGATCCCCAAGATCGCCGCGGCCCGCAGTTGATTGCCGCGCACCGCCGCCAGCGTCGTCCGCAGGATCGCGCCGTCAATGTCGGCGAGCAGACGGTTATACAGCCCAGGGGCGGGCAGGGCATCTCCCGAACGGCGAAAATGGTCGCGCAACCAGGCCTCCACGCGGCCTTCGAGCGAGGGAGCCGTGGTCGTGCCATCCGCGGGGCGGATAGCCAGCTGTGCTTCGATATCATCGACGGTGATGATGCGGTCGCGCGTCATCGCGGACAGGCGGCGCATCAGGTTTTCGAGCTCGCGGACGTTGCCCGGCCAGTCATGTTCTGAAAGGCGCCGCATCGCACCGTCATCGAGCTGTTTACGGACACCACCGGTCTCGGTCCGGTCGAGGAAATGCTGGGCGAGCAACGCGACATCGCCTCCACGCGCGCGCAGCGGCGGGAGCGTCAGCGGCACGACGTTGAGGCGGTAATAGAGGTCTTCGCGGAATCGCCCTTCGGCGATGGTCCGGGGCAGATCCTGATGCGTGGCAGCGATCACGCGCACGTCGACACGCCGCGGCCGTCCGCCTGCGCTCGAATATTCGCCCGTTTCGAGCACGCGCAGCAGTCGCGTTTGTGCTTCGAGCGGCATGTCGCCGATCTCGTCGAGGAACAACGTGCCGCCCGCCGCTTGTTCAAGCCGGCCCGCAGTCCGCGTCGCCGTCGCAAAACCGCCGCCGCGTTCCTGACCGAACAATTCGGCCTCGATCGATTCGCGCGGGATCGCCGCCATGTTGACCGCGACAAACGCCTTGCCGCGACGCAGACCGAAATCGTGCAGCGCACGTGCGACCAGTTCCTTCCCCGTCCCCGATTCGCCGAGGATCAGCACGGTCAGGTCGGTCTGCGCGATGCGTGCAATGACGCGGTAGACGTCCTGCATCGCCGGAGACCGGCCGATCAGTGGCAGTCCGTCGTCCTCGGCGGCTTCGGCTTCGGGCGCCTGCCTGCCCAATCCTTCCCGCACCGCACGGCGCAATTCGTCGAGGTCGAATGGTTTGGGCAGATATTCAAACGCGCCCCGCTCGGTGGCGCGGATCGCAGTGGTCAGGGTGTTTTGCGCCGATAGCACGATAATCGGCAGCTGCGGTGCCTTGGCGAGTAACGCAGGCAGCAGGTCGAGTCCGTTGCCGTCCGGCAGCACCACATCGGTCACCAGCAGGTCGGGCACTGACTTCGCCAGCATCTCGCGCGCTTCTGCGATCGTCGCCGCCTCGCGCACCTCGTAGCGGTCGCGCTTCAGCGCTTCGGCGATGACCAGCCGGATCGCCGCATCGTCGTCGATCACCAATATGCGTTTCATTGGGGTGCGACCTCGAGCAGCAACCGGAACACGGTGCGCGGCGGCGAGCCTTCGCGCGAAAACTGAATGCGGCCGCCATTGTCGCTGGTCAGCTTGTCGACCAGCGCGAGGCCGATGCCGCGCCCGGTCGCCTTGGACGAAACGAAGGGCTGGAACAGATGGTCGACCAGTTCGGGCGGCGGTCCCGCACCCTCATCGATCACGCGCACTTCGACGCCCAGGTTGCGGCGTCGCCCATCTGCACCGAGCGCGCTGACGCCGTGGCGATAGCGCGTCTCGACCGTCACCTTGCCCGCTTCGGGCGATGCCTCGACGGCGTTGATGATCAGGTTGAGCACTGCCTGCGCCATACTATCCGGATCGACCAGGACTGAAGGTAAAGAGGGGTCGAACAGCCGCTCGACCGCCACGCCGCGCTGCCGCGCCGCTTCAGCCAGATCGAGCGCGTGATCGACGATGGCGTGAACGTTGTGCGCTTTGCGCGCGACCGGACGGTCGTCGGTGAAGCTCTCCATCCGGTCGATCAGGCGCGTAATGCGGTCGACCTCGGTGCGAATCAGCCTGGTAAAGCGCGCCGGATCGTCGGTGCTGCCCTCCAGAAGCTGTGCCGCACCGCGGATCCCGGCGAGGGGGTTCTTGATTTCGTGCGCAAGCATCGACGCCACGCCGATCACTGATCGTCCGGTATCATGCCCCTCCGCAATCGGCCGTGCGCTGCCGGATGCATAAAGCGAAACCAGCCGCCCGCCGCCGGCGTCTCCCAGCGGCGTCAAATGCACATCGACGGGATGGCCGCCGATCGACAGCTCGAACAGAGACAAGGCCTGACCCGAGACCATCGCCCGGCTGAACGAGGCCGGCAGGCCAAGAAGTTTGGCGCAGGGTTCATCGAGCAGCGCGCGAGTCGAGAGATTGATTAATCCCTGCGCGGCCGGATTGGCGAAGGTGATGAAGCCCTCATGATCGGTCAGCAGCATGCCGACCGGGCTCGCCTCGATCAGCGCCGCTGCGCTGAAACCGTTCACGCCGCCGCGCGGCTCAGCCAGGGCTCGTAAAAACGCGCGAGCATGTCGAGCACGGTACGCGCGTCGGGGATCTGGTTTACCGCGTTGCGGAATTCGGCCGACCCGGTCAGCCCTTTGGTATACCAACCGATATGTTTGCGGGCCATGTTGACGCCGACCTGCTCGCCATAATGATCGAGCATCGCGCGGTAATGCTCGGCGATGAGGTGATATTGCGCCTCGATCGATGGGGCGGGGAGGGCGGTGCCATCGGTTAGATGCGCGATGGTCTGGGCGAGCAGCCACGGCTTGCCGTACGCGCCGCGCCCGATCATCACCCCGTCCCCGCCCGATTGATCGAGCGCGGTAACGGCATCCTCGGGGGTCAGGATGTCGCCATTGACGATCACCGGCAATTTCACCGCATCCTTGACCTTACGGACGAACGCCCAGTCGGCGCTGTCGCGGTACATCTGGCAGCGCGTGCGCCCATGGACGGTGATGAGCTTGGCGCCGAGATCCTCGGCAATGTGCGCGAGTTCGGGAGCGTTGAGGCTCGAATGGTCCCAGCCCATGCGCATCTTGACGGTCACAGGTACATCGACGGCCTCGACCGTCGCCTTGATCAGGCTCGCGGCCAGCGGCAGGTCGCGCATCAGCGCGGAGCCCGCGTCACCATTGACCACCTTTTTCACCGGGCAGCCCATGTTGATGTCGATGATCGCCGCACCGCGATCGGCATTGAGCTTGGCCGCCTCGGCCATTTCAGTCGGGTCACAGCCGGCAAGCTGCATCGACACCGGTTCTTCGGACGGTGCCCAGGCGGCCTTCTGCAGCGACTGCCTTGTCTGGCGGATCATCGCGGGCGACGCGATCATTTCGGTCACGTTGAGGCCCGACCCAAAACGGCGCACCAGCGTACGGAACGGCATGTCGGTCACGCCGGTCATCGGCGCGAGGATCACGGGCGCGGCGATGCGGACCGGGCCGATCTGGATAGGCTGAATGCGGGGCACGGAATTGCCCATAATTTAGGCAGAGTGATTTGTCGACAGAAAGGGCGGACGCAGGCTAGGCGGGCGATATGCAAGTCGCTGCCCTTATTGTCGCCGCCGGGAAGGGTACGCGCATCGGCAGCGACCTACCTAAGCAGTTTCGCAACCTGGGCGGGGTGCCGGTGATTACCCGCGCCGTTGATGCCTTCGCCGGGATCCCGGTGCATGTCGTGATCGGCGCAGGGCAGGAGGGCGCCCTGATCGAAGCACTTTCTGGGCGCGAGGTCGCCAGTGTCACGCTCGGCGGCCTCGAACGCGCGGATTCTGTGCGAGCCGGATTGGCGGCCGTCGCAGCATCGGGCGCGACGCATGTCCTGATACACGACGCAGCGCGGCCGCTCCTGCCGCGCGCGGTGATCGAGCAGCTGCTCGCCGCGATCGGCACGCATGATGGTGCCGTCCCGGTGCTGCCGGTGGTCGACACCTTGGCAAGTGGCGACAATGTGCTGGGCGAGACGACCGATCGTAACGCGCTCAACCGCGTCCAGACGCCACAAGCATTCCACCTTGACGCAATCATCGCTGCGCATGAGGCCTGGACGGGTGGCCCCGCTACCGACGACGCTCAAGTCGCGCGCGCCCACGGTGTCGAGGTTGCTCTGGTCGCGGGCGATCCGCTGCTGGACAAGCTAACGCACCCTGCCGACTTCGCCCGCGCCGAAGCCACGCTTGGCCGTTGGCAGTCGCGCACGGCGACCGGCTTCGATGTCCACCGCCTCGAAGCCGGCGAATCATTGTGGCTCGGCGGGATCGAGATCGCGCACACGCACGGCCTCAGCGGTCATTCGGACGCCGACGTCGCGCTCCACGCGATCACCGACGCGCTGCTTGGTACGATCGCCGCGGGCGATATCGGCAGCCATTTTCCGCCGAGCGACGCGCAGTGGCGCGGCGCGCGTTCGGGCCAATTCGTTGAGCACGCCGCCAAGCTGATCGCGGCGCAGGGCGGCAAGATCGTCCATGTCGACCTGACATTGATGTGCGAGGCGCCCAAGATCGGCCCTCACCGCGAGGTGATGCGCAAGCAGATCGCCGCGCTGTTGGGACTCGACATTGGCCGCGTCAGCGTCAAGGCGACAACGACCGAACGGCTCGGCTTTACCGGGCGCGGCGAAGGAATTGCGGCGCAGGCGGCCGCCACAGCGGAGTTTTGGCAATGGCAGTGACGGCTTTTCGAGCGGCAGTCGCGGCAGTGCTGACCGTCCAGGCGGGGGTGGTCGACGCAGCGTGTCTCACTGAAGCGCAGTTCAACGCGGTGGCCCGGTTCCTCGCACCCGATCTGATCAAGGCAGGTGCCGACAAGTGTGCGCCGTTGCTTACGCCCACCGCCTATATCCGTCGCAGCGGCGCCGCGCTGGCCGATCGCTATCGTCCCGGTGCGGCAACAGCATGGCCCGAAGTGAAGGCGGCGATGGCCAGCCAGCCCGATCTCAAGCTATTCACGATGATCGACGAGCAAACCGCGCGCGGCCTCATCATGCCGATGCTTGGCGAGAGCCTGGCCAAGGAAAAGCTCAGCGCGCGCGATTGTGCGGCGGCGGACGAGATCGCCGCCAATCTCGACCCGCTGCCGCCCGCGAACTTCATCGCGCTGATCACGGCGATTGTCCGTCTGGACAAAGGCAGACCGTCCCGGACGCCGGACGGAAAGCCGCGTGCGCCGGTCATCTGTCCGGTGGTGAAATGAGCGAACCGATCGACACGCTGCTCCCCAAAGAGCTGATCGAGGCCGGTCGCCGCGCCATCGACGCCAACCGCGCCGCCGGACGCACCATCGCCGTTGCCGAAAGCTGCACCGGCGGCCTTATCTCCGCCGCGCTGACCGAGCTGCCCGGCTCGTCAGACGTCTTCCTTGCCGGGTTTGTCACCTACGCCGACGATGCCAAGACGCAGATTGGCGTCGGTCGCGACATCGTCGAAACCTTTGGCGCGGTCTCCATCGCCACCGGCTGGGCGATGGCGCAGGCTGCGCTCAAGGAAAGCGGTGCGGACATCGTCGTCGCGGTCACCGGCATCGCCGGCCCTGCCGGAGGATCGGATAAGAAACCGGTCGGTACCGTCGTCCTTGCCCGCGCCCTGAAAGGCCAGGACCCGGACGATATGCACGCCGACAAGCACCAGTTCGGCGACCTCGGCCGCGGCGGCGTGCGGCTTCAGGCGGCGCTGAAAGCGCTCGAACTGCTGCTGCCGTAAAGCGCGTGCGCGCGGGCTTCGAATGCCGCGATCATCTGGCGCAGGGCCAGGTCGAACATTTGGCCCGCGATCATCTCGAACACGCGGTTCTTGAAGGCGAAATCCACGGCGAAATCGACTTCGCAACCGTCAGGGTGCGGCTTGAAGCGCCAGCAATTGCTCAGGCGACTGAGCGGACCTTCGATATATTCGACGTCGATCGCTGACGGGCGGTCTTTCTTCACCCGGCTGGTGAACCGCTCGCTCAACCCTCTGAAACCAACGATCAGATCGGCGACGGCGAGCGTCGGGGTATCGGACCGCACGCGGACCGCGCTGACCCAGGGCAGAAATTCGTCATAGCGGCCGACATCGGCCACCAGATCGAACATCTGCTCGGCGCTATAGGGCAGGACACGATGTTCGTGATGCCGGGGCATCAGGCGCGTGCCAACTGCGCCTCTCGCGCCGCGCGCAGCTTCGCGAAATCGTCGCCCGCGTGGTAGCTCGACCGCGTCAATGGCGAGCTGGCGACGAGCAGGAACCCCTTGGCGCGCGCGATCGCGGCATAGGCGTTGAACGTCGCCGGCGTGACGAATTCCTGCACCTTGGCATGGCGCGGCGTCGGCTGGAGGTATTGGCCGAGAGTCAGGAAATCGACGCCCGCCGAGCGCATGTCGTCCATCACCTGATGCACTTCCAGCCGGTCTTCGCCCAACCCCATCATCATCCCGGATTTGGTGAAGATCGACGGATCGAGTCGCTTGACCTGTTCGAGCAGCCGCAGCGACGCATAATAGCGCGCGCCAGGCCGGATCGTCGGGTAGAGCCGCGGAACGGTCTCGAGGTTGTGGTTGTAGACGTCGGGGCGCGCGGCGACGATCGCTTCGACCGCGGCCTCATGCTTGTTGCGGAAATCCGGCGTCAGGATTTCGATCGTCGTGTTCGGCGTGTTGCGCCGCAGGGCCTCAATCACCTTGACGAACTGCGATGCGCCGCCGTCGGCCAGGTCGTCCCGGTCGACACTGGTGACGACGATATGCTCGAGGCCCAATTCGGCGGCCGCCACCGCAACATGTTCGGGTTCAAGCGGATCAACCGCGCGCGGCATACCGGTCTTCACATTGCAAAACGCGCAGGCGCGCGTGCACGTGTCGCCGAGAATCATCACCGTCGCGTGCTTCTTGGTCCAGCACTCGCCGATGTTCGGGCAGGCGGCTTCCTCGCAGACCGTCGCGAGGTTGAGGCGGCGCATCAGCGCCTTGGTTTCGCTGAACGCCTGGCCAATCGGTGCCTTGACGCGAATCCAGTCGGGCTTGCGCGCGCGCTGGCTTGGAAGGGTGACGGGATCGGCCTCGCTCATTCATGCCAGATAGCGATCCAGAACGCCGCTTGCCACCCCGCGCGCGCAATCCTAGCGGGGGCGCATGGACACACTGATCGATGGCTACCGCCGCTGGCGCGAGGATGGCTGGGTGCGCGAGCGCGCCCGTTGGGACGAGCTGGCGCGCGGCCAATCACCCAAGACGATGATCATCGCCTGTTCCGACAGTCGCGTCGACCCGGCGACGATTTTCGGCACGTCCCCCGGCGAAGTTTTCGTCGTGCGCAACGTTGCCAATCTCGTCCCGCCGTATGAAGTCGGTGGCGGTCGGCACGGCGTGTCTGCCGCGCTCGAATTTGCGGTGACGCAGCTCAAGGTCTCGGAAATCGTCGTGATGGGCCACGGCGCGTGCGGCGGCGTTGCGGCGGCGCTGAACAAGACATTCGAAGGTGCCAAGGCAGGCGAGGGCGGCTTCATCGCGCACTGGATCGACATGCTCGACGACGCCCGTGACCGGGTGATCGCCGAACACGGCACGGGCCCGGAAGCGATCCGAGCGCTCGAGCTGGAAACGGTCAAGACGAGCCTTTTCAATCTGCGCACCTTCCCCTTCGTGCAAGAGGCCGAGGCGGCGGGCACGCTGAAGCTGCGCGGCGCGTTGTTCGCGATCGCTGACGGCTGCCTGCATACGCTCGACGACAGCACTGGCGAGTTCTCTCCGATCAAATGCTGAAGCGGGCCGCGCTCCTCGCCATCCTGCTCGTCACGGGTTGTAAGAAGGCTGAGGATGTCGCACCGCCCGCGCCGCCGCGGCTCGAAACGCCGGTCGCCTTGCCCGATCAACCGTCGACAATCCGCATGCCGATCAGCGTGCCGCTGGCCGACCTCAAGCGCGCGATCGAGGAAGAAGTGCCGCGCGTCCTCCAGGTCATCGACGAGCCGCCGCGCGTCTGCATCAAGACGAAGTCAAAGCTGCTCCCGGACCTGACCTGCCGTTTGCGCGGGCAGGTGACGCGCGGTCCCATCGCGCTCACCGGCGCCGGCGACGTCATCACCCTGCGCATTCCCGTCGCCGCCACCGTCCGCGCCGAAAATATCGGCAAGCTGATCAAGCACGAAACCGCGACCGGCGCGGTCGTCGTCACCACGCGTCTGCGCCTCGGTCTGCGCCCCGATTGGACGCCGACGGCGAAAGTCGATGCGAATTACAGCTGGACCAACCCGATCGGCATCGATTTCCTCGGCCAGCGGATCACTTTCCAGTCGAAGGTCGATCCCAAGCTGCACGAAATCCTCAACAAGCTGGAGCGCCAACTACCCGGCAAACTCGCCCGCGCGGGCGTGCGTGACAAAGCGGCGTCGATCTGGGCCAAGGGCTTTCGTTCCGAACGCGTCAAATCCGAACCGCTGATCTGGGCGCGCTTCACCCCGCAGGCGATCGGCTTTTCGGGCTATCGCATCGCGAACGGCTTGCTCACCGCCGGCCTGTCCGCGCAGATGAAGACCGAGACGATCTTCGGCGACAAGCCCGCCGATCCGCCGGTTACGCCGCTCCCGCGCTTACAAGGCCCGCTCGCTGAGCAGGGCATCAACATGCACGTGCCGGTGTTCGTGCCGTATGGCATCCTCGAAGCCGCGGCGAACGATGCGCTGGTCAAGCCGGGCAAGCGCCGCCTGAAACTCAAGAACGGCCACAGCGTCGACGTCACCGTGCGCAAGGTGACGATTTACGGGGCCTCGGGCGGCAAGCTGGCTGTCGGCCTTGACCTCAACCTCGACGCCGCCGGCGGTCTCGTCGCGCCGAGCGGCACGGTCTGGTTCGTCGCCACGCCGATGCTCGACATTCCCGGTCGTGTGCTTTCGATCAGGGACCTGGTTTTGGTCGGCCGCACCGATAGCACCGTGTTCAACGCGCTCGTTTCGGCGATCAACGACACGAGCTTGCACGATCAGCTAATGAATTCGGTGCGCTACGATTTTGCCAACGACTATCAGTCGGGCCTCGACAAGGCGGACCGCTGGCTGCGCGAACAGCCGTTTGAAGGCTTTGTGTTCAACGGCAAGCTCGCCGGTGCGGCGATCCGCGATGCGCGGGTTGCGCCGGCAGGGGTCTTGATTTCGGCTGATGCCAAGGCTGCTGGCGCCTTGACCTGGAATCCGAAACGCGCCGGACAACTCGTCGCCGAACGCCACGCCAAACGCGCCGCCAAGGAACGCGCCAAAAAGCTCGCGGGCGGGTAGGATTGCCGGCAGCCTCGCTCGCGCTCGTCATTCTTGCAGCGCTGATCCACGCCACATGGAACTTGTTCGCCAAGCGCGCCGCACATGCCGGGCCGGCATTCATCCTCGCTTACAGCCTGATCTCGAGCATCGCTTACGCGCCGGTCGCGATCTGGATGATTGCGCAGGGCGAATTGCCTTGGACCGTCGCGGCGTTGGGCTTCGTTGCGCTCGGGGGCGTGCTGCACATCGCTTATAATCTCGCGCTGCAGCGCGGTTACCGCGTCGCCGACCTGTCCGTCGTCTATCCCGTCGCGCGCGGCACTGGCCCGGCGCTGTCGAGCATCGGCGCCTTCCTGCTGCTCGGCGAAGTGCCCGATGGGCGCGGCCTCGCCGGTCTGCTCGCGGTCATCGCCGGGATCGCGCTGATTGCCACCGATGGCCGCCTCGCCAAATTCCGCGAGCCCGGCGCGATGCGGGGTATTCAATGGGGGCTGATCACCGGCGCGCTGATTGCCAGCTATTCGGTGGCCGATGGCTATGCCGTTAAAGTGCTACTGATCGCCCCGCTGGTGCTCGATTGGGCGACCAACGTGTTCCGCAGCGCGCTGATCGCCCCGGCGGCACGCGGAAATTGGCGGTCAGCGATGGCCGGGCATTGGCGCGGGGCGTGGGTCATCGGCCTGCTCTCGCCGCTCGGCTACATCCTCGTGCTCACCGCACTGCGCTGGGGCGCCCCGCTCCACATCGTCGCACCGACGCGCGAAACCTCGATGATGATCGGCACGCTGTTCGGGATGGTCTTCCTCGGCGAACCCGTCGGCAAATTCCGCCTGCTCGGCTGTGCCATACTGGTCGGCGGCGTGGTGCTGCTCGCCGCCTAGATTTCGACCTGACTACCCAATTCGACCACGCGATTGGTCGGCAAACGGAAGAACTCCATCGCACTTTCGGCGTTGCGCAGCATCCAGGCGAACAGCTTTTCACGCCAGATCGCCATGCCCGGGCGGCTGGACGGCAGCAGTGTCTGGCGCGCCAGGAAGAAGCTGGTGTCCATCATCTTGAACGCGGCGCCGCAGCCGGTGACCCGCTGCAACGCCGCCGGCACGTCGGGCTCCTGCATGAAGCCGTACATGATGACGAGGCGGAAGAACCCTTCGCCCAGCGGCTCAAGCCCGCAACGCGTGTCATCCTGCACGAAGGGGACATCCTTGATCTTCACGGTCAACAGGATGACGCGCTCGTGCAGCACCTTGTTGTGCTTCAGATTGTGCAACAGCGCGTGCGGCACGCCGTCGGGCGTCGAGGTCATGAAGACCGCAGTGCCCGGCACGCGGCTCGCGCTCTGCGCGGCCGATTTGATGAACACCTGCAATGGCATCGCCGCCTCGCGCATCCGCGCGATCATTAACTGGCGGCCCTTGGCCCAGGTCGTCAGCAGCGTGAAGGCAATCACCCCGACCAGCAGCGGGAACCAGCCGCCATCGGGCACCTTGGTCAGGTTCGATGCCAGATAGGCAAGGTCGACAAGGGTGAACAATGCGAGCAGCGGCACGGCCAGCCACTTGTTCCACTTCCAGATCGTGAAGATCACGGCCGCGAGCAGGACGTTGTCGATGAACATCGCGCCGGTCACCGCAATACCATAGGCCGCCGCCAGGTTTGACGAGCTGCCAAAGAACAGCACCAGCAACAGCACCATGGTCATCAGCGCCCAGTTGATGACCGGGATGTAGATCTGCCCAAACGCGCTCTCGCTGGTATGTTCGATGCGCAGCCGCGGCACGAAGCCGAGCTGGATCGCCTGCTGCGTCAGGCTGAAGGCCCCCGAAATGACCGCCTGGCTGGCGATGATCGTCGCCAGAATAGCAAGGATCACCAGGGGCAGGCGCAGCGCATCGGGCGCCAGAAAGAAGAACGGATTGTGGATGATCTCGCCGGGATTGCGGCTCTGCAGGATCATGGCACCCTGGCCGAGATAGTTGAGCATGAGGCCGGGCAGCACAAAAAACAGCCAGGAAACGCGGATCGGATTGCGCCCGAAATGCCCCATATCGGCGTAAAGCGCTTCCGCACCCGTCACCGCCAGCACCACCGAGCCAAGCGCGAGGAAGCCACGCAGCGGATCTAGCGCGAAAAAATGATAGGCGTGATACGGGTTGATCGCTGCCCAGATGATCGACGGTCGTTCGACGATGTGCATCACGCCCAACGTCGCGATGGTTGCGAAGTAAATTAGCATGATCGGGCCGAAAAACGCGCCGACAACCGCAGTCCCCCGCGCCTGAATAAGGAACAGTCCGATCAAAATGACGACGGCGATCGGTACAACATACGGGTCGAAGAACGGGCTCGCGACCTTCAAGCCCTCGGCCGCCGACAGAACCGACATTGCGGGCGTAATCATTGAGTCGCCGTAAAACAGCGCCGTGGCAAAAACGCCCATAAGGATCAGCGGCGCCGACCAGCGCTTTGGCCCGCCGCCGCTGCGGTTGATCAGCGCGAGCAGGGCGAGACTGCCGCCTTCGCCCTTATTGTCCGCGCGCATGATGACCGAGACGTATTTGAACGTCACGACGATCATCATCGACCAGAAGATAAGGCTGAGCACGCCATAAACGTGTGCCACGTCCAGGGTTAGCCGGTGATGGCCGACAAAGGTTTCGCGAAACGCGTAGATTGGACTGGTGCCGATATCGCCAAAGACGATGCCGATGGCGCCGACGATCAGTTTTGCGAGGCTGCCGTGGATATGCGGGTGCGACTCGTCGATCGCCGCATGCGGCGCTTCGATGGGCGGTATTGCAGCAGGAACGACAGCGTCTGCCATCTTTGGGCGTGAACCCGGCCTTTCATTTCGCTCGCGACTCGCGCGAAGCCGCGGGCCGGTAGCACCGCCCCCTGCAACGCGCAATCGAGACAGAAGGATGCAGTCTCGATATAGGGCGGCTCATTCACGAAATCAGGAGTGCGCCATGCGCGTCGGTGTCCCTAAGGAAATCAAGAATCACGAATATCGCGTCGGCCTGACGCCCGGTTCGGTCGCCGAACTCACTGCTGCGGGCCACACCGTCAACATTCAGTCCGGCGCCGGCCTGGGCATCGATTTCTCCGACGACGATTACCGCGCGGTCGGTGCGACGATCCTGCCCGATGCGCCCGCGGTGTTCCGCGACAGCGACATGATCGTGAAGGTCAAGGAACCGCAGGCGTCGGAAATCGCGCTGCTCGAACCGCGGCATCTGCTGTTCACCTACCTCCATCTCGCGCCCGATCCCGAACAGGCCAAAGGGCTGATGGCGTCCGGGGCGACCTGCATCGCCTATGAAACCGTCACCTCGCGCACCGGCGCGTTGCCGCTGTTGAAGCCGATGTCCGAAGTCGCGGGCCGCATGTCGGTGCAGGTCGGCGCGCACTATCTCGAAAAGGAACAGGGTGGCCGCGGTGTGCTGCTCGGCGGCGTTCCGGGCGTGGCCCCGGCCAAGGTTGCGATTCTTGGCGGCGGCGTGTCGGGCGTCAACGCGGCGCAGATGGCGGTCGGCATGCGCGCCGACGTGACGATCTACGACATTTCGAACGATCGCCTCGCCGAACTCGACATGTTCTTCTCGAGCCAGATCAAGACACAATATGCTTCGAAGGCAGCGATCGAGGCGGCGGTGAAGAGTGCGCACCTCGTCATCGGCGCGGTGCTGGTTCCCGGCGCGGCGGCGCCCAAGCTCGTGACGCGCGAAATGGTCAAGACAATGAAGCGCGGCTCGGTGCTGGTCGACATCGCCATCGATCAGGGCGGCTGCTTCGAAACCAGCCACGCGACGACGCACGAAGACCCGGTGTTCGAGGTGGACGGCGTAATCCATTATTGCGTCGCCAACATGCCCGGCGCGGTCGCACGCACCTCTGCTTTCGCGCTCAACAATGCGACGCTGCCGTTCGCGCTGCGCCTCGCGAACATGGGCGCCGAAGCCGCGATGAGGGCCGATCCGCACCTCGCCAACGGTCTCAATGTCATGGGCGGCAAGATCCGGCATCAGGCGGTGGCCGAAGCGCTCGGTCACGAATATGTGCCGATCTAAGGCGCCGGTGCGGGGCTTCGGCCTCGCCCTTTTTTGTTGAACAATAGGAGAACATGTGCGTTATCCTGCACATGGCTGATAGCGAAAACCCAAAATACCATCCGACCGGCAATGCCGAAAAGGATCCCGACGACTGGACCACGGGCGACGAGCCGATGACAGGCGCCCAGGCCTCCTATCTCAAGACTTTGTCCGAAGAGGCGCACGCCGATTTCGTGGACGGCCTGACCAAGGCTGAGGCCTCGAAGCGCATCGACGCCCTGCAAGAGGAAACCGGACGCGGTTCATGATGTCGAAGGAGACCTGAATCTCTATGAATCGGCATGAATGTCTGCCCGGGCAGCGTCGCCGCTTGCCTGCGCCGGCGTCAACGTAAGTCAACGTAAGACGCCAATTTGCCTTTCCGCGCCTGTCTCGCTACAGGCGCGCCACCCGTATGGTCATCCCTGGAGGCGTGCGGGTTTTGCAAACTGGAGTTTTAACATGAGCGATCAGCTGACGCTGTCGGCCGAGGCGCGCGAGCGGGCAGGCAAGGGAGCCTCCCGTGCTCTCCGCCGCGAAGGCCGCGTGCCCGCCGTGATTTACGGCAACAAAGAAGACCCGCAGTCGATTCACGTCGAGGAAAAGGCGTTGATGAAGGCGCTGCACACGGGCCACTTCATGAATTCGGTGGTGATGATCGACGCCGGCGGCAAGGGTGCCATCCGCACGCTGCCCAAGGACGTCGCTTTCCACCCCGTCACGGACCGTCCGCTGCACGTGGACTTCCTGCGCATTTCGGAACACGCCAAGATCACCGTCGCGGTGCCGGTGCATTTCGATAACGAGGAAGCTTCGCCGGGTCTCAAGCGCGGCGGCGTGCTGAACATCGTCCGTCACGAGCTGGAACTGACGTGCGACGCGGCGGAAATCCCGAGCGAGATCCGGATCGACCTGACCGGCCTCGAAGTCGGCGATTCGATCCACATCTCGGCGGTGACTTTGCCCAAGGGCGTGGTCTCGGCGATCGACGATCGCGACTTCACCATCGCGACGCTGGTTGCCCCGTCGGCGCTGAAGAGCGAAGAAGGCGACAACGAAGACGCAGTGGCGACCGCTGAGGCAGCTGCTGACGAAGCCGCTCCCGAAGCCGACGCTTCGAGCGAAGGCGAAGGCGAATAATGATGCGGGGAGCGCGGGGTTGACCCGCGCTCCCTTCGTCATGCACCGGCGCTGATGCAGATTTGGGTCGGCCTCGGTAATCCCGGTCCGCTGCACGCGATGCAGCGCCACAATGTCGGCTTCATGGCCGCTGACGTGATCCACGATCGCTACAATTGCGATCCGTGGCGCGTGAAATTCAAAGGCCTTGCCGCGCAGGGCCGCATCGGCGGCGAAACCGTCCTCCTTCTCAAACCCCAGACCTTCATGAACGATAGCGGCGCGAGCGTCGGAGAGGCGATGCGGTTCTACAAGGCCGATGTCGGCGACGTTACGGTGTTCCACGACGAACTCGACCTCGCCCCGATGAAGCTCAAGGTTCGCACCGGTGGTGGGACGGCGGGGCATAACGGGCTGCGCTCGACCGAGGCGCATATCGGCAACGCATTCCGCCGCGTGCGCATCGGCATCGGCCATCCGGGACACAAGGACCGCGTCACCGGCTACGTTCTCGGCAATTACGCGAAAAGCGAAATCGAACCGCTCAGCGATCTGCTCGCCGCCATCGCCACCGAAGCCGAATGGCTGGCCAAGGGCGATGACGTTCGCTTCATGAATGACGTCGCACTGCGGATGCAGGATCCGGCATGACCGACAAGGCGGTGACCCAGCGTTGGACGCTCGCCGGATCGATCCTCGCCTCCAGTCTCGCCTTCGTCGACGGTTCGGTGACCAACGTTGCGTTGCCCGCGATCAAGGCTGATTTGCAGACCGGTGCGGTCGGACTGCAATGGGTCATCAACGCCTATCTCCTGCCGCTTTCGGCCCTGCTGCTGCTCGGCGGCGCACTGGGCGACCGTTTCGGGCGCCGCCGCATGTTCCTTGGCGGCATCATCCTGTTCGCCATCGCCTCGATCATCTGCGCGCTGGCGCCAAGCCTTAAAGCGCTCCTCACCGGCCGCGTGATCCAAGGGATCGGCGCGGCCATGCTGATGCCCAACAGTCTGGCCCTGCTCGGCGGCGCGTTCGACGGCGAAGCACGGGGCAGGGCAATCGGCACTTGGGCCGCGGCTGGTGCCATTGCTGGTGCGCTCGGCCCTCTTGCCGGAGGCTGGCTAGTCGAAACCGTCGGCTGGCGCGCGATCTTCTATGTCAATCTGCCGCTTGCCGCCGGGGCTCTGCTCATCGGCTGGTTCAAAGTGCGAGAAAAACGCGAGGATAAGCTGCGAGCAATCGACTGGGCGGGTGTCGCTTTGGCGACACTGGCGCTTGGTGCAATCACTTGGGGACTGACCACGGCAGGCGGCGACAACCCGCGGCCTGCGCTCGGCGGCGCAGCGGCTGGCGCGGGCGTGCTGATCTTCGTTGTGTTCGTCTGGCTTGAAAGGCACCGTGGTGACCATGCGATCATGCCGCTGGCGATGTTCGGTACGAAGAGTTTCGCCGGACTGACGATTCTCACCTTCCTGCTCTACGCGGCACTCGGCGGCCTGTTCGTTGTGCTCCCGTACATGCTGATCGAAAGTCAAGGTTATTCCCCCGCGGGTGCCGGTGCCGCGCTGCTGCCGCTCCCTGCCGTGCTCGGCATTTCCGGCCGCATCATGGGCGGCGTCGCGGCAAGGATCGGCCCGCGCCTGCCGTTGACGGTCGGCCCGGCGATCGTTGCGGTTGGCTTCGCACTGATGGTCCGCGTGACGCCAGAAGCAGGCTACTGGTCATCGACGCTGCCGGCTCTGCTCGTCATTGCTATTGGTCTCGCCGGCGCAGTGGCCCCGTTGACCACCGCGGTGATGGCATCGGTCGATGGCGACCATGTCGGTACCGCCAACGGCTTCAACTCGGCCGTAGCGCGGACCGGGGGGCTGATCGCGACGGCATTGCTCGGCGGCGTTCTGGCGGCCAAAGGCGATGATCTGATCAATGCATTCCATCTCGCGGCGCTGGCGGCTTCGGCTGCTGCAGCCGGAGCGGCGATATCTGCGCTGCTCCTGCTTCGCGCGGACGAGATCAAGACGAACGAGAAAGCAAAAGGCGAGTAATGGGTTTCAAATGCGGCATCGTCGGACTGCCCAATGTCGGCAAGTCCACTCTGTTCAACGCGTTGACCGAGACGGCAGCGGCGCAGGCCGCGAACTATCCGTTTTGCACGATCGAGCCCAATGTCGGGCAGGTCGCGGTGCCCGATCCGCGGCTGGATACGCTGGCCGAGATCAACAAGTCGCAGAAGAAGGTCGAGACGCAGTTGGCGTTCGTCGACATTGCGGGGTTGGTCCGTGGTGCCTCGACCGGGGAAGGGCTGGGCAACCAGTTCCTCGGCAACATCCGTGAAGTCGACGCCATCGTTCACGTTCTGCGCTGCTTCGAAGGCGAAGTGACGCATGTCGAGGGCAAGGTCGATCCGATTGCCGACGCCGAAACTGTCGAGACCGAATTGATGCTGTCCGACCTCGAAAGCCTTGAAAAGCGCGTGCCCGCGCTCGCGAAGAAGGGGCAGGCGGGGGACAAGGAGGCCAAGGCCGCAGCGACGGTGCTCGGCCGTGCTCTCGACATGCTGCGCGACGGCAAGCCCGCGCGCGGTGTCGAAGCCAATGGCGATGAGGAGGAGCGCGCTCTCGCCCAGGCGCAACTGCTGACCGCCAAGCCCGTCCTGTACGTCTGCAATGTCGATGAAGGCTCGGCAGCCGACGGAAACGCGCTGTCCGCAAAAGTGTTCGAACG
The DNA here is from genome assembly GCA_035493275.1 of Sphingomonas sp. Classification (GTDB taxonomy): domain Bacteria; phylum Pseudomonadota; class Alphaproteobacteria; order Sphingomonadales; family Sphingomonadaceae; genus Sphingomonas_O. The sequence continues at coordinate 26,000 of DATJIN010000003.1, read as the reverse complement.
CGCCAAGACCGAGGGGGCGCAGGCCGTGGTCGTGTCGGCCGAAATCGAAGCCGAAATCGCCACGCTCGGCGCCGATGACCGCGCCGAATTCCTGTCCGACCTCGGTCTCACCGAAACGGGGCTCAACCGCGTGGTCCGCGCCGGCTACGCGTTGCTCGACCTGATTACCTTCTTCACGGCGGGGCCGAAGGAATCGCGCGCCTGGACCCTGTCGAAGGGCGCCAAGGCGCCGCAGGCGGCTGGTGTGATCCATTCGGACTTCGAACGTGGCTTCATCCGCGCTGAGACCATCGCCTATGACGATTATGCGCGGCTCGGCGGCGAAAGCGGCGCGCGCGACGCGGGCAAGCTACGCTCCGAAGGCAAGGACTATGTCGTTCAGGACGGTGATGTCATGTTGTTCCGCTTCAATGTTTGAGGACTGACCGATGCAGTATTTCGAAGATCTGGAAGTCGGCACGAAGCGGGCATTTGGCCATTATGAAGTCCGGTGTGAGGAAGCCCTGGAGTTCGCGAAGAAGTACGATCCGCAGCCCTTTCATCTCGACGACGACGCGGCCGCGACGACGCATTTCGGTCGGTTGTCGGCTTCGGGTTGGCACACCTGCGCCATGACGATGGCAATGAATGTCGCGGCGATGGGCGAGCAGCAACAGGCTGGGCTGGGCGCGGCGGGCATCGACGAGTTGCGCTGGCTGAAGCCCGTCTATCCGGGGGACGTCCTGCGATGCGAAACCGAACTGCTCAGTAAAGCGCCCTCACGCAGCCGCCCGGAAATGGGTTCATTCCGGAGCCAAACCACGGTGTTCAACCAGCATGACGAACCGGTGATGCGCTTCGTCGCGCTCGGCCTGATTCGCACGCGGGCGGGACGGGCGTAACGAATTCAGCGCGTTAACCGTTCATTTAACTCGTTTTTTGCAACAGCATCGCGGCGAGTCGGTCGCTTGTCTGGGCTCAACGCGCTGCTATAGGCGCGCTTCAGGTCAGGGCGGGGGCCGCGACCGGCGGAGAGAATGGCATGGCGAGCGTTGCATCGGCTGTGAGCAATTCGGCGGTACCGTCGCCGGCAGAATATCGTCCGAGTGCCGATGAAGAGTTCATGAATCCGCGCCAGTTGGCTTATTTCCGTGACAAGTTGCTTAACTGGAAGGACGACATCCTGCGCGAAGGCGCGGGGACGTTGGCCACGCTGAAATCCGAGCCCTTGCGCGAACCCGACGCCACCGATCGCGCGTCGAGCGAGACCGACTGGTCGATCGAACTCCGCACCCGCGATCGCCAACGTAAATTGATTGCAAAGATCGACGATGCGCTTCGCCGGATCGATGACGGCGAATATGGCTATTGCGAAGTGACCGGTGAGCCGATTTCGCTGGGCCGGCTCGAGGCACGGCCGATCGCGACCATGTCGGTCGAGGCGCAGGAACGTCACGAGCGACAGGAAAAGGTGTCCCGAGACGAGTGATTAAGGGATTATATAAACCCTTGCGCTAACCATTCCCGCGACCAAAATGCGTAACATGACCAACATCAAGGCCCTTTCGGCTGATTCGCGCCAGGCAGAGCGCGAGACCCTCGTTCTCGCGGCGAAGCTGAAGCGCGCCGGCAGCGCTGCCTTTGTGGTGACGGTCCGCAATCTGTCGACTGTCGGCATGATGGTTGAAAGTGACGTGCCGATGACGGTCGATGAAGCGATCGTTGCCGAGATCGCTGGCCTTGGCAAAGTTCCGGGCCATATCGCCTGGACCCAGGAGAACCGGGCGGGAATGGCGTTTTCGGCGCCGATCGATCCCGCCAAAGCCCGCCGTCCCCGCCTGAAGGCGGTTTGATCGTCAGGAGCGCGTCAGCGCTTCCTTGATCTTCAACTTTTGTTTTTTGAGCATCGAGAGCAGCGCGTTGTCCGGGTGAGGGCGACGCGATTCTTCGGCGATACGCCGGTCGAAGTCCGCGTGCTTCATGTTGAGGGCCGAAACATGTGCGCTGTCCATCAGATGGTCTCCTTCGCTCAGTGTCGAGTCGAGGAGTGAATCACTTTCGACGACAAAAGTCTCCACAAATTTCGTAAGCGTATCGGAAAGGCGGTCTTTTCACGCGGCAGGGCGTTGGCTACGCGGACGGGTATGGATGAAAGCCAGCTGATCGCGAAGCTCGAGGAGCTCAGCACCGAGCACCGAGACCTCGACGCGGCGATCGACGCGTTGGCGTTTCAGGGCAGCTCGGATCAGCTCGCGCTCGCGCGGCTGAAAAAACGCAAGCTGCAGTTGAAGGACCAAATCAGCGCGCTGCGCGACCAACTGATCCCCGATATTATCGCCTAGGCAATATTTTTTCAGCTAAGGCTTCATCTCGCATGCTCGAACGCCGCCTGATCGACAGCCTGTATACCGAGGCGATGCTGCTCGGCGACGAGGCTCGTGGTTATTTCGACGAATCGTGCCATGCCGCCCGCGACGCCCTGGCCCCGCTCGAACGCGTCCAGTTCAGCGTCGAGGCCCTGAAGATCACCACACGGCTGATGCATATCGTCTCATGGCTGCTGACCCAGCGTGCCGTCGAAGCCGGTGAGATCACGGCGCAACAGGCGCTTGCCGAGGCGCACCGCATGCGCACGCCGATCAACAGCGACGTCGCGACGGTCGCCGCACTTCCCGACGAGGCGCGCGCGCTGGCGGAGGGGAGCATCGAACTTTATCGCCGCGTCGTTCGGCTCGACGCGAGCTTGGATATTGACGCCGCACCGCCGAGCCCGGCCAATGCGCTGCTCGATCGGCTTCGCGACGCGCTTTAGTCGCGCTTGCGGTGTTCGCCGCGCACCCAGCGGACCGTGCCGGAACTGGCGCGCATCACCACGGTATGTGTGGTCATCAGGCCATCCTTCATCCGCTTGACGCCATCGAGGAGCGAACCATCGGTGACGCCGGTCGCGGCAAAGATGCAGTCGCCCTTGGCCAATTCCTCGAGGTCGTAAATGTGGTCGAGATCCTCGATGCCCCATTTGCGTGCGCGGCCGCGTTCGTCGTCATTGCGGAACAGCAGGCGGCCCTTGAACTGCCCGCCGACGCAGCGCAGAGCCGCCGCCGCCAGCACGCCTTCGGGGGCGCCGCCCGAACCCATGTACATATCAATCGTCGTGTCGGGGTTGGTCGTGGCGATGACGCCAGCAACGTCGCCGTCGGGGATCAGCATGATCCCGCACCCGAGCGCGCGCAACTCGGCGATCAGCGCTTCGTGCCGCGGGCGATCAAGCACGCAAACGATGATCTCGTCAGGCTGCACGCCCTTGGCCATGGCGAGTGCGCGGACATTTTCGGTCGGTGATTTGGCGAGATCGATGACGCCCGGCGGATAACCCGGCCCGCAGGCGAGCTTGTCCATATAAACGTCCGGTGCATTGAGCAGGTTGCCCGCCTCCGCCGCCGCCAGCACGGCAAGCGCGTTCGGCCCGGCCTTAGCGGTGATTGTCGTGCCTTCTAGCGGATCAAGCGCAATATCGATTTTGGGACCGCTGCCCTGCGCCGCACCGACCTTTTCGCCGATGTACAGCATCGGCGCCTCGTCCCGTTCGCCTTCGCCGATGACGACGGTGCCATCCATGTACAGGTCGTTCAAAGCTGCACGCATCGCCTCGACCGCCGCCGCGTCCGCCGCCTTTTCGTCGCCGCGCCCGATCAACGTGGAGGCCGCGATTGCCGCCGCTTCGGTCACGCGGACCATTTCGAGGACGAGGACGCGATCGAGAACGGCGCTGGCTTTGGTCATGATGTGTGATAGCTCTCCGGATTGGCGGTGCCGATAGGGGAGCGCGATGAGACTGTCGAGGATGGGACTCGGGGTTGCGTTACTGCTTCCTGCCCAAGTGCAGGCTGGTCCGATCGAGCGATATGAAGCGATGACGCAGGTCGTGGTTCACCGCTGTTCGCGGCCGACTGGTTCCAACGAAATCACCGTCTGCGGGCGGAGGGCGGCCGACAAATGGCGCGTCCCGCTGATTCAATATGACGCGGGCGATCCGCGCGCGGAAACCGTCTCGGGGCAGCGCAACCGGTTGGCCAGCGCGCCCAAGCTCAAATGCGGGGTGGAGGCGATTCTGGCTGGGTGCGGCGCGGTCGGCGTCAGCGTGTCGACGAACGGGCAGAGCGCGCCGAAATTCAGAACACTGGCGGACTGATCGCTGGCAAGCCGGGCTGGACAGTGCTCGGCTGCCTGATAGGCTTGGCCGATGCTGGTTCTCGCGCGCGCCGTGTCTCTGCTTATCTTGCTGGCTGCAGCGGTCGTGCTCGCCACCCTGTGGGCAAAATTGATTTCAACGGTGATCGACGCCGCAGGTTTGACGCTGTTCATCCTGGCGCCGTTGCCCGTGCTCGGCGGGATCTTCCTGCTGGGGTATTGGCTTGATCGGCGGCTGGCGCGGATGGCCAAACGCAAGGCGCGCGAACGGCCTATCGACGGCTGGTCGCATGGCCAGCGATAGCGAACGGCTGGAGCGGGTGAAGGGAATCGAACCCTCGTCGTAAGCTTGGAAGGCTTCTGCTCTACCATTGAGCTACACCCGCATGCTCGCGCCGCTAAGGTGCGGCGGGCTCGCGGTCAACGGGCGAGCTGTTGGGCGAGCAACACATCGAAGTCTGTTCCTTGCGGGAAATCCGCCTCGATCCATGCCGCTTCGATCCGGTTGAGCGCGCGGCCGACGGCCGGGCCGGACAAGCCTCGCGCCAGCAGATCGGCGCCGCGCAGGGGGAGCGCGGGGGGCGGGGTCAGCGCCGCCGCTGCTTCTGCTTCACCACGCAACAGCAGTTGATCCTGCGCGCCTTCGAAGCCCAGGCGATAGGCCAGTGCCGCCGGCTTGCCGCCGTCTTGCCAACCCGCAGCGATAGTCAGCCGCTTGCCCTGCTGCTTGGACAGCCGCAGCCGCCCCGTCACGTCGGCGGCGAGCGCGGGGTCGGGGCCGAGTACCGCCGCCAGCCGCCGGATTGCGGAGCCTTCGCGTTCCAACCGCACCAACGCCGCCAAACGTGCCACACCGGCCGCATCGATTTCGGGGAGCACCGGCTTCAAAATGCCGTGCTCGACCATCACCGCCAGCGTCGGCGCGGGATCTTCATCGGCCAGCAGTCTTAGCAACTCATTGGCGATTCGCTCACGCGACAAGGCCATTAGGTCGTTCGCGCGCGCCTTGCAGGCCGCCAAACCGTCGGCATCGGGAGCGCCGCGGCCGAAGCGCGCGTGAAAGCGGAAGAAACGGAGGATGCGCAAATGGTCCTCCGCAATGCGCTCGAGCGGTTCGCCGATGAAGCGCACGCGCCGCGCCTCAAGGTCTTCTAATCCCCCGAAATAATCGGTGACCTCGCCGTCAGCGATGTCGCCGTAGAGCGCATTGATTGTGAAATCGCGGCGCGCGGCGTCAGCTCGCCAATCATTGGTGAAGGCGACTTCGGCATGGCGGCCGTCGGTCGCGACATCGCGGCGCAGCGTGGTGATTTCGACCGGACCGTCGGGCGTCACCGCGGTGACGGTGCCGTGCTTCAGACCCGTGGGCACCACCTTGAACCGGCTCGTCTTGACCCGCGCCATCACGTCGTCTGGCAGCAGACGGGTCGCGAGGTCGATATCGGCCACCGGCAATCCCAGCAGGGTATCGCGCACGGCACCACCGACGGCGCGCGTCTCCGCGTCGCCGCCGAGCAGCGCGACCAGCTCGATCAGGCTGACGCGCGACCGCCAGTCGCCCGCGGGCAGGATCACCACTTGAGCCGCGCAGCCAGATTGGCGAGCATCGCCGCCGTCGCGCCCCAGATCCGCCGCTCCTCCCACATCGCTTCGCGATAGCTGCGTTCCTGGCCCGCGAACATCACTGTCTTGATCGACCAGGTTTCCGGCGCGAGCGCGAACGCGAGCGGCACCTCGAACACGGCCGCGACTTCGCGATGGTGCGGCACCAGCGACAGATCGGGCGGAATGACCGCCAGCACGGGCGTTACCGCGAAATCGGTGACCGTACGATAGGGCGGCATGGTGCCGACGATCTCCGGGATGTTGCGGTGAAGAGCGATCTCCTCCTCCGCCTCGCGGAGCGCCGCAGCGACGGCATCGGCATCGTCCGGATCTATGCGGCCGCCGGGAAAGGCGACTTGGCCGGGATGCCGCCGCATCGTTTCGGGGCGCTGCGTCAGGATCAGACCGGGCTCGGGGCGGTCGGTAACCGCGATCAGCACCGCGGCGGGAATGTTGCCGACCGGGTTGGCGACGTCATCGCCGGGCAGGGGCGGCGCCGCGCCCTCGGTTTCCGCCAGCCTTGCGCGCAGCCGGTCCGCCAGCGTCACGCCGCTGCCATCGGGAAGAATTGCCCTTCGCTCCACACGCCCGGCGGATCGCCACCGTCGCTCAGCGCCATTTCGGCGAGCTCGTAAAACACCGGCCGCGCGACGAGTGCTTCGAGACCGGCGCGGACGTGGAGATAGGGACGAGGCTCGCCGCCATGCTCCTCGAAACGCAATGAATGGTCTCCATCGGCCACCACCAGATCGCCCGTGTTGAGGCGGAACGCCAGCCGCCGGCCGTGGCCCACGCCTTCGCTCTTGAGCTCGACGGCGATGAACGGTGCGTCCTCGACGGCGATGTCCAGTTTTTCGCCGGGTGTGACGAGCACATAGCCGCCATCAGGTTCACGCCGCAGGATTGTCGAGAAAAGCGCGACCATCGCGGGGCGGCCGATCGGCGTACCTTGGTGAAACCATGTGCCGTCGCGCGCGATGCGCATCTCGCTGTCGCCGCAATGCGCCGGGTTCCATTGCTCGACCGGCGGCAGGCGTTTTTCGGCAAGCGCCTTGGCGACGTCCGCCAGCGACATCGTGTCCAGATCGGGCGGTGGAGGCATTGGCATGGCGTGCGTGCCTAAGCCGACAAATGCTCCGGCGCAAAGGCGTGTAGCACGCCCGGGCGTGCCAAATGGCCGGCATGGCGCGCGAGCAAGCGCCGCCGTTCGACCGGCCCCGGCAACTCCCAGTCGGCCGTCGTGTCCGCCGTGAAGCCGAAGAAGCGGCCATAATATTCGGGATCGCCGATCATCACCATCGGCTGTCGGCCGGCGGCACGCATCAACGCGTCCATCATCGCGCGGCCGATGCCGCCTTGCTGCGCGTCGGGCAGCACGGCGACGGGGCCGACGAGGACCAGCGGGTCGCTGTCGAGCGCAACCGGCCAGCTTTGCAGCACGCCGACGAGGCGCGCGCCATCGAAGGCTGCAAAGCTGAGGTCCGGCAGCGGCGTCAGGCCGATACGCAGCTTGTATGCCGTCCGCTGGTGACGGTCGGCACCGAAGGCTGCGTCGAGCAAGGTCTCGACGGCTTGCAAATTTGCTTCGGCGTAAGGGGTGATGCGTATGCTCATAAGGGCGCGCGCCCATAACGATTGGCGCGCGTAATGGAAGCGTCTAACGCGCGCCGCGATGACTGATCTCCTCCAACTCGAGGTGCATGACCTCGAAGTGCCGGTGCTCACCGGCATTTTTTCCGAAGAGACGCATTTGCCGCAGCCTCTGCGGATTTCGATCACGGTCGATCTGGACGTCGCTGGTCCATTCGAGCCCGGCACGCCGCTCCATGCATCCAAGAATTACATGGACTTAAAGCGCGCGGCGATGGATTTGCCCCAGGGGCAGCATTTCACGTTGGTCGAAGCGGTTGCCGATCACATCGCCGACAACCTCCTCAACTCGGATCCGCGCGTCCGCCGCGTGGATATTCGCATCGTCAAGCTGGCCATTGCCGAGCAGGGCGAATCGATCGGCATCCGCCGCATCAGGCATCGTCAATGAAGCTGGCGCTGGTCACCGGCGGCTACCGGCGAATCGGCGCGGCAATCGCGGCGGCGCTCGCACGCGATGGCTGGACACTCGCGCTGCACAGTCACCATGCGGCCGAACCCAATGCCGAACTGGCCGCAACACTTGGCGACTGGCGTGGCGTCGTTGCCGATTTGGGCGATGCGGCGGCAGTCGAAGCGTTAGTCCCGCAGGTCGAATCGGCGTTCGGCCAGCCGATCTCGCTGCTGGTGAATTGCGCATCACTGTTCGCCGATGACGATGCGCAAACGGCCAGCGCTGCGAGCCTACTTCGTTTTCACGCGGTGAACGCACTTGCGCCGCAGGCGCTGGCCCTGGCTGCCGCGCGGCGAGGGGGGGACGGGGCGGTCGTCAATATTCTTGACCAGCGAGTCCGCAATCCGGTGCCCGATCAACTCAGCTATTCATTGAGCAAGACGGCGCTGGCCGCGGCGACGCGCACGCTTGCAGTGGCCCTTGCGCCGCGCTGGCGCGTCAATGCGGTCGCACCGGGGCTGACGCTGCCGTCGCCCGCACATGACGAGACCGTGCTGTCGCGCGCGCGGGAATTGATGCCCCTCAAGCTTTTGCCGTCGCCGCAGGATATCGCCGATGCGGTTCGCTACTTTGCCAGCGCGAAGTCGGTTACCGGGCAAACGTTGTTCGTCGATGGCGGCGCCAGCTTGCGCGGTTTCGAACGCGATTTCGGCAATCTCTAGGCGTCGCATGCTCCAAGCTGCGTGAGCACGAACTGATAGTCCGCGGCCACCGCCGTACGGGCGTTGCCGTCCAGCTCGCCGAGGGCCGCCTCGGGCAAGACCTTGGGCAGGCCGCATGCCAGGCGGAACCAGCCGAGCGTGTCCCTGGCGGGCGGCGGGCTGTCGCTGGCAACCTCGCCGAAAGCGGCATGCCAGTCCGGCGCGGCATTTGGCCGGCGCAGCACCGACAGCGATCCCTTGGTCCCGTTGATGAAGTCGACGAAGATCTGCGTTTCGCTTTCCCCTGGAATGTTGCCCGGCGAATAATAGGCGCCGCTGACACGCCGGACGGCTCCCGGCGCACCTGCTGCCGTGGCTTCGGCGGTGATGGCGCGCACCCGCGTTTCGGTCGCGGTGCTCCACGGCACCGGCGGCGCCAGCAATTGAACCTTCCCGCCGACTGGCCGCGCCGAGATCAGCCAATCGCTCTTGTTCACCTTGGGTCGTTTCCCACGCGAATCGAGCGGCAGATCGGCCAGCAAATCGACAGCTGGGGGCTGCGGAGAAGGGGCCCGGATCAGCGAAGTGACGTTGGCGGACACGAAATACCGCACCCGATCGGGACGCGGCGGCGGCTTGATCTCCTGCGAACGGATGACCCTCACCCGCGCGACAAGCGGCGCATCGGCAAATGCCGTGGCGAGTGCGGCATAGCTCTGTGCCGATACTATTTCTGAGGAAAAACAAAGACCTACGGCAAGCAGCAGGCGAGCGGAATGGGACAGGGTGAAACGCATCGCGGCAATCTCCATGGTCGTCCAGCGCTTGGCAAGCGTGCTGTACGCCCGGTGGGCGTGCCCGCCGACAAAGCGATTGCGCGAGCGTTTAGCCCTCGTTAGGACTTGTGCTGTCGCCCAAAAAACACAGCCGATGGGCGGCGCATGGAGAGGAATCGGCGTTGCCGCGTTCCGCATTCATCAACGGTCTCGGTGAGGGAGTTTTGCAGCCGAATGGCTTATACAGACCGGAAAGGAATGACGCCGGGTCGCTTCTGGGCGATCGTTATCGTCGTTATCCTGCATATTTTTCTTGGGTACGCATTCATCACCGGCCTGGCGTACGACGTCGTCAAGAAGGTTTCCAAGGACCTGAAGACGTTCGACGTGCAGGAAGAGCCGCCGCCGCCGGAAGAACTTCCGCCGCCGCCGCCGCCGGACAAGCCGCTGCCCCCGCCGCCGGTGACCATGCCGCCGCCGATCGTGCAGACGCCGGTGGCCACGCCGGCCCCGGTGTTCGTGCCGCAGCCGCCGCCGATGTCGCCGCCGCCTCCGCCGGCCCCGCCGCCGCCGCCGCCGCCGCCGAAGCCGCAATTGGCGACGCAAGCGGTGGTGCGTTCTGGTGGCGCGATCGACGATAGTTTCTATCCGCCGACGGCCATCCGTAACGAGGAGTCGGGCACGTCGGTCGCGAGCTTCGTGATCGGCCCGGACGGTCGCGTCTCGAGCTGTAACGCGAGTGGGGCGACGCCGACGCTCGACGCCGAAACGTGCCGTCAGATCCTTAAGTGGCGTTACAAGCCTGCGTTGGATTCGAACGGTCAACCGATCGCTCAACCCAAGACGCAACGTGTGACCTGGCGACTGCCGAAGTAACTTAAGAAACCAGTTTTTAGAGGGAAGACCGAATTATGTTGATCACTTTCGCAGCCGCCGCTGCCGCCAACGGGGCGGCCGCTCATGGTGGCAACCCGTACGGCCTGATCCCTGCTCTGCAGCAAGGCGGTCCGTTGACCATCGCCGTGTTCGTGATCCTGGTGATCATGTCGGTCGGGTCGTTCTACATCCTGTTCGCCAAGCTGTTCGAGCAGAACAAGATCATGGCTCAGGCGAAGAAGATCCGCGGTTCGTTCTGGACCGCCCCGAGCCTGCGCGATGGCACGAGCAAGCTCGAAAAGGACTCGGCCTATCGCCAGCTCGTCGAAGACGGCCTGCGTGCGGAAGAGCAGCACACCCTGCTGACCAACGAAGTCGATCAGCACGACTGGACGCTGAACGCGCTGGCCCGCACCCGCGGTGCGATCGCTGCTAAGCTCAACCGTGGCCTGTCGTTCCTCGCGACGACCGGTTCGACTGCACCGTTTATCGGTCTGTTTGGTACGGTTATCGGCATTCTCGGCGCGCTCGTGAAGATCGGCGCGGCCGGTCAGGCATCGATCGACGCCGTTGCGGGTCCGGTCGGTGAAGCACTGATCATGACTGCCATTGGTCTCGCCGTCGCGGTGCCGGCGGTGCTCGCGTTCAACTGGCTGCAGGCGCGTAACAAGGCGATCATGGAAGAACTGACGACGTTCTCGAACGACGTTCACGGCTACATGGCGTCGGGTGGCTCGGTGAAACCGGCGACGGTTTCGGCGGCGGTTGCGGCTTCGAACCGTGCGACGGCCCCGGGCCGTCCTGCGGCGACGACGACTGCCGGCGGTGTTCAGACCACGCCGACCACCAAGGCCTAAGCAGTTTTCAATATGGCGGAGTGCCATCGTGCACTCCGCCGTTACTGACTTTCCAAGGATCGATATTTCATGGCGATCAGTTCATCTGCGGCTCCGGACGAAGAATATGCTCCGATGTCGGACATCAACACGACGCCGCTCGTCGACGTCATGTTGGTGCTTCTGATCATCTTCCTGATCACGATTCCGGTCGTGATTCAGAATGTGAAGGTGCAATTGCCGAACGTCCGTTTCGATCCGACAACAACGAAGCCGGAGAACGTCTCGCTGAGCGTTCGCGGTGTCGGGCCGAACAGCCTGAAGTGCGAAGTGTATTGGGGCCAAACGCTGGTTGCGCCGAAGGAGCTCGAAGACCGCGCGGTTGCAAAGCTCAAGCTCGAAATCGCCAAGCAGGGCGGCATCAACGCCCCCGGCCTGGAACTCCCGGAAGCGCATATCCGTGCTGACATCAACACGCCTTACAAGTGCGTCGGTGGGGCGATTTACGGGATGCAGCGTGCCGGTTTCGTACGCGTCGGCTTCATTTCCGAACCGCCTCCGGGCGTCGGTGTCGAACGTATCTAACGGCCAGCAGCCAGATTTAGGAGAATAGCAATGGCCGTCTCAATGGGCCGCGGCGAAGACGAACCGATGGGTGAAATGAACACGACGCCGTTGATCGACGTCATGCTCGTGCTCCTCGTCATGTTCATCATCACCATCCCGATCCAGACGCACGCGGTGAAGATCGACCTTCCCGCGCAGACGCCGCCGAATCAGCCCAAGCCGCCGATCGACCCGGTGGTGAACAACCTGACGATCAGTCCTGCTTCGCAGATTCTGTGGAACGGGACGCCGATAGATATGGCGACGCTGCGCGTGTATCTTGATCGGACCCGCGTGATGACTCCGGAACCCGAGCTGCACTTCCAGCCAGACGCCTATTCGCGTTTCGACACGGTCGATCGCGTGCTGGCCACTGTAAAGCGCAGCCAGGTCTCGAAGTTCGGCTTCGTCGGCAACGAGAATTATTACAATTACAACCAATAGCTTGGCCTTCAGGCACAGCTAGCGAAAAGGCGGGACGTGTCCCGCCTTTTTTGTGCCTGCGGTCGGCTAGAACGGGGGCAATTTCCTCTTGCGCCTTTCGCGTGATGTGACACCATAACATCAATCGAGTCGCAAGGGATCACACCATGAGCTTCGCGAATACCCACGCCGACGATGCCCCGATGGGCGATCTAAACACGACGCCGCTGATCGATATCATGCTCGTGCTGCTGGTGATGTTCATCATCACCATTCCGCTGCAGACACATGCGGTGCGGGTCGATTTGCCACGCATCGATAAGCCACTGCCGCCGCAGTGGCCAGACCCCGTGGTCAACACGCTGACCGTAGATCGCGCGGGCGCCGTCCTGTGGAACGGACGGTCGATCGACCTGGCGACATTGCGCGTCTATCTCGACCGGACTCGCGTGATGACGCCCGAGCCCGAATTGCACTTCCAACCCGCTGCCGATGCACGCTTCGACACGGTCGATCGCGTGCTGGCGGCAGTTAAACGCAGTCAGATCAGTAAGTTCGGGTTCGTCGGCAACGAACGCTACTACTCCTACGACCAGTAAGAAACGTCATTCAACGCCCGGGTCGGGCACATCAACGTCGCCCGGAATGGGCTGAACCTCAGCAGGCGGCGTGCTCGGCTGCGGGGTTTCGACCGGCCCTTGGTCCGGCTGAGGATCGGGCGGGGGGATAGTGGCCATAAATTCGCTCCTTTGCCCCGTCCAACGCGCGAACCGGCGCCAATGCTCCGTGGGGCGCTCCCTTGCCTTTCGCGCCCCTGCTGCTAAGGGCGCGCGCTTGCCGAGCAGTCCGGCCGCGGGCGTGGCGAAACTGGTAGACGCGCCAGATTTAGGTTCTGGTATCGCAAGATGTGGGGGTTCGAGTCCCTTCGCCCGCACCAGCACTTCGCCTGAATCGTGGCCCATTAGGAAGATTAGACAGACCGATGAAGATCGCCGAGACCGTGAACGAAGGCCTGAAGCGCGCTTATACGCTGACCATCCCCGCCAAGGACATCGAAGCGCGTGTCGATGCGGAAGTGACTAAGGTCGCGCCGCAGATCCGCATGCCCGGCTTCCGTCCCGGCAAGGTGCCGGCGAACCTCGTCAAGAAGATGCACGGCCCGCAGCTGATGCAGGATGCGCTCAATACCGCGATCCAGGAAGGCGTGCAGAAGGTCATCGGCGACAACCAGCTGCGTCCCGCGATGCAGCCCGCGGTCGAATTGGCCGACGGCTATGAGCCGGGCAAGGATGCCAAGATCACCATGTCGCTTGAAGTGCTGCCGCAGGTGCCGGCGCCGTCGATCGACAAATTGAAGCTCGAGCGCCTGACGGTCGAGCCCGACGCCAAGGTGATCGACGAACAGCTCAAGCAGCTCGCCGGCAACAACAAGCGTTTCGAAAGTGCCCCCGCCAAGCACGCCGCGAAAACCGGCGACCTTGTCGATATGGATTTTGTCGGCAAGGTCGATGGCGTCGCGTTCGACGGCGGCACCGGGACGGGCATGCAGGTCGAGATCGGCTCAGGCCGTCTGATCCCGGGTTTCGAAGATCAGCTCGTCGGCGTGAAAGCGAATGACGAAAAGACGATCAACGTCACCTTCCCCAAGGATTACACGTCCAAGGAATTGGCCGGGAAAGCCGCGACGTTCGACCTGGTCATCAACGAGGTGAAGACCGCCGCCGAGAGCAAGATCGACGACGAATTCGCCAAGCAGCTCGGTCTCGAAAGCCTCGAGCAGCTCAAGGGCCTGCTCAAGGGCCAGGCCGAGCAGGAACTGAACGGACTCACGCGCACTCATATGAAGCGCAAGCTGCTCGACCAGCTCGCCGAAGGGCACAGCTTCGACGTGCCGCCGTCGATGGTGGAAGCCGAATTCAACCAGATCTGGCAGCAGCTCGAACACGAAGCGAGCCACGAAGCCGATCCGAAGGCCGCGCTGGCGGAAATGGAAGCCGAGCGCGACGATTATCGCCACATCGCTGAACGCCGCGTGCGCCTGGGCCTGCTGCTCAGTGAAATCGGCCAGGCCAACGGCGTCGAAGTTACGGCGCAGGAAATGCAGCGCCTGATCGCGCAGGCCGCGCAGCAGTACGATCCCAAGGATCGCGAACGCTTCGTGCAGTATGTCCAGAACGAGCCGATGGCCGCCGCGCAGCTGCGGGCCCCGCTCTACGAAGACAAGGTCGTCGACTTCCGGTTCGGCAAGGCCGAGATTACCGACCGCAAGGCGACCCGCGAAGAGCTCGAAGCTGAGATCGAGGCGGAAGAGGGCCATGTCCACGGCCCGGGCTGTGGCCATGATCATCACGATCACGGCGCCAAATCCGCCAAGAAGCCGGCCGCGAAGAAGGCGGCGCCCGCTAAGACTGAAAAGGCTGACGCAGCGCCTGCCGAAAAGGCACCTGCCAAGAAACCGGTCGCCAAACAGGCTGCCGCTGACGACGCCGTCAAGGCCGAGCCGGTAAAGAAGGCGGCGACCAAGGCGGCGCCGGCGGCCAAGGCGCCCGCCAAAAAGGCTGCGGCAAAGAAGGCCTGAGTGAAATCGCGCGGATGAAAATCGCCGTCCTCCTGCCATGTTACAATGAGGAGGCGGCGATTGCGCGGACTGTCGCGGATTTCCGCGCGGCACTGCCCGATGCGGCGATCCATGTTTACGACAACAATTCGTCGGACGAGACCATCGCGGCGGCTAAGGCCGTTGGCGCGATCATCGGCACTGAACGGATGCAGGGGAAAGGGCATGTCGTCCGCCGCATGTTCGCGGATATCGACGCCGATATTTACGTTCTCGCCGACGGTGACGCGACCTATGAGGCTGCGGCGGCACCGGCACTGATCCAGCGCCTTCTCGACGAACGGCTCGACATGGTGGTGGGCGCGCGCAAGTCGGAAGTCGAGGCAGCGTATCGGCGCGGGCACCGGCTCGGCAACCGCATGCTGACGGGCATGCTTGCTTGGACTTTCGGACGAAGTTTCACCGATATTTTGAGCGGTTACCGCGTGTTTTCGCGGCGTTTCGTGAAGTCATTTCCGCTGCTGTCCGCAGGGTTCGAGATCGAAACCGAGATCAGCGTTCACGCGCTCGAAATGCGCATGCCGGTCGCAGAGGTCGTCACGGCCTATGCGGCGCGGCCCGAGGGGTCGGTCAGCAAGCTCAACACGTATGGCGATGGCTGGCGCATCCTCAAGACGATCGCGATGCTATTCCGCCTCGAACGGCCGTTGGCCTTCTTCGGCACCGCAGCGTTCGCACTGCTGCTCACGGCCCTGATCCTCGCCGAGCCACTACTGGAAACCTATGCGGCGACAGGGCTGGTGCCGCGCTTCCCCACCGCAATTCTCGCTACCGGTTTGGTGCTGCTTTCGGCACTTAGCGTGTTTACCGGCCTGATCCTCGATACGGTAGTCAGAGGTCGCCGGGAGGCGAAGCGCCTGGCCTACCTCGCGCAACCCGCGCCGGGCGCCTGAACTCAGTCGATCACGCCAAGCGCGCGCCAACGCGCGGGCAGGGCAGCGTTATCGAGCGATCCGCCAAGGAATTGGCCGAACCGCACCATCTCTTCTCGGGTCACGCCGATGGCCGAAGCAATCGCCGGCGCAGCGAGGAAATCGTAAGGCATGCCTTCTCCGGCTCGCTCGGCGATAATGCGATTGAGCCGCAGTGCTGCGGCTCTGTCCGTTTGCGGCGCAGCGATGGCGAGCACGCCCCTGTGCAACAGCAGCAACGCCAGTTGCGCGACATTTGCCTGACCCTGCGCGCGCATCGACGGGAGCAGTGCCAATTCGGCAATCGTTGCCGAGGCATCTCGCAGACTGGATAGCATTTCTGCCAGCATCTGCACCTTCAGCGAGATTTCGCCGAACGCAGCCTTGATCTTGACCTCGTCACCCACAGGCGGGTCGGACAAGAACAACCGCACATCGCCCAGCGTATCCAGTCGCCGTCCGGCATTGGGCCAGGGCCCGCGGCAATAGAGATCCCGGCGGAACGATTGGTTGATCACGAAGTCCTGCACATCCTCGCGCAGACCCGGGTCGTTCTGTGCCAGTACGGTATCGCGCAGCCGCGGCGGCAACAGATGTGGTAGCATGGTCTCGGCGACGGTTGCCGGACCGAGATAAACGAAGCCGGCATTTGCAAGCTCGGCAGCCATCTCCGAATGCCAGAACAGCTGCCAATATTCCGACAGATACTCGCTGGACAGGTAAGCCGTGTTCTTGCTCTTCACGGCATCGATCTGTGCCACGAGCCCCGGCAGGATGCGGAACGTGTCGGCACCGCCAGCGCGCAGACGATCGAACAGCGCCACCGATTCGTCGATCACCGTACGTCCCGATTGATCGCCGACCGCCTTGATCCGCTGGGTGATGTGCCGGAACGGCATGGTCGCGAGCCAGCCCGGCTGGGTGTTGTAACTGTTGTAGACCAGACTGCCGGATGTCGTTGCGTGCCGCAGGCACGCGATGGCGGCGGCGCGCACGGCACTCGACACCCAGCTGCTGATGCCGTGCATCACGACATAGTTGAACGTGCCGAGTTCGGTTGGCCAAGTCTCGGCCAGCGCGAGGAAATCGGCCTGCTCGAATCGGACATTGGTCAGGGCTGCAGCGGCGGCCAGCCCGTTGGCATGATCGATATGCTCGGGGTGAAAGTCGATCCCGACGAAATCCATGTCTGGGCACACGGCGGCAAGCAGGCACAGACCCATGCCCTGACCGCAGCCCAGATCGAGATAGCGTCGTCGCGTCGTATCGTCCGGCGGCTGCCAGCCCGCCACATGCGCGCACAAATCGAGCCAGGCAGGCACCATCTCTCGCCCGAAACCATAGGTGTAACCGGTCGAAACGTCGTAGCCATGCGACCAGTCGCTCATCCTATGGTATCCTGTATCATCTCAACGCGGTTAAATGTGGTTTGTGACAGTAACAAATCGCGGTCGAGGCGGTCCGAGCTTAACCTTTGGTTAGGCATATTTTCCGAAGGTGCCATCGTCCCAATGCGTTTCACCAACGGGGCTTGAACAGGGCAGCAGGACCGCCGACATAGGCGCTCGGGCAAGAACCAAGGACATTTCATGAGCACGCCAGACCACGCCGACATCATTGGCGGCCTCGTTCCCATCGTCATCGAACAGTCGAGCCGCGGCGAGCGCAGCTTTGACATCTATTCGCGCCTGTTGCGCGAACGGATTGTGTTCATCGTCGGCGGCGTCGAGGATCAGATGGCCTCGCTGATCACCGCGCAGCTGCTCTTTTTGGAGTCGGAGAACCCCAAGAAGGACATCTACATGTACATCAACTCGCCGGGCGGCGTGGTGACCGCGGGTCTCGCGATCCACGACACTATGCAATATATTCGTCCCGAAGTGGGGACGGTATGCATTGGCCAGGCGGCGTCGATGGGCAGTTTCCTGCTGGCGGCCGGCGAGCCGGGCAAGCGCGTTGCGCTGACCAATAGCCGGATCATGGTCCACCAGCCTTCGGGCGGCGCGCAGGGCATGGCTTCGGACATCGAAATCCAGGCCAAGGAAATCCTGCGCATGCGTCACCGGCTCAATACGCTCTATGCCAAGTATACCGGCAAGACCGTCGAGGAGATCGAACGCGCTATGGACCGTGACAATTTTCTCGAAGCGGATGAAGCCAAGACGTTTGGCCTCATCGATCATGTGTATGACAAGCGTCCGCAGCCGACCGATGAAGGCTTGGCGGCGGCCGCCTGACAGTAACGCTATTGGCACTTGTGAATCGTGTGAATCGCAGGTGCCAAATGGCCGCAAGGGCCTACGGATTTTCCGCATTGCTCGTTAATGACAGTGCGGTAACATGGCGGCGGGCAGTGCTCGCCCCGTTTGGAAGGTGTGAATGACGAAGCTCAGCGGTTCCGACTCCAAGTCGACGCTTTACTGCTCGTTCTGCGGCAAGTCGCAGCATGAGGTCCGCAAGCTTATCGCGGGTCCGACCGTGTTCATCTGCGATGAATGCGTCGATTTGTGCAACGACATCATCCGCGAAGAGACGAAGGCGGCGCTCGTCAGCAAGAAGGACGGCGGTGTGCCCACGCCGCAGGAAATCTGCGACGTGCTCGACGATTACGTCATCGGCCAGAAAAAGGCGAAGCGCGTCCTCTCGGTCGCGGTGCACAATCATTACAAGCGGTTGAACCACGGCGCGAAGGGCGCCGATGTTGAGCTCGCTAAGTCGAATATCCTGCTTGTTGGTCCCACGGGCTGTGGCAAGACGCTGCTGGCGCAGACGCTGGCGCGCATCCTCGACGTGCCCTTCACGATGGCCGATGCGACGACGCTGACCGAAGCCGGCTATGTCGGCGAAGACGTCGAAAATATCATTCTCAAGCTGCTTCAGGCCTCGGACTACAATGTCGAACGCGCGCAGCGCGGCATCGTTTACATCGACGAAATCGACAAGATTTCGCGCAAGGCCGAGAACCCTTCGATCACCCGCGACGTAAGCGGGGAGGGCGTGCAGCAGGCGCTGCTCAAGCTGATGGAAGGCACCACCGCTTCCGTCCCGCCGCAGGGCGGCCGCAAGCATCCGCAGCAGGAGTTTCTGCAGGTCGACACGACCAACATCCTGTTCATCTGCGGCGGCGCTTTCTCGGGCCTCGAAAAGATCATTTCGGACCGCCTTGAAGGCAAGTCGATGGGCTTCGGCGCGCATGTTGCCGCGCCCGACGAGCGCCGGACGGGCGTCATCTTGCAGTCCACCGAGCCGGAAGATCTGCTCAAGTTCGGCCTGATCCCTGAGTTCGTCGGCCGTCTGCCGGTCATTGCGACGCTTGAAGATCTCGACACCGACGCACTGGTCAAGATCCTGACCGAACCGAAGAACGCCCTCGTCAAACAGTATCGCAAGCTGTTCGAGATGGAGGATGTCGAGCTCGGCTTCACCGACGATGCCCTGACCGCGATCGCCAAGAAGGGCATCGAGCGCAAGACCGGCGCTCGCGGGCTTCGCTCGATTCTGGAGACGATCCTGCTCGACACGATGTTCGATCTGCCGGGTATGGACGGCGTCGACGAAGTCATGATCGACAAGGATGTCGTCGCCGGCACGAAGGAGCCAGTGCGTGTTTATTCGAAGGATAAGGCTGCGGCTTAGGGCTGCAGCCTAACGAATGACGGCTGACCCCATCGACCTTGCCAGTCTGTTCTGTTCGCGGCTGTGCCATGACTTATTGAGCCCTGTTGGCGCCATGTCTAACGGGCTCGAACTGCTCGCCGACGAAACTGACGAGGATATGCGCGGGCAAATCATGGGCCTGCTTGGCGACAGCGCGCGCGTGTCGGCCAACAAGCTCAAATTCTTCCGTTTGGCGTTTGGTGCGGCGGGCGGCTTCGGCGACCGGATCGATACCGGTGAGGCGCGTTCGGCGATCGAAGGCTTGCTCGGCAGCGACGGCAAGATTGCGGTCGACTGGTTGGTCGAGGATGCGCAGCTCGACAAGACCTCCATAAAGGTGATGCTCAACTTGGCGTTGCTCGCGGGGGAGTCGCTGGTCCGCGGCGGCAGGCTGGCGGTGGGTGCCGAATCGCGCGGGAATGCGACCGAATTGGTTATTCGCGCCGAGGGGAGCAGGCTGGTGCTCGATCCCGAAATCGCTTCCACGCTCGCCAACGGACATGCTGCACCGACTCCGAAGCTCGCACCCGCATGGCTGGTTCACAGCCTCACTGCGGCCAGCGGCGGGCATGCACAGGTGGTTTCGCCCGAAGAAGGCGTGCTGCTGTTCGGCGCGACACTGGGGCGCGCTTAGCCTCATCTTAACCCCGATCGTGCCACGCCTCACGGCATGGCCGCGCTCGAAATCGATGAACTGACCCAGGAATTCGTCGCAGAAACGCGCGAAATGCTTGAGGGCGTCGGCGATCACCTCCTCGCCTGGGAGGGCAACCCCGACGATCGCGCGACGATAGATGCGGTGTTTCGTCTCGTCCACACGATCAAGGGCAGCTGCGGTTTCGTCAATCAGCCGCGTATCGGCGGCTTGGCCCATTCCGCCGAAGAGGTGCTGGCCGCTGCGCGCGACGGTGCACGGACGCCTGATCGCCGTTTGGTCAGCGCCATGCTCGCATTGATCGACCGCATTGCTCAGCTTGTCGAAGGACTGGAGACGGGCGAAGCCCCCGATCTGGCGAGTGATGATGCGCTCATCGCCGGGCTCGCTGCAACCGACGCCGCACCCGCTGCCGAAGTCGTGCCCGAAGCCGCGCCGGTTACCGCGCCGCAAGCGTCGGCCCCTTCGACCATCCGCGTGCCCGTAACACTACTCGAAACGATTATGGGCCAGGTTTCCGACCTTGTACTCGCCCGCAATGATCTGGCGCGCCGGGTGCGTGACGATACCGAACTTACCGCCAGCCTCACCCCATTGACCAACGTCGTAGGCGAATTGCGCGACAGTATCGGCCGGGCGCGCTTGCAGCCAATCGAACGCCTGTTCCGTGGCCTGCCGCGTCTTGTCCGCGATACGGCCGCCGTACTCAGCAAGGACGTCGCCCTCGTGATCGAAGGCGACGATGTCGAGATCGACCGCGAGATGGTCGAGGCGCTGAAGGATCCGCTGACACACATCGTGCGTAACGCGATCGATCACGGCATCGAGAACGATCGTCGCAAGGCCGGCAAGCCCACCCGCGCAACGCTCAGCGTCACGGCACGCCAGAGCGGCAATCAGGTCACGATAGCGATCGCCGACGACGGGCGCGGCATCGACGTCTCCCGGCTGGTCGACAAGGCGCAGATGCTCGGTATCGAACCGCCGCTCGGCGATGCCGCCAACCTCATCTTCGAACCCGGTTTTTCAACGGCAGCACAGGTGAGCAACGTATCGGGCCGGGGCGTCGGCATGGACGTGGTTCGCTCGAACATCGAAGGCATTGGCGGCAGCGTCAGTCTCGACAACCGGCCGGGCGAAGGATTGAGCGTGCTCATCCGCGTGCCGTTGACGTTGTCGATCCTGACGTGTCTCATCGTGCGCGTCGGCGATCAGCGCTTCGCCATCCCGCGCGCCGCGATCGATGAGGTTGTCGCAATCGGCAGCGATAGCGTGCGTTACGAGGCCATCGGCGACAGTCACATCGCGTCATTGCGGGGCAACCTGCTGTCGGTGGCGCCGCTGGCCGCGTTGCTGAAGCTGCCGGAGCGACCGCCTTCGCGTCTTGTCATCATCGAAAGTGCCGGCGCGCGTTTCGCGCTCCCGGTCGACGCTGCGCTCGAGCACGAGGAATTGGTCGCCCGTCCGCTCGCGCCGGGCGCTGCTGGACAGTTGTTTGCCGGGCAGAGCCTGAGCGATGACGGGCAGCCGCTCTTGCTCCTTGACGCTCTGGGTGTCGCGGCAGCAGCTGGGATTGCTCGCGGCGAGCGGAGGACGGTGACCCAGGATGCGATTGCTCCACGGCGCCCGTCCGCCCTGCAATTCGAGCGGCTTGACGGCAGCATCGGCTCAGTGCGCGCCGCCCATGTCGCCCGCATCGAGGAATTGCCGCGCGAGGCATTCGTGACAGCCGGCGATGAAGCCTTTGCGACGATCGATGGCGCGCTGTTCCCAGCCCGGATCGACGGTCCGTTGCCGGAAAGCGGCAGGGTCGTGACGTTGCGCCTCAACACGCCCACCGGTCCGGTCGCTTGGCCCGTTGCCGCAGTGCGCGATCTGGCGCCCATTGACACGGTTACGCGGATCGACGGCGAAGGATATGAAGGCTTGATCCTGATCGAAGGCCAAGGGGTACCGTTGCTCGAACCGGTGATGCCGGCGCACCGGAGGTTTGCGGCATGAGCGACCTTGCCGTCTTTGCGCGTATCGGAGACCGCCGCGTCGCATTCGATGCCGGCAGCGTCGAGGCGGTGATCGACCTCGGCGCAATCGTGCCGGTACCGCTCGCGCCGCCGCACATCCGCGGCCTTGCTGCCGTGCGGAGCCATGTTTTGACCGTCGTCGACGTCGAAACCGCGCTTTGCGGCGAATCGACCAACGCGAATCGCTCCCGCGCGCTGGTCGTGGCGCGGGACAAGCATCGCTACGCCCTGCTGGTGGACGGGGTCGATGAAGTCGGCGCCCCGCGTAACATTTCAGCGCAGGTTCCGCCGGGTCTGGGTGCCGGCTGGGCACGCGCAGCGCGCGGCACCGTCGAAACGGGCGACACCATCGCACTAAGCCTCGACATCGAATCGATCGTCGCACCCACGGATTAACCGGGCGGTGACAAGTTCTCGCGTATCAATGCCTTACACAATTCGGGAAGCAAGAATGTCCAAGACGTGCCTGGTAGTCGATGATTCCAAGGTCATCCGCAAAGTCGCGCGTCACATCCTCGAGACGCTGGAATTCAGCGTCGAGGAGGCGGCCGATGGCAGCGAAGCGCTCGAAGCTTGCGCCAGCAAGCGTCCCGACGTCGTGCTGCTCGATTGGAACATGCCGGTGATGGGCGGAATGGACTTTCTCCGCGCGCTGGGCGCCAAGGCTTACTCCGACAAGCCCAAAGTGGTGTTCTGTACGACCGAAAACTCGGGCGCACACATTCGCGCCGCGATCGAAGCGGGTGCGGACGAATATATTATGAAGCCGTTCGATCGCGACACGCTGGAGAGCAAGCTGCAAATCGTCGGCGCGCTCTAAGGAAACGCGCGCCATGCCCGCGGCTCAACCCGCCTCAACTCTGAGCCGGCCCGCCGATGTCGTCATCATCGACGATTCGGCAGTCGTTCGCACGGCACTTGGGCGCATGGTCGAGCGTGGCGATGGCTTGCGCGTCGCCGCGACCTTCGACGGAGCCGCTTACGCGATCGCGTGGCTCGAATATAATCGCGCCGACGTCGTTATGCTGGACATCAACATGCCCGGCATCGACGGCCTGTCGGCGATGCCGGCACTGATCGCGGCAGCTAAGGGTGCGCCGATCCTCATCGTATCTTCCGCTGCCAAGGCAGGCGCCGAAGCCACGGTGCGCAGCCTCGCGCTGGGCGCGGCGGACACGCTGGAAAAGCCCGCCGCGGGCTTCGATGCGCAATTTGAACTCAATCTGGTGCGCCGGGCCATCGCGTTGGCGCGCGGACGTCATGCCCGCAACGCCGTTGGGCGCGAGCCCGTGGCGTTGCGTTCCTCGCCGACGGTACGCCCGAAATTGCTCGCGCTCGGCGCATCGACCGGAGGTATCCATGCGCTCGAGTCGTTCATCGCGACACTGCCCGCCGAATTTGATGCGCCGATCCTCATCACGCAGCATCTGCCCACTGCGTTCGTGCCATTCTTCACACAGCAACTCGCCCAGCGCACCGGGCGTAATGCGCGGGTCGCCGTCGACGGCATGGCAATCCGCCGCGAGACCATCACGATCGCGCCTGGAGACGCCCATCTCGGCCTCAAGGGCGGCGTCGATCACTTACGGGTTGTGTTGCGTGATGACGTCGTGGCGTCACGCTGCCGCCCCTCGCTCGACATTATGTTGACGGATTTGGCTCAGGCCTATGGCGAGGCGGCTTTTGCGGTGGTGCTGACCGGCATGGGCAGCGATGGTTGCACGGGAGCACAGGACATCGTGAAGGCAGGCGGTTACGTTCTCGCGCAGGACGCGGCTTCGGCAACCGTATGGGGCATGCCCGGTGCGGTTGCGCGCGCGGGTCTCGCGAGCCGTCTTGACACGCCAGAGGCTCTGGCGCGGTTCATCGGGCGCTTGCCGGCATGACCGAATATGGCGCCGCCCACCGCATCCTCGGGGCGTTGATCGAAGCGCGGACCGGCCAGCAACTGCTGCCGTCTCGGGCCTGGCGGATCGACACCGCGCTGCGTCCGCTGATGCGCGAACTCGATTGCACGTCGCTCGAGGCGCTCACCGCGCGCCTGTCGGTGGGTGACTTCTCACTCGCGACGCGCGTAGTGGAAGCATTGCTCAACAACGAAACCAGCTTCTTCCGTGATCGAGAGGCGTTTGCCGCGATCGGGCGCGACGTGCTGCCCGCCCTTGCCAAGACCCGAACGGGCAAGAAGCTGAGCATCTGGTCGGCCGGCTGTTCGACGGGGCAGGAGCCCTATTCGTTAGCCATCACGACAGCCGAAGACGAGCGCTTCAGCGACTGGGAGATATCGCTGCTCGCCACGGACGTTTCGGCGGAAGCCATCGCACGCGGCAAGGCGGGGCGTTACTCGCGTTTCGAAATCCAGCGCGGACTGCCGATCCGGCAAATGCTGCGCTGGTTCCGCGAAGAGGGCGAGGAATGGCATGCCAGTGCCGAACTGCGCCGCCGCGTGCGGTTCGTCCAACATCACCTGTTCGACCCGCCGCCGGGGCGTTTCGACCTGATCCTGTGCCGCAACGTGCTGATGTATTTTTCGACGGTCGATCGTGCGCGGGGTTTTGATCGGTTGGCGGCGGCGCTCGCACCGGGCGGCTTGCTGGTGCTCGGCGCGGGAGAGACTGTCTTGGGACAGACAACCCATTTCCGCCCGCATCCTACGCTCAAAGGCTGCTACACGTCCGAAGAGGCCCTCAGCGCCGCGGCATAGCTTGCCGCAATTCGGCTCGGCGCTATGAAGTGCGCATGGCCGACCTGCGCATCATCGACACGCCGTCGCCCAATTTCGACGAGCGCAAATCGCCCGTCACGATGCTCGTGCTGCATTACACGGGCATGCCAACCTGCGCCGAAGCGGTCGCCCGGCTGACCGATGCCGAAGCGAAGGTTTCATCCCATTACCTCGTCGCGGAGGACGGCCAGATCATGCGCCTCGTCGCCGAGGAGAAGCGCGCATGGCATGCGGGGAAAAGCTGGTGGCGTGGCGTAACTGACATCAATTCGGCCTCGATCGGCATTGAAATCTGCAATCCGGGTCATGAGTTCGGCTACCGGCCGTTTCCCGACGCACAGATCGATGCGCTGATCCCGCTCGTTGCCGACATCGTTCAACGTTACGGCATCACGCGTGGTAATATCGTCGGACATTCGGACATCGCGCCGTCGCGCAAGCAGGATCCGGGCGAGCTTTTTCCTTGGGCGCAGCTGGCGAAGCTTCGCCTTGCCCTGCCGCGTCCGACCAAGAATTTGCTCGATCCGGCTTGGGGTGACGCCGGCTTCCTGCTCGCGCTCGAACGGTTCGGCTATGACGTCAGCGATCCGTTGGCGGCGACGGTGGCGTTTCAGCGCCGCTTCCGCCCCGAATTGATCGACGGTACGATCGACGGCGAATGCCGCGCCGTCCTTCTCGCGCTGCTCTTGCCCAAGCCGCAGGGCGAGGAGTAAGGCAGGCGCGCCAGAAGGCCGGGCAACCGCCGCCGCGTGAGCGGGGGAGGAAAGTCCGGGCTCCACAGAGCAACGGTGCCGGATAACGTCCGGCTGGCCAGAGAGCGATTTCTGGCCAAGGGACAGTGCCACAGAAAGCAGACCGCCGGGCTTCGGCACGGTAAGGGCGAAAGGGTGCGGCAAGAGCGCACCGCGGCCACGGTAACGCGGCTGGCATGGTAAACCCCACCGGGAGCAAGATCGAATAGGGACGGCAAATGGGGCGGCTCGCCTCCGTCGTCCGGGTTGATTGCTGGAGGCCGTCGGCAACGGCGGTCCTAGAGGAATGGTTGCCCAGCCCTTCGGGGCGGACAGAACCCGGCTTACAGGCCTTCTGGCACTTTTTCGTTCAAGGACTATTTCTAAAGCTATGGCGCGCTCAGGACGATCGGTGGATTGGGGTTTCCCTCGCTGGCGCGGCTATGGCGCCGGGCAGGAGGCGACCAAGGTTCGCCTGTGCGACCGCCACGGCTGCACCGAACCCGGGGATCGGCCCGCGCCAAAATCGCCCAACAGTCCGGAGCGCTGGTATTTCTGCCTGCCGCACGCGACCGAATATAATCAGGGCTGGAATTACTTCGAAGGATTGAGCGCCGAGGAGGCCGCCAAGCGCGAGGCGGACGAT
>DATJIN010000002.1:0-25373 GCA_035493275.1 Sphingomonas sp. | reverse complement strand
ACCACGCTCTTCCTGCGCGACGATGATGCTGGCGCGTTGACGCCCGAACTCGTGCAATTCGCGGCAGTGTTCGAAAGTGCGGGGCTGCCCGTGAGCTACCAGATCATCCCGGACAAGCTGACCGACGAATGCGCCGCGTGGATCAGGGCGCGCAAGGCGGCGGCGCCTGATCTCTACGAATTCGGCCAACACGGCATGACACATCACACGATGGTCGACGGGGTGCTCAAAAACCATGAATTCGGGCCAGAGCGCGATTACCGGGACCAGCTTGCGCTCATCGAGCAGGGCCGGGACATCCTCGATGCCAAGGTCGGCGATGCGTGGGAACGCACGCTGTTCACGCCGCCGCAGCACAAATTCACCCGGGATACGCTGCGCGCATTGGCAGCGAGCGGCTATGCCGTTCTGTCCGGCGCGAGCTACACCGATCCGATCCGCCGTGCCGCTTATGTCATCGGGCGGCTGCTCGGCCTGACGACGCTCAAGGGCGGTGGCGTGTCGTGGCACGGTCGGACGCGTCCCGAAGCCCCGTTGACCGAGATTTCGATCGGCGTGGCGGTCGACGAAGGCAGCCCGCTCGAGCGAGATCTCGATGCGGTGATGGCGGATATCGCGCGCGCCCGAACGCAGACACCCTGGGTGGGTCTGATGTTCCACCATCAGGCCTGGCCGGGGGAAGCGAAGCGCGCGTGGCTCGAAGCGCTCGCTGCCCGGCTAAAAACGCTCGACGGCGTCCGCTTTTCCGCGATCGCACCGATCGCCAGGGCGATTGAGGCGGCCTAGGGCGCGGGGAGGGCGACCGCGTTCCCGGCCAGCTGGCGCTGTTTTGCGCGCCAGCACATGCCGACGATCATGCCCAGCATCATGTAAACGATGCCGTGCGAATCGTCCTGCGCCAGCACGCCTTTGATAATTACGAAGACGAGCATGAAGGTGGCCATGATCGGCAGCATGCGCCCCTCTTCGCTGTCGTCGACGAGGCTCCAGCGCGTCGCCTGCACTGCTGAGCCGATCCACATGCCAAGCCAGGCGATGAAGCCGATCACGCCGTATTCGAGCAGAACGACGAGGTAGTAACTGTCGATCGTCAGGATGCCGGCCGGGTTGCGCGTTCCCAACGTCTCGGCACCCATGCCGATCCCGTTACCAAATGGCCACGCGCCAATTTTCGGCCAGCCGCTGGCCCATTGCGCTTCGCGACCCTCGTTGCTCGCCTGCTGCGCGCCATTGCCCCAGATGATCGCGCCAAAGCGGTGCGACACAAGCGTGGCCACAAAGAAGAGTGCAATCGAGAACGGGTAAAACATCGTGATCGCCGGGCCAACGATGTCGCCCTTGATCCGCACCCAGCGGCTGATGCCATACATGCCGGTAAAAATGATCATCGAGGCGAAGAAGCCGACGACGCCAAGGCGCGAGTCGGTGCTGAGGATGATTGTGAACACGGCGGGCAACAGCGCGACGCAAAGAATGCGAACGAGCACGCGTTTGGCGTAGAAAATCCAGTAAAGGAGGAACGGGATCTCGAGCGCCATGACCTCGGCAAAATTGAGCGAGGTCGAAAAGATCGACTGCACGCGGTAAATGCCGGTGGACGCGCGCGCGGCGCCGCTCAGCATCCGCTCGGTCGCTTCGTCATTTGCGTGAAGGAAGGAAGGGATGCTGTTCGCCCACAGGACAGTGCTGGAGCGCCACTCGAACACCGCGACGATCATCAGGATCGTGATCAGCCACGGATAAATCGTGAAAAACTTCCTTGCCCGGCCCTCGCGCGCGAAGACGAAGGCCGCGATGAAAAACACCAGATTCCACTGAATTTCGGCGTCAATGAGCTTGTTGACGGAAAAGGCCAATTGCTGCGTGAAGACGAGGGTCACGACCTGCAACACCGCCACCACGATGAAGCAGCCGGTCACGAAGCGCGAATTGGCGAGGATGTCCTTGAGCTGGCTGCGTGTCTGGGCCGATTGCGCCAAGGCGATCAGGAAGATCGCGGCGAGCGGCGCGGTGAAAAGCCGGTTGATCGTGATCCAGGGGAGGCCAGGCAAAACGATCGCGATGTAGTTCGGCCAGAGTAACTGGGCGTAGAGAAAAGCCCAAAATAGCCATTCGACCAGTCCCGCCGGAAACCACTCCCGGTCCGGCAGCGCCCACACCACCAGTGCGGCGATGACGATGATCGGCAGCGCCATATAGATGTAGAACGCGACCGGGAAAATCGCCGACAACAGGCCGTAGAACAGCGAAATGAAGATCAGAACGCTGAAAAACAGCGTGTTGCGCGTCAGGATCCAGTTCTTGTTTTTCGGTTGGCGATAGCCGGGCAGCACCGCTTCGACGGGAAACAGCCGCCGCTTGATCGCGCGGATCACTTGCTGCGCCCTGTTCGGCGGCGATGGCGGGCGGGGGTGGAGCGCACGCCGGCGCGTCAATCACATCGGGCCGTCGGATTCAAGGCGACGGTTAAACCCGCAGCAAGGATTGAGCGCGTCATCGGAGCCGCTAAGCCCTTGGTGACAGGGGACCGGCGTCTGGGCTAACGCCACCGCCAAGCAGCGTTCCCTGTGGAGGAACGTTCATAAAGACGGATGAAGGGGAAGGCAGCATGGCGATTTCGGCGACACCGGTGGGCGCGTCCGACACGGTCGACGACGGGCAGGGTATCGATGCGCCTGACCTCCGTGTGTTCGTCTTCGCGCTGTTCTTCATTTTTGGCGGGATCACCAGCCTCAACGACGTGATCATTCCGAAGCTGAAAGAGCTGTTCACGCTCAATTACACCCAGGCGATGCTGGTCCAATTTTGCTTCTTCACGGCCTATGCGGTGATCGGCATCCCGGGGGCGAAGCTGGTCAAGCGCATCGGCTATATGCGCGGCGCGGTGGCCGGTCTGGTGACGATGATGGCGGGCTGCCTGTTGTTCATTCCAGCATCTAGCACGGCGACTTACGGACTATTCCTGTTCGCTTTGTTCGTGCTGGCGAGTGGCGTGGTGCTGGTACAGGTTGTCGCCAACCCGCTGATCTCGCTGCTCGGGCCTTCGCGCACAGCGAGCAGCCGATTGACCTTTGCACAAGCCTTCAATTCGCTCGGCACCACGCTGTTCCCCTATGTCGGCGCGTTACTCATCCTCGGCAGCTTGGCCAAGGTTTCCGCGTCCGAACTCAGTGGCCCCGCGCTAGATGCCTATCGCACGGTGGAGAGCCAAGCGATTGTCCATGGTTATCTCGGTCTTGCCGTCATGCTTGCCGTGGTCGCGGCTGCCGTGTGGTTGTTCCGCAATCGCCTGCCCGTCGAAGACCACGCCAAGGACGGTGGCGGGTTTGCCGGCTTTGACCTGCTCAAACGCCCGCGTTTTGGCTTCGGCGCGCTGTGCATCTTTCTCTACGTCGGCGCCGAAGTGTCGATCGGGTCTCTGATCGTGAACTATCTGCGCCAGCCGGGCGTCATGGGCCTCGAAGAGCAGGCCGCGGGCAAGCTGATTGCGATGTATTGGGGCGGGGCCATGGTCGGCCGCTTCATCGGCTCGGCTGTGCTTCGTGTCGTCAGCCCGGGCAAGGTGCTCGCCGGTGTCGCCGTCGGCGCGATCGCGCTCATTCTGGTTTCGACGCACACCACCGGCACGTTGTCGGGCTATAGCCTTCTGGCGATCGGCCTCATGAATTCGATCATGTTCCCGACGATCTTCACGCTGGCGTGCGAAAAGCTTGGGCCTCGCGCGGCGGATGCTTCGGGCATCATCAACGTCGCGATTTTCGGTGGGGCGGTGCTCCCTCTGGCGACCGGGCGGCTGGCCGATGTGAGCGGTAGCCTGGCCTTCGCCTTGATCATCCCGGCAACCTGTTACGCGATTATCGCTGCTTATGGCGTTTACGCGCGGCGCCCGGCCTAAACTCGTGTGAGGTCTCGGGCAGCCGCGGCAGCGGCGCCAAACAGGCCAGGCTGGGGATAGGTGATCAGCTTCACGGGAATCTTGCCCATGCGCGCCTCAAACCGCCCCTTGGCGACGAAGCGCTGCTTGAAGCCCGATTTGGGAAGGTGTTCGGCGAGCCGCAGGCCGATGCCACCGGCGATGACCACGCCGACGCCGCCTTGCGCCAGCGCGACATCGCCCGCAACGCTGCCGAAGCTGAGGCAGAAACGTTCGAGCGCGGCCACCGCCAAACTGTCCGAGCCTTCGAGAGCAGCCGTCCACAATGCCTTGTCGTCGCCGACCTGGATCGCTCGGCCTTCGATCTTGGCCAGCGCCTCATGGATGTTGGCGAGGCCGGGGCCGGAGACGACGCGTTCGATCGACACGCGGCGATAGCGTTCGCGCAGACGGCGCAAGATGCCGTCCTCGATCCCGTCGAGCGGCGCGTAATCGATGTGCCCGCCCTCGGTTTCGATCGCGTGATAGTGCTCGCCGTCGAGACGCAGCACTTGCGCCACGCCAAGGCCCGTGCCCGGGCCGATGATCGAGATGATCCCCTTGGTCGGGAAGGGCTTTTCGGGGCCGCAGATATGCTCGTAGTTCTCGGGGCCGAGTTGGGCGGCGGCGTGGGCGACCGCCCCAAAATCATTGACCAAAGTCAGGTGTTCGAGGCCGAGCTGTTTGGGCAACGCTGCGGGGCGGATCACCCAGGGATTGTTGGTGAAACGCAGCACTTCGCCGTCCACCGGCCCGGCAATCGCAATGCCTGCGCGCGGCGGCAGTTTGCGCCCGGCATGATCGGCAAACGCCTCCCACGCGGTCTCGAAACTGGCATGTTCGGCGGTCTTGAGCGTGGTGTCAGGACCGAGGCTGACGACCTTGCCGTTCTCGACCTCCGCTAGCGCAAAGCGAGCGTGCGTCCCGCCGATATCGGCTGCGACGATGTCCATCAGGCGGCCAGTGTCTCGGCGTCGAGTTCGTACAGCGCCGAAGCCGGGGCGGCGGCGGCGGCGGCGAGGCCGAGCGCTTCGGGGACGATCTGTTCGAGGTAGAAGCGCGCGACGTTACCCTTGGCGCGGAGGAACGGCGTGTCGCCATCCGCCGCAGCATCATGTTCGCGCTGCATCAGCCAGCCGCACACCGCGACCGACAGCATCGTCTGGAACGGCGTGCTGGCGGCGAGGCGATCGTCGGCATCGGCGGCGAGCAGGCGGCGGGCGGTGCTGTCACACGCGTCGATCAGTTGCGTCAGTGCAGACGTCTTCGCGTCGCCGCGCATGTCCGCAACCAGCCGCTGGAACGCGCCGCCATTGTCGAGCCCCAGCTTGCGCCCGACCAGATCGGCAGCCTGAATCCCGTTGGTGCCTTCGTAAATCGGCGTGATGCGCGCGTCGCGGAAATGCTGAGCGGCGCCGGTTTCCTCGATATACCCCATGCCGCCATGGACCTGGATGCCGATGCTGGCGACTTCATTCCCCAGCTCGGTGGCATGCGACTTGGCGAGCGGGGTGAGCAGATCGAGACGCAGCTTGGCCTCTTGGTCGCCCGCATTGGCGCGGTCGACTTGCCCGCAGGCGAGATACACCAGCGCTCGGGCGGCTTGGGTCTGCGCCCTCATCCGCAGTAGCATGCGCCGGACGTCGGGATGCTCGATGATCGCGACAGGGCCCGCGCCGGGGGCCGACGCGCGCGGGCTCTGGATGCGTTCGCGAGCGAAGGCGAGCGCGCGCTGCGTCGCGGCTTCGGCCACCTGGACCCCCTGCAGACCGACATTGAGGCGGGCATTGTTCATCATCGTGAACATGGCGCGGATGCCGCCATATTCGGGACCGATCAGTTCGCCGACGCAGTCCCCTTCCTCGCCGAACGCCAGGACGCAGGTCGGCGAGGCGTGGAGGCCCATCTTGTGCTCGATCGAGACGACGCGGATGTCGTTGGCTTCGCCCGGATTGCCGTCGGTATCGAGGCGATATTTGGGGACGAGGAACAGTGACAGACCCTTGGTGCCTGCCGGCGCATCGGGGGTGCGGGCGAGGACGAGGTGGACGATATTGTCCGCCATGTCGTGATCGCCGAACGAGATGAAAATCTTGGTGCCGCGGATCTGGAACGTGCCGTCGCCGCGCGGGGTGGCGGCGGAGCGCAGCGCGCCGACATCCGACCCGGCTTGCGGCTCGGTGAGGTTCATCGTCCCCGTCCACTCGCCGGTGGCGAGTTTGGGCAGATACAGCGCCTGCTGCTCCGGCGAGCCGTGGTGCATCAGCGATTCAATGGCGCCGACAGTGAGGGTGGGGGCGAGGGCAAAGCCCATGTTGGCGGTGCCGAGCGTTTCGAGCACAGCTGCCGACAGGACGAAGGGCATGCCTTGGCCGCCAAAGGCTTCAGGGCTGCCGATCGTGCCCCAGCCGCCTGCGACATAGGCCTGATAGGCCTCGCGATAGCCCTTGGGCATGGTCACGCCTTCGGGGGTCCATTTCGGGCCTTGGGTGTCGCCGATCCGCGACAACGGCGCCCATTCGCCCGCGGCGAATTCGCCGGCACCCTGCAGCACCGCCTCGACAATGTCGTCGTCCACGCCGAGCTCGGCCAGCTTGACGATATGGTCGAGCACGAACTGCTGTTCGGCGACCGCCGGCTTGAACTCGCTCATTCCACGTCCCTTGTTGTCGGCAATATTTGTCGGCGCTCAATAACCCGTCGCGGAAAATGGGCGAGCAGATTTCGCGGTGGCCCAAGTCCGGTTGGGTTGCGCGCTCATCGTGAAGCGTAGTTCGCCGCCCGCGGTGATTTCGCTGTGGCGGATGAAGCTGCGGTCGAGCGCGCGGCCGTTGAGCATCACACGGCCAACATAGCGGTTCGCCGTGGACAGGCCGTCCGCGACCACCGCGAAGCGTTTTCCATTGGGCAGGTTGAGCACCACACGATCCGCGAACGGGCGCCCGATGACGTACTCGTTGCTGCCCGGCGCGACGGGATAAAAGCCCATGCCGGTGAACATCAGCCACGCGCTCATCTGGCCGAGATCGTCATTGCCAGAGAGACCGTCGGGCGTCGGCTTGTATTGCGTCGCCATGATCTGCGCGAGGCGTTCCTGCGTACGCCATGGCTGCCCGGCATAATTGTAGAGATAGGCGACGTGGTGGCTCGGCTCGTTGCCGTGGATGTATTGGCCGATCAGCCCGGCAATGTCCTCGGCATGCGAATAATCGAGTTTCGAATTGTCATAGTCGAACATCGCGTCGAGCTTTTTGACCGACGCCGCATCGCCGCCGAGCAGGCGGAACAGCCCGCCCTGATCCTGCGGCGCGAACCACGAATATTGCCAGGCATTGCCCTCGGTATAATCCGATCCGTAATTGATCGCGGTCGGATCGAAGGGCACGCGGAAGCTGCCATCGCCCTTGCGGGCGCGCAGGAAGCCGGTCTTCACATCGAAGCTGTTGCGCCAGTTCTGCGCGCGCTTGTCGAAGCGGTCGGCAATGTCCTTGCGACCGATCGCGCGGGCCATGCGGGCGATCGTCCAATCGTCATAAGCATATTCGACGGTTTTGGACGCAGCCTCGGGCTCGCGGTCGATGGGCACGTAACCGCGCTGGATATATTCGTTGAGTCCGCCGTACGAGCCGTAATCGGCGCTCGCGACCATCGCATCGAGCGCGGCGCCGGCATCAAACCCACGCAGGCCCTTCATATAGGCGTCGGCGATGACCGGGACGGCGTGATAGCCGATCATCGTCCAGGTCTCGCGGCCCTGAAATTGCCACACCGGGAGAATGCCGAACGGGCTCGCCTGTTGGCTGGCGATCAGCGAGTTGATGAAATCGGCGTTCTTCCGCTCGGGCTGGATCAGCGTGAGGAGCGGATGTTCGGCGCGAAACGTATCCCACAGCGAAAAGGTCGAGTGGAACGTGAAGCCCCTCGCCTGATGCACGCCGTCATCGGGGCCGCGATAGCGGCCGTCGGCATCGCCCATCACGCTTGGGCCGATCAAGGTATGGTACAGCGCGGTGTAAAGCGTGGTGCGCATCGGCGTTTCGGCGGTGATGTCGAGCGCGCCGAGCGCCTGTTCCCATGCCTTGCGGGTGCTCGCGCGGACGGTGTCGAAACCGCCGGGTTCGCTGGCGAGGTTAGCGAGCGCGCCGGCTTCGTCGACGCCGGAGATGGCGGTGCGGACTTCGAGTGGTCCGCTTAGCGCGCCGAAATCGAGGCGCGCGACCAATGCGCGCCCGGCGAGTTGCGCGACGCTGTCCTCACCGCGTCCCGGCCCCTGAAAGCCGCGATAGGGGACCTTGTCTTCCTTGTTGAGGAAGGCGTGGCCGGTCAGCGGCGCGGAGAATTTCATCGCGAACCATAATTTGCGCGCGGGAGCCCAGCCGCGCGTTTCGCGCATGCCCGTGATCGTCCCGTCGGCGGTGACGCGCACCGTCGACCACAGGATCTTGCCGGGATAATTGTAAATGCTCGAACGCAGATCGAGGATCAAATGAGCGGGCGCGCCCGCCGGGAAGGTGTAGCGCTGGATGCCGACGCGGGTGCCGGCAGTGAGTTCGGCGCGGACGCCGCTGTCGATCAGGTTGACCGCGTAATAGCCGGGCTTGGCGACTTCGCCGTCATGCGAGAAACGCGAGCGATAACCCTTGCCGGGTTCGCCGGGTTCGAGATTGACCGTGGCGTCCGAGCCGACCGCGGGCATGACGAGGAAATCGCCCAGATCGCTGTGCCCCGCGCCAGAAAAATGGGTCATCGAAAAGCCGGTGATCGCGCTGTCTTCGTAGCGGTATCCGGCTGCCCATTTGTAGCAGTCGCGGATCGCGCAGGCGGTATTGGTGTCGGGGCTCAGCTGCACCATGCCGAACGGGGCAACGGCGCCCGGAAAGGTGTGGCCTTCCCCGCCGGTGCCGATGAACGGATCGACCGCGTCATAGGCCGAAGGGCTTGCTCCGCCGAGGGCGGCGGCCATCGCGGTGAGCAGCACAAAATTCATGCGGATTTCCCTCGCTTCAGCCCGAGCAGGACATTGCCCTCGGTCGACAGATAATTGCGGCGGTAATCGAAGCGCGGCGTGTCCGCGAAGATCAGCCAGTAATATTTCATCTGTTCCGACCACCAATAGCCGGGGCAGTGGTCGGCCTGCGTTTTGGGCGCGATGGTGACGTCCTTGAGGTCGGTATAGCCATAAGCCGCGCGGCTCGACGCCTGCATGTTGCGGAAGTGCGTTTCACAAAGGTGCCGCCAGCGTTCGTCGCGATCGAGCAGCCAGTGGTTGAACGCGGCGTCGGCGAGTTCGGGGCGCAGGCTGTTGGTCTTGTACGTCACGCGGCCGCTGTCGAGGTCATAGCCTTCGGGCAGCACGCCGAACTTGTCCTGCAGCCAGGTCCATGACGCGGTATAGGCCTTGCCCTCCGCCGGGTTGCCGCCCTGATGCAGTAGGCCGCCATAGAAGGACGACAATTCGTCCTGCTCGCGGTTGATGCGCGCACCCGTCTCGAAATCGACATCGGCGTACCACAAGCGGCCTTCGAACACGTCGCGCTGGTGTCGTAAGATCGCCGCGGTGAGGGTGTCGTACATCCGCTTGCAGTCGCGGTCGCCGAACAGCTGCCAGCCGTCCCATAGATATTCGTAGAAACTGTCCGACGGCGGGCCGATGGTCGCACGCTTGCTGAGCCATTCGCCGGTCAGCGCGTCGATCTTGTCGGCGAGCAGATCGAGCTTCGAGCGGCGGTCGAACATCGCCACCAGCGCCTTTTTGGGCGCGTCGTAATAGCGTTTGTCGCTGGTCAGCCGGGCCAGCGTGCCCCATTCGGTGAGGTAGGTGCCGGTTTCCGCCGGATTGGTCTGCGGCGCGCGGCGGGCACCGGTCTTCAGGTTGATATAGCGGTACGGAATGCCCGTCGGCGTATCGAAGGCGGGGAGCAGGCGGTCGGCGAGATCGCGTGCCTTGCCCAGCACCACCGGATCGCCACAAGCGTGATGCGCCGACAGCAAACCGCCGAGCAGCCGGATCGAGGTTTCGAATACCGACACCTCGCCATCGACATCGAAGCTGAGGTGCGACTTCACCCAGCCGAGCGCGTCTTCGAATTCGGCGTCGAGCCCCATCAGCCACAGCGTATCCATCGCCTCGATCAGCGTCAGGCCGAGATGGTGGCTCTTGAGCGGGAAACTCGACACCCCGCCCGACACCGGCTTGATCTCGTCCTTGCCCCAGGCTCGGGCGCGATAATGGCCCCAGGCCCAGACCATTTCGGCGCGGACATCCTCGGCCAAGCGGCGCCAGTCGGTCCAGTTCCTCGCCACCGCCGGTGTTGCCAGAAGTCCCGCGCCAACACCGAGCACGTCGCGCCGCCGCATCATGAGCCTCCTCTCGAAACCTCCGATTGCCCTAAAGCGCACAACGTTTGACGCAACCGCGCGCGACCGAAGGCCAATAGACTTCAGTTCAATTTCGTTCGCGTCTGCGGGCCCGTAAACATGAGCGATGTTTAGGCGCTGTGGGCCCGATGCGGTTTACCGGCGCCCCAATCACATTTGGGGGACAAGGATGAACAAGGCTGGACGCTGGCAGCGATTGACGCTGATCGCTGCGATGGCGAGCCTCGGCTTCAACGCGATCGGCGCGCATGCGCTCGTCGCACAGCCGGCGACCACGCCCGTCGCTGCCCCGGCGCCACTAGTGCTTCCCGCCGGGGCCGGCCTGCCCGTCACGCGGACGCTTGCCGAGATGGGCTTTGCCCGCGGCCTGACCTTCGAAGGCATGAGCGGCCGCCGCGACCTGTATTTCGCGGTGCCTCGCCCCGATGCGGTGCAAGACATGACGCTGCATCTGCCGTATAACAGCTCGAGCGCGTTCGGCGCGCGGCGCAGCGTGCAGGTCTTCATCAACGACCGCCCTGTGCTATCACGGGCGCTGGGGCCGAACGCCTCGACCGGCAACATCGACGTGCCCGTATCGGCCGACGACGTCGTCAATGGCTTCCTGCGCGTGACGCTGCAATATGGCGGCGCGATTACCGAGAATATCTGCGTCGACCAGCGGCTGGCCGGCGATTTCATCACGTTCGCCCCGACGGGCGGTTTCGCGATGCGGATCGACCCGGCCCGCGCGGGCGACCCGAGCGACGTCCTAGCGGTGATGCCGCGCAAGGTGGCGATGGTCCTACCCGCGGGGACGCTTGCCCCGAATCAGGTATCAGCGCTGCTCACCGCCGCCGCCGGCCTGTCGTCCCAGGGCTACAAGGTGCGTTTCGCCAACCAGGCGCCGGTCGCGGCGGGTGGCTGGGACGAAGGCCTCATCATGCTCGGCGGCAATGCGCCGTTGTCGGTACAACTGACGGCCGGGCGCCCCACGATCCTGATCGGCGGCGAACATCCCGAAACCGCGGCGCGCCTGATCGCGGCAAACAATGCGGCGCTCGCTCACGGTCTCGCCTCCGCCTTCGCCACTGGCCCTGCGCGCCACGATGATGCCAAGCTGACGTTCGACCAGCTGAGCGGCGATCTGGGCGTCGCCGACGTCGTCGGTCGTGCGAGCTGGGAGGTGAGTTTTTCGGAGCGCGACATGCCTGCCGGGAAAACCGCCACGGGCTTGCGCCTCGACGTTACCGTCGGTCGCGACACCAACGAAGCGCCGCCGATCATCAACGCCTTCGTCAACGGCACGCTGCTGGCTAGCGCACCCGCCGCCGACAAGGGGCCGACGCGCCTGTTCGTCGATCTGCCCGAGGGGCTGAGCGGCGCATCGAACACTGTCCGCGTGTCCGTCATCCGCCAACCCAAGGGCGGCAACTGCGTGACATTGCCGGTCGGCTACCCGGCGCAGCTGTTGCCGTCGTCGGAGGTTATTCTGAACGACGCGCCGCGCGGGACCGACGATTTCTATCGCCTGACCGGGCGTTTCCACGACGGTGTGGCTGTCTCGCTGCCCGGCGGGCAGGATGCCGCGACACTGGCCAAGCTGCTGCCGATTGCCGCGTCAGCGGTAGCCGGGCTGGTCCCGCGCGGCGCGCCGATCAAGGTCAGCTTTGACAATGCCGCGCCCAAGGGGCCGTTCATCACGGTCAGCCGTGGCACGCCCGACGGCGCCAAGCCGCCGATCCGTTTCGACAATGGCCGCCTCGTCGTGTCCGACATCAGCGGCAACACGATGTACGACGCAGTTGCGCTCGACCACCGGACGATTGCG
Source organism: Sphingomonas sp. (assembly GCA_035493275.1). Lineage (GTDB taxonomy): Bacteria > Pseudomonadota > Alphaproteobacteria > Sphingomonadales > Sphingomonadaceae > Sphingomonas_O. The sequence continues at coordinate 13,272 of DATJIN010000002.1, read as the reverse complement.
CAGCTGGTGGAGATCGGTGGTGCGCCGGGCCTGTGGTTGCGGCCGGCGACGGATTTTGCCGCCTCGAACGAGCCGATGGCGCTCGACCGCGGCGATGTCGCGTTCGTGACCGACCGTGGCGTCGATCTGGCGTTCTCGACCAAGCGGGATCGCCTGATCGACATCCGCTATCCCGACCAGCTCAACGTCTTCGCGTACCTGTCGAAGTACCGCTTGTGGCTGATCGCGCTCGCGTGGCTGGCGATCACCGGCGGGTTCGTCTGGAGCTTACGCCGCCTGTACAAGCGCCGCGGCGAGCAGGCGGACTAGGGCGCCAGCATGGCTCTGGCCGGTGCAGACCGGGCCATCGGCGACCTGCTCGTCGAGCGACGCCTGATCGATCTCGCGCAGTATGACGAGGCGACGACGCTCGCTGGCAAGTGGCGTGTATCGCTGATCGACGTCCTGCTGTCGCGTGCCTGGGTCAAGCCGCGCGTGCTGTACAAGCTGCTGGCCGAGCGTTTCGGGGTGCCGTTCGTCGACCTGATGGCGAGTCCGCCCGATCCGGCACTGCTCGATGAAACGCGCTCGCACGATTATTCGGCGGCGCTGACCATGCCGTGGAAGAAGGAGGGCAACCGCACGATCTTCGCGACCGCCCGGCCCGGCCCCGAAAGCGTGTTGTTCGCGCGTGCCGAAGCGGGAGCGGACAGCGACCTCGTCATCACCTCAAAATTCGACATCCTGTGGGCGGCGCAGCGCGCGTTCCGCGACACGCAGACGCACCGCGCGGTTTACGACCTGGCCGAGCGCGACCCCGAAATGTCGGCGCAGACCACCTTTACGCCGATCCAGATGATCGTCGGCTATGTGCTGGTCACCGCCATCGCGCTGGGCCTCGCGCTCGCGCCGGTCGGTACGCTGATCACGATCACTGCGGTGATGGCGATGTTCTACCTCGGCAATTTCATCTTCAAGGGCATCCTTGTGTGGGTCGGCGGGCACAATGCCGGCCTGTCCAACCGCCTGATCGAGGCCGACGCCGCGTTGCTGCGCGACGAGGATTTGCCGGTCTACACCATTCTCGTCCCGATGTTCCGAGAGCCCGAAGTGCTGCCGATCCTCGCGCATGCGCTGCGCCAGCTCGATTACCCGCTCGCGAAGCTCGACATCAAACTGGTGCTCGAGGAAGGCGACGATTTGACCATCGATTCCGCCAAGGCGCTTGGCCTCGAAGGCGTGTTCGAGATCGTCCGCGTCCCGCCGTCGCAGCCTCAGACCAAGCCAAAGGCGTGCAATTACGCGCTGCGTTTCGCGCGTGGCGACCTGCTGGTGATCTTCGATGCCGAAGACAAGCCCGAGCCGAACCAGCTCAAGAAAGTTGTCGCGGCGTTCAACCGTTATGGGGCCAAAGTCGCGTGCATCCAGTGCCGCCTGAACTATTACAACGCCAACGAGAACTGGCTGACACGGCTGTTCACGCTCGATTACTCGCTGTGGTTCGATCTGATGCTGCCGGGTCTGGAGAAGCTCAACATCCCGATCCCTTTGGGCGGCACGTCCAACCATTTTCGGATCGACGTGCTGCGTGAGCTTAATGCGTGGGATCCGTTCAACGTCACGGAGGACGCCGATCTGGGCATCCGCCTGACCCAGAAGGGCTATCGCGTCGGCCTGGTCGATTCGACGACCTACGAAGAAGCGAATTGCTCGCAGTCCAATTGGGTCCGCCAGCGGTCGCGCTGGATCAAGGGCTATATGCAGACCCTGCTGGTGCATACACGCCGCCCGATCCACCTCTACAAGACGATCGGTCCGCTCGGCGTCCTCGGCTTCATCTTCTTCATCGGCGGGACAATGCTGTCGGGTCTGCTCAATCCGCTGTTCTGGGGCATCTTCATCGTGTGGCTGGTGACGCAGACCAGCGGGTTCGACGTCGTCTTCCCGGCGCCGTTGTTGCAGATCAGCCTGCTCAATCTTCTGCTCGGCAACGGCGTGTTCATCTACCTGACGATGATCGCGCCGGTGCGCCGCCGCTGGCTCGGCCTGGTGCCCTATGCGCTTACGGTGTTCTGGTATTGGGTGCTGATGTCGATCGCCGCCTACAAAGGCCTCTGGCAGCTGCTGACCAACCCGTTCTATTGGGAAAAGACCCAGCACGGTATATCGAAACACACCGCCGCCGAGCTCGAGCAGGCGCTGGCGGCGACCGAAGCGGTGCCGGCATGAAGGCGGCGGCCAACGGCTTGACGGGCATGATCGTCGCGGTGCTCGCGGGAATGTTGCTGGCGGTGCTCGCACAGCACGGCTTCGTCTCAGCCGAAATGACGCGGCTGGCGGGGCAGGCGATCCTCATGCGCGATGGCCAGTCGGCTCTGGGCGACGGGCTGATCGCCTATCCGGTACTGCCCGCCGCGCTGATGCACCTGACCGCGAACCCGGTATTTCCCGATCTGCCGCTGCCCGGACTCGCTGCGGCCGCGATCGCCGGGTTGATCGCGTTTTTGTGGTGCCAGGCGCTGGCTAACCGGCGCTTTCCGTTGTGGATCGCGGTGGTTTGCACGCTGCTGCTGTGCGCCAACCCGCTGTTCCTCCGCGCGCTGGCGGCCGGCCCGGGACGCCTGCTGCTGATCCTCGCCTTCTGGATGATGGGCGAGGGGCTGCACCGCTTCCGTGCCGAAGGAAGTGCGCCCGATGCGGCACTGGTCGGGATCGGCTTGATGCTGATGGTCTGGGCGCATCCCGCCGGGCTGATCCTGGCGTTTGCCGCTCTGCCGTTCCTCGCACTGGCCGCGCCGATGGACATGCTGGAGAAAGGCGCGACGGGGCTGTTCCTGCTGCTGCTGTTCCCGTTGCTCTTCACGATGTTGTCGCTCGGCTATCTCAACTGGCTGTTCATCGGAGACGCGTGGAGCACGATCGGCGCCGCGTCGGCGGCATTCGGCGCGCCGGGGACTGGGCCGCCGCTGTCGTTCCCGACCATCGCGCTGATCCTGACGCTTTACGCGCTGGTTTCAACGCCGGTCGCGGTGTTCCTCGCGGTACGCAGTCGCCGCCGGTCGCTGATCATGCTGCCGCTGCTGTCCCTGGTCGGCACCGCGATCATCGGGGCGAGCTTCGCGCTGCTGTTCGGCGTGGCCTATGGCGTTGCCGACGCGCTCAGCCCGGCGATCGCGGTGGCGGTGATTGCCCTGGCGCGCTGGCCGCAGCCTGAAGACAAATTGCCCGTTGCGGTCTTCGGCCTGCTGTTGCTGGGCTTTGTCGGCGGCGTCGGTGCGACGGTGGGCGACGGTTCGCCCGAAGGCCAACGGCTGCTCGCGGCAGCGGGTAACGGCAAGGCCAATGCCGCCTTTGCCGCAGAGGCGAATCTCGGCGCATATCTGCGCGGCAAGCAGAGCGTGTTGATCGATGCCGATGCGGCCACGGCGACAGTGGCGGCGCGCGGCAATGCGGTCGGTCTTATTACCGACGCCGACCCGCGCTTTTCGCTCGCGCTGCTCTCAAACGTTCCCCGAGCGCACTACATCGTCGCGCGCGATATCGACGAAACAGGCGGCACGGATCGACTCGTTCGGCGCTTTCCGCGCTTGTATGCCGACGGCGCGGACGGGTTCGATTTGGTGTACGATCACGATGGCTGGCGGGTCTACCAGCAGGAAGGGCAGAAGCTATGATGGACGGTGCGCCTCTGGTGCTCGCCGCCGACGATTCCGAGATCGAGCGCGATCTCCTCGAACTCACGCTCAACTCGGGGGGATATGAGCGGTTCGAGATCAAGGAATCGGGCGAAGCGATGCTTGATCGGCTGAAGTCCGGCCCTCGGCCCGACGTGATCCTGCTCGATATTATGATGGACGGGATCGACGGCGTCGAAACCTGCGCGCGCATCCGCGCCCAGCACGACTATGCCGACGTGCCGATCTTGATGGTGACGGCGCAGCGCGACGAAGGTTCGCTGACCCAGGCATTCATGGCCGGGGCGAACGATTATGTCACCAAGCCGTACGACCGCGTCGAATTGCTCGCGCGGATCAACAGCGCCTTGCAGCTGCACGGTGAATATGAGCGCCGTCTGCAGCGTGAAAGCGCGCTCGACGAGGCGCGTGCGCGGCTCAAGATCGGCATCGAGAACGACGCGTTTTTCGATGCGAAGCTGGCGATGCTCGGGCGTGGCGGGGTCAACGCGTTGGTGCATCGCCTGGGTGTCGCCAATACGCCCTATGCCGTGATCGCCATCCAGATCGACGCGCTGGCGCGCTTTGCGCAGCGGCATGGGCAGGACGAGGCGGACAATCTTGTCGCGCGCGTGGCCGACACGATCAATGCCGTCGAAGCGCTGATCGGAGCGCAAGCTGGCACCTATGACGAAGGGCTGATCCTGGTGTTGGTACCGCATGCGCGGCAGCAGGACGCATTGGTATTGGGAGAGCGCATCTGCCGCACGGTCAACGGCATGGAAATCGCCCATGCCGGATCGCCGGTGGCGTCGGTCGTAACGGTCAGCGTGGGCATTGCCGCTGGACGTAATGCCCAGACGGTTGCCGACGCCATTCAAGCGACTGAAAAGGCCTATACGGACGGGGGCAATCGGGTTTCATGCGCATAATCCGCTTACGTTATCTGGCCGCAGGAGCGGCTGCGCTGTCGTTATCGACGGGCGCGCTTGCCGGTGCCTGGCCGCAGGATAAGGGCAAGGGGATCGTCATCGTCACCGCCTCCGGCTCCGACAGCAGCAAGGGCTTCGACGCCGACGGCGACAAGATCGACATCGCCGATTACAAGAAGCGCGAGGGTTTCGCGTTGATCGAGTACGGCCTGACCGACCATGTCACGCTGATCGCCCAGCCAAGCTTCCGGCACGTCAGTGTGCAAGGCGGCAGCACGAGCAGCGGGCTCGGCTACACCGATCTCGGCGCGCGCGTGCTGGTCGCGCGGGGCAAAAGTTCGGTGTTCTCACTGCAGGCGACGGGGCGTATTCCGGGGACGCGGCGTCAAGACTCGCTGGCGCAGGTTGGCAGCACTGGCGGCGAGACGGACCTACGCGCGCTCAGCGGTACAGGCTTCAAGATCGGCAAGGCCGATGCGTTCTTCGAAGTGCAGGGGGCGTATCGCCTCCGCTTCGGCGATCCGCCCAACGAAGTTCATGCCGATCTGACGTTCGGCGTACGTCCGGTGCCGCGCGTCCTGCTGCTCGCGCAATCGTTCAACACTTGGTCCGACGGACGCGGGCGCGGCGTCTTTGACCGCTATCGCTACCACAACTTGCAGGCGAGCGCCGTGCTCGACCTGGACGGTCACTGGTCGATTCAGGCTGGGGCACTGGGCACCGCAGGTGGCAAGAACGCGCTGCGCGAACGAGGACTGCTGTTCGGCCTGTGGCGGAAATTCTGAAATGCGCGTGCTGATTGTCGATGATGATCCATTGATGCGCGAACTTGCGTCGTTCTCGCTGTCGATCGATCCTGAGTTCGAAGTGCGCGAAGCCGATAGCGGCGCGGCGGCGATCGCGCTGCTGGAAACCAGCGGCTGGATGCCCGACGTCATCCTGCTGGACATGAAGATGCCCGGGATTGATGGCGCCATGACCCTGGCCCATCTGCCGCGCGGTCCGCGCATCGTTGTCATGACGGCGACGCCCGACGAGGCCGAGCCGCTGCTCGCCCGCGGCGCGATTGATGTCATCGCCAAGCCGATCGATCCGGCAAGCTTTGCCGACAGGGTGCGATCCGCTACATCGCGGCGCTAAGGTCAGTTTAGGGGTCGGAGGTTATCGGTGCGCTATGGCGACGCAGATTCTTATTGCCGATGATCATCCATTGTTCCGCCAGGCATTGGAATCGGTCATCCGCTCGATCGAATCCGACGCAAAGGTGCGCGCTGTCGGGACCGTGTCCGAGGCCGTCGGTGCACTGACCGCCGAGCCCTATAACTTGGTGCTGCTCGATCTCGTTCTGCCAGGCGCGGAGCGGCTGTCGGGCCTCAACGACCTCAAGCGCGCTGCGCCCGACACGCCGGTGGCGATCGTTTCCGCGCATCGCGATGCATCGATTGTCGATCAGGCGCGAGCCTTCGGGGCGAGCGGCTTCGTGCCCAAAGCGGTCGAACTGGCCGTGCTGCACGAGGCGATGGCCTGCCTGCTCAAGGGCGAGAAATGGTTCCCGCCGGCCGAACCGCGCGGCGCCGCCGACGAGGCGCATGACGATGCGGTCGAGCGCATCGGCACGTTGAGCCCCGCGCAGCGTATCGTGCTTGACGCGTTGCTGGCGGGCCGCGTGAACAAGCAGATCGCCCGGGATATGGATATCAGTCTGGCGACTGTGAAAGCGCATGTCAGCGGCGTGTTGCGCAAGCTCGGCGTCGATACGCGGACGCAGGCGGTGCTGCTCGCTCGCCCCGTGCTGGAAATCAGCGATGGCTGATACGGCGGTGCCGCTGACCGTAAGAGACAGGCGGCCGCACTTCGGGATACCCCCGCTAATGGCGTTGCTGGCGGTGGGGTTCGGCTATTTCACCGGCAGCTATGGCAGTCACCTGCTGGCCGTTGAGACTGATCAAGTCGCCTTCTTTTGGCCATCGGCTGCGGTCCTGCTAGCGGCGCTGTTGCTCGGCCGCCGCGAGCAATGGCCGATCTATGCGATCGTCTCGCTCGTCTGCGGCACGGCGGCGGACCTGCTGACCGGGGCCGAGTTCGGCTCGCCGACACTCGTGACGCCGCTCAATGTTCTTGAGGTCGTTGGCGTCGCGATTTTGCTCAAGCAATGGGACCCGACCAGCCCGTCGTTCACGACGCTGGTCGGGATCGTTAAATTTATCGTCGCGGTGGTTTGCGGCGCGGCCTTCACGGCGATCGTCGGTGCGGCGGCCGTCGATCAACTCGCGGGCGCGGACTTCCTGTCTCGCTGGCTGACTTGGTTCGCGGCGGATGCCCTCGGAATGCTGCTCGTGACCCCGCTGATCGTCACCCTGCTCAACCTCCGCGAAGGGCGGCAGGAACTGCCCGCGCGGCTGAGGATCGAAGGCTTCTGGTTGTTCGGCGCTGTCACGCTCATCAGCTTTATCGTTTTCAGCACCGATACGGCGCCTCTCGCTTTCATTGCGATCCCGTTTGTATTGCTCGCCACGCTGCGGCTCGGCCCTTTGGGGGCGACCGTATCGACGCTGATCGTCACCGCGGTCGCCGTCGTCATGACTGCTGCCGGGCATGGTCCGCTCAATCTGGTCAGCGGCGGACTGATCGCGCGCGTTCAGTATCTCCAGCTCTATCTGGCGGTCATCTTCGTCGCGACCCTGCCCTTGAGCGGTATCCTCGCAGAACGTGAGGAACTCGCCGCGCGCGTCAAGGAAAGCGATGAGAGCTACCGCCGAATGGTCGGCACGGTCAGCGACGTGATCTACCAGACGAGCCCCGAAGGTTATTGGACCTTTCTCAACGGCGCGTGGGAGGATCTCACCGGCTTTCCACGCGAGGAATCGATCGGGAAGAATTTCCTGTCCTCGGTCTATGCCGCCGACCGCCCTGGGCTGATCGCCGCAATCGCCGACGCGACCGAACGCAAGGTCGACCAGATCAATCGCGAAGTGCGCTTCGTTGACGCCGATGGCCGCACGCGCTGGTCCGAGCTGCGCGCGCGGCTGCTGCGCGACCGGAACGGGCAGGTGTCTGGGGCGTCGGGCACGCTGACCGACATCACCGAACGCAAGCAGGAAGAAGCGCGGCGCCTTGCCGAAGAAGCGCGCTATCGGGCGATTTTCGATCATGCCGTCGATGCGATCCTGATCATCGACGATCTCGGGCGCGTTCGTTCGCTCAATCCGGCGACCGAGCGGATGTTCAAGAGCAGTTGGTCGTCGATGGAGATGATCGATCTGCGCCAGCTGCTCCGCTGGGACGGTGACGATGGCAGCGCGCTGGACTTCGACCGCTCGCTGCTTGCGGCGAAAGAAGGTGAAGGTCTCCGCGCCGACGGTACGAGCATTCCGATCGAAATGTCAGTGAGCGAATGGCGCGCAGACCACGCCCGTTACTTCACTGCGATCCTGCGCGACATCACCGCGCGGCGCGAAGCCGAACAGGCGCTTACCGAGAGCGAAAGTCTGTACCGCCTGCTCGCGCAGAATATTTCCGACGCGATCCTGCGTCTGAAGGTCGATGGCACCTGCCTCTATGCCTCGCCCTCCGCGGTGGAGCTCGCCGGGCGGCCTGCCGAGGAACTGCTTGGCCGTTACGTCACCGATTTTGTCGTGGAAGAAGATCGCGAGCGCGTCCGCGACGTGCATATGCAGGTGGTTATGGCGCCGGGTTCGTCGCAGACGGTCCGTTATCGCTATCGTCATCCCGACGGGCGGCTGCTCTGGCTGGAAACCAGCACACGCAGCGTCGCCAATGATTCGGGCCGCGTGGTCGAAGTCATTTCCGCGATCCGCGATATCACGCAAAGAAAGGCGCTGGAGGACGATCTCGTCGCCGCGCGCGATGTCGCGGAGGCTGCGGCTCAAGCCAAATCGTCGTTTCTCGCCAATATGAGCCATGAGATCCGTACGCCGATGAACGGCGTGCTTGGTTTTGCCGAAGTCCTCGCCAAGGCCGATCTGACGCCGGAGCAGCATCGCTATGCAGAGGCGATCGTCGCATCGGGGCGTTCGCTGATGCGGCTGCTCAACGACATTCTCGACATGTCGAAGATTGAAGCCGGCGCGCTCGAATTGGCGATCGAGCCGTTCGACCTGCCGCATCTGTTGCGCCAGTGTGGCAATTTGTTCGCGCCGACGGCGGAAGGGAAGGGGCTCGACCTGTTCCTCGTGCTTGATCACGACCTGCCGCAGCACGTCCGCACCGACCCGCACCGCCTGCGACAGATCGTGCTAAACCTGCTGGGCAACTCACTGAAGTTCACAACGTCGGGGCACGTCGAGCTGGCGGCGCACATGGCCGATATGCAGACGTTGCGGGTGTCAGTGGCGGACAGCGGGATCGGCATTCCGCGCGAGCGCCAGGCGTCGATCTTCAACGAGTTCGAGCAAGAAGATGCGTCGACCTCGCGTCGTTACGGCGGCACCGGGCTTGGGCTCAGCATCAGCCGCAAACTCGCCGCACTGCTTGGCGGCACCCTTGAGCTGGCGAGCGAGCCGGGCGTGGGAACCACCGTGACGCTCGTCATTCCCATCGAGGTGAGCGAGGCACCGCCGGTTAAGGCTGCAAGCGATAAGGGGCAGAGGGTTGTGGCGGCGCGCCCGGCCCACATCCTCCTGGCCGAAGACGTCGAGATCAATCGCGAGCTGGTCAAGACGCTGCTAACCGCTGCAGGGCACACGCTTGAAGCAGTGGAAAATGGCGCCAAGGCGATCGCCGCGATCGAGGCGGGAACTTACGATCTCGTGCTGATGGACATCCAGATGCCCGAGGTTGACGGCCTTGAGGCCACGCGCGCGATCCGCGCGATGGGCGGGCGCTTTGCCAAGCTGCCGATCATCGCATTGACCGCCAACGCTTTCCGCGCCGAAATCGACGCCTGCCTCGCGGCGGGCATGAACGACCATGTCGTCAAGCCGATCGAGGAGGCGAAGCTGCTCGCCGCGATCGATCGCGCGATGAACGACCAACCCGAGCAAACCGTGATGCCCGAAACGTCCTCGTCAGAACCGCGCGCCGCGCTGGTCCTGCCGCCCGCGCTGCGCCAGAAATTTTTCGCCCAATGCCGCGATTCCGCCCTAGCGCTCGACGCAGCGGCGGCGTCTGACGATGCTGCAGCGATCATCGCAACCTGCCACAAGCTGTCCGGCGTGTCTTCGGTCTTCGGCTTTCCGGCGATCGGCGATACGGCCCGCGCGATCGAAGGGCGGGTGGCGAAGGACGGACTGAGCGCGGAAAGCGCAGCGCAAGCCACGCAACTCGCCGCCGACCTGCGCGAGGTCGCCACGGTCTAGCGCCAGCTGGTGGCGACAAGCAGCTCGGCGGGTTTGTTTTGAATGGTGAAATCGGTGTCGGCGGCGCCGCCACCGCGCGGATCGCTGAACCAGCGCCAGATCAGCAGGTCCGCGATGCCCGCTCGAGCGGCAGCATCAAGCCATTCGCCGATCACCGCCGCTTGCAAGGCGCCGTCGGGCGCGGCGTAACGCTCCTCCGCGCTCTCCCACGGCTTGACGGCCGCGCCATGTGCCGAACGCAGGCCGATTTCGCCGATCAGCACCGGCTTGCCTGCCCCTCGCGCCACCTTGGCGACGCGCGCCAAGGTGGCATCCATGACATGCGAACGCTGCGCGGTGTCGCCCGCCAATGGCGGATACAGCGATGCTCCGACGCGATCGAGCAGCGGCCAATGGGCGAACCGCTCGACCTCTTCGGCACCATGCGCGATATAGGTCAGGCGGCCCGTGAAGGTCTGACGCACTTGCGCGATCAGCGGCGCCCAATCGGGCTGCCGGCTCGCGCCGGCGATTTCGGTGCCGACGATCAGCTCGTCGATCCGCTCGTCCTGAGCCAGGCGTGCCAAAGCGATCAGGTGCGCACCGTAGTGGGCAAACCAGATAGGCCAGCCGTCCTGGGGCGCGATCGCTCCCGCCCAGCTGCCCGGCACCCACACATGCGGCTTGATGATCGGCCGTAGCCCCGCCGCGCGCGCCTGGACGATCCCCGCGCGCAGGCGCGCGAGCGGCAATGCATCGCCCATGGCGATCCGCGCGCTCGCGGCGTCGGACTGCCACAAGAATGGGATCAAGGCGACGGTGTTCGCGCCCATGGACGCAACGCGGCGGAAACTTTCGGCCGCCGTGCCACCCCCGAACGGCGCATTGCTCGTCTCGACCAGATTGACCCCACGAAGACCTTCCGCAGGGAGAGCCAAGGCGGGTGCCGCCGCGGCGGCGGCGGACAGCAAGGCGAAGTCGCGGCGGGTCACGGCCGTTAACTGTAAGTCATTGTCGTCTGGAGCAACCCATTTCGGGACAGCCTCAACCTAAGTCTAATATCGCGGTGAGGCAGGATCGCTATTTCGGGCGGCGGAGACCGAACATGAAATTGCCTTCTGCCCCGATCCTGATTCTTGCCGCCGCCAGCGCTTTTGCCGCCACCGCGGCGCGCGCCGAAAGCGCGAACAATTACAATGTGGTGGTCCGCCACGATTTTGCCGGCACCGAAGCCGATGTCGAAGGGCGGCTTGCCGCGGGCGGAAATATCAGCCTGAGCCGTTACGAGGTGGCGCTGAAAGATCCACAGGCTGCGGGGCACTATGCGATCGTCGCCGGCGGCAGCTTCAACGGCGGAACCGGCCGCTCGCATGGCGACATGCTGGCGACGAGCTATAGCGGCGCCTACACGGTCGAAGGCATTACGCAGACCTATGCGGCTGGCGGCACGTCGCCGATCGATATCGCGGCGGAAATGACGCGCCTGTCGACCCTGTCGACCGCTTACGCGGCCAATCCGGCGAGCTTCGGCTCGCTCGGCAGCGTAACCTATCAATGGGATCAGATCTGGCTGGTCGGCGGCGACAGCGCGGTCAACATCTTCAACGTCGACCCGGCGGCCTTCGGCGCCAATTATGGCTGGCACCTCGCGACCAAGGCGGGCTCGGTCAGCATTTTCAACGTGGGCGGGACCAGTGTGTCAATCGCCAATACCGGCAGCGACAATGCGGTACTTCCGGGCATCACGCTCAATTTCGCCTCGCAGAACTATGCGGCGTCGAACGTGCTCTACAATTTCAGCCAGGCGACCACGCTGAACGTCCTCGGCAGCGTCAATGCCTCCATACTGGCCCCCTTTGCGGCAGTGCATTCCGTCCCCGGCCGCATCGACGGTCAGCTCTTCGCCGATAGTTTTGCGGGCGGCGTCCAGATCAACAATGTCCGCTTCGCAGGATTTAACACGCCGATACGCGGCGACCTTGGCAATGGTATCGGTGGCGTACCCGAACCGACAGCATGGTCGCTCATGATCTTCGGCTTCGGGGCTATCGGCGCTGCCCTGCGCCGCCGCAATAGCGTGCTCGCCGCCGCCTGACGCACTCAATATCCCGCCCGGCCGCAAAAGTTCGGTTGCGCAACGCAACGCTTTCGGTATCGAAAGTTAGTAGAATAGCGAACTTTTAGCCGCCCGGGCAGTTAAGGCGTCAATGCGGGTAATCATGATCAGCGCCCTGTGCGCCGTTTTGGCGGCGTGCTCGGGTGAACAGAAGCGCGAAACGCCAACACCGGAAGCCGGTTATGTGGTCGTCAGAACGCAAGCCGTTTCGCTGCCGGTGACGCTGGCCGGGCGAACGTCCGCTTATGAGACGTCGGAGGTTCGCCCCCAAGTCTCAGGCGTCATCCGCGCTCGGCAATTCACCGAAGGGTCGATCGTCCGTCAGGGTCAGACGCTCTATCAGATCGACCCGAGCATCTATCGCGCTGCCGCCGATCAGGCGCGCGCCAACGTCGCCGCCGCCGAAGCCACCCGCAGCGCCGCTGCGGTCAAGGCGGGACGGCTGGCACCGTTGGCGAGGATCGAGGCGGTGAGCCAACAGGATTACACCGATGCCGCCGCGCAATCGCGCGAGGCAGCCGCGCAGGTCGCGGTCAATCGGGCCGCGCTCGAAACGGCGCGCGTCAATCTGCGCTTCACGCGCGTGCCCGCGCCGATCACTGGGCGGATCGGGCGGTCGCTGGTGACGACCGGCGGCCTGGTCACTGCCAATCAGGCCGATCCCCTGACCACGATCCAGCGGCTCGACCCGATGTTTGTCGATATCCAGCAATCGAGCGCCGACATGCTCGCGCTGCGCCGCTCGCTGGCGACCAACGGCGTCGTGCCCGCGACGGCGGCAGTCAGGATCTTGCTCGAGGATGGGAGCGCTTATCCCTATGCGGGCACGCTGCAGTTTACCGAAGCGATGGTCGATCAGGCGACGGGCAGCGTAACACTGCGCGTAGCGGTCCCCAATCCGCAAGGGTTGCTGCTTCCGGGCATGTATGTTCGCGCGGCGATCACACAGGCGGCTATACCCAACGCGATTCTGGTGCCGCAGGCCGGCGTGTCGCGCAGCCCGCGCGGTCGCGCCACCGTGCTGCTGGTGGGCCCGGACAACAAGGCTGTATTGCGCGAAGTTACCGCCGACCGCACGATCGGCGACACATGGTTGGTCACCGCCGGCCTGAAGCCGGGTGACAAGGTGATCGTTGAAGGGCTGGGCAAGGTAAAGGTCGGTCAGACGATCGTGCCGGTGCCAGCGGGCAGTAAGCCGCTCGCACGGTCTGGCAGCGACGCGGGGACTGCACGCGCGCGATGATTTCGCGCATTTTCATCGATCGCCCGATCTT
>DATJIN010000001.1:0-18294 GCA_035493275.1 Sphingomonas sp. | reverse complement strand
GAACATGCGTTCGGCCGGGCGCGACAATTGGGCCGGGCGGACGATGCCTTCGATCACTTCGCGCATCTCGATCTGCGCCAGATGATAGGCCGCGGCGAAGGTCCGGCTCGCGGTGTCGAGCAATTCGCTCAACTGCAATTGCCGCGCATGCAGATCGAGCCGCCGCAGCAAGGATGGCATGACGTCCACCGGCATGATGCGGATGTGCAGGCTGTGCTTGATGCGCAACCGCTCGGCGAGCGCGGCGTACAGATCGCCGCCCGTCAGGCGCAGTTCGTCGGCAAGCGCTTCGGCGGCCTCGTCCAGTTCGGCAAAGTAGTTCTTCCACCGCTCGATCGCGCCGCGCACCTCCTGCACGGGATCGGACGGGGGCGGGGCCGTGCCGCCCGTGCCCATCGCATCGAAGGCGCGCGCGAAGGCCTCTGCGCCACGCGGCGCGGCGGCCAGCCATTCCAGCATCTCGTCGCGGTCGATCTCCAGATCGGCGAAGCGCGCATCGCCCAGCCGCCGCCGCAGCCCCTCGATCCCGCCTGCCGGGTCGGCGCCGAGCTCACGCGTGTCGAAGCCGAATTCTTGCGTCAGCCGCAGCAACAGCTGGGCGGTCAGCGCGCGCTGATTGCGCTCGATCAGGTTGAGGTAAGAAGGCGAGATGGCCAGCTGCTCGGCCATGCCCAGCTGGCTTAGTCCCAGCCGGCGCCGCAGCCGCCTGACGGCATGTCCCGCGAACAGCTTTTGCGACGGACGGCTGGCCATGCGGCGGTGGTGTCTTACGGGTGATTGCTTGTCAACATTTTACAAATCAACAAAGATCTGTCTGCACGAAGCTACGCCCGCACATCGTCAATCTCGCAATCATGACGACACGTAGCCCATGCTTCCTCTACTTTCAGCGTATCGATCCGTCGAATCTGTAAAGGATTAACTATGACCTACGCCGCCCAAGCCCGCGAGTTCGGCGACCTGATCCGCGAAAATGGTGCACCCTGGGCCGCGATCAATGGCGATGCCGCCGCGCGCTTCGCGCTGCAGAACCGGTTTCAGACCGGGCTCGACATCGCCCGCTACACCGCCGGGATCATGCGTGCGGATATGGCCGCCTATGACGCCGACCCGGCCAACTACACCCAGTCTCTCGGCTGCTGGCACGGCTTTGTGGCGCAGCAGAAGATGATCGCGATCAAGAAGCATTTCGGCACGACCAAGCAGCGTTACATCTACCTCTCGGGCTGGATGATCGCCGCGCTGCGCTCGGACTTCGGCCCGCTGCCCGACCAGTCGATGCACGAGAAGACGTCGGTCCCCGCCCTGATCGAGGAAATCTACACTTTCCTCCGCCAGGCCGACGCCCGCGAACTCAACATCCTGTTCCGCCAGCTCGACAAGGCCGAGGGGGCTGAGCGCGCCGCGATCCAGGACAAGATCGACAATTTCGAAACCCATGTCGTCCCGATCATCGCGGATATCGATGCGGGCTTCGGCAATGCCGAGGCGACATACCTTCTCGCCAAGAAGATGATCGAGGCGGGTGCCTGCGCGCTGCAGATCGAGAACCAGGTTTCGGACGAAAAGCAGTGCGGCCACCAGGACGGCAAGGTCACCGTCCCGCATGAGGATTTCCACCAGAAGATCCGCGCGATCCGCTACGCCTTCCTGGAACTCGGTGTGCCTGACGGCATCATCGTCGCGCGCACCGACTCCCTCGGCGCTGGCCTGACCAAGCAGATCGCCTTCTCGAAGGAGCCGGGCGATCTCGCCGACCGCTACAACGCCTTCCTCGACTGCGAGGAGGTCGATGCGGCCAACCTCGGCCATTCGGACGTTTTGATCAGCCGCGACGGTAAGCTGATGCGCCCCAAGCGTCTGCCGTCGAACCTCTACCAGTTCCGCGCCGGCACCGGCGAGGACCGCTGCGTTCTCGACTGCATCGCCGCGATCGACGCCGGCGCCGACCTGCTGTGGATCGAAACGGAAAAGCCGCACATCGAACAGATCGCCGGCATGGTCGATCGCATCCGCGAAGTTCACCCCACCGCCAAGCTCGCCTACAACAATTCGCCGAGCTTCAACTGGACGTTGAACTTCCGCCAGCAGGTCTACGACGCGATGGCCGCCGAAGGGCTCGACACGTCGACCTATGACCGCGCCAAGCTGATGGACGCCAAATATGACGAGACCGAACTCGGCATCGCCGCTGACAAGCGCATCCGCACGTTCCAAGCGGATTCGGCCAAGCGCGCAGGCATCTTCCACCATCTGATCACGCTGCCGACCTATCACACCGCGGCGCTGAGCACGGACAATCTGGCCAAGGATTATTTCGGCGAAATGGGCATGCTCGGCTATGTCGCGGGCGTCCAGCGCAAGGAAATCCGCGAGGGCATCGCCTGTGTGAAGCACCAGAACATGTCGGGCTCCGATATTGGCGACGATCACAAGGAAGCGTTCGCCGGCGAAGCCGCGCTCAAGGCAGGCGGCGTCCACAACACCATGGGCCAGTTCGCCTGATCGAACTTCCTGGGGAGGAAGCGCGCCCGTCCGGCCAGTCCGGGCGGGCGCTAGTCCTTGATCGCGCCGACCGCGAATAGGCTCTCCGCCGTGTCGACAATGGCGTCCTCGATCGGCCGTTGCGTCCAGCCGAGCAGCCGTTCCGCCTTGGCGCTCGAGGCGTGACGGATCTTGCCCAGATCGAACACCTGGCTGCGCACGGCCGGGTCGAACAGGCCGACCAGCCGCACGACGAAGTCGGGCAGCTTGCGAGTGGGTGCTCGCTTGGCCCGTGCGCCCAGCCGCTGCTTGAGGATCGCCGCGACATCGCCCATCCACAGTGCCGGTCCGCTGCCCAGGAACCGCTCGCCCGCCGCCTTGGGATCGGTCATCGCGCGGATATGCAGGTCGGCGAGGTCGCGCACATCGACCATCGGCCAGCCAAAGCGCGGCAGCCCCGGCACGCTCCCGTCGAGCAGTTTGCTGATTGCCTCGATCGAGGCGCTGGCGTCCTTGTCCATCACCGGGCCGATGACCAGCGCCGGATTGACCGTTGCCCATTCGAGCTTGCGCGGCAGCTTGGGCAACTCGTCCCAGGCAGCGCGCTCGGCGAACGTCTTGCTCGCAACATAGGGCATCTGCGCCGGGTCGGCGACGACGGTCCAATCCTCTTCGGTGTAGGTCCGCCCGGTTGGGTCGGTGCCGTAAGTGATCGCCGCCGTCGAGGATGTCTGGACGACGCGCTCGACTTCGGCCGCCGCCGCCGCACGCATCACGCGCAGCGTGCCCTCCCGCGCGGGCACGATCAGTTCGTCGGGATGCTTGGGCAGGCTGGGCGGGATGGGGGAGGCGACGTGCAGCACGTAACGCACACCCGCCATCGCCTCGGACCAGCCCCGATCGTGCGTCAATTCGGCCTCGACGAACTCGAGCGTGTCGCCCGGATCGCGTCCCATATAGCGCGTCAGCCATCCGCGCACCTCGTCGGCGCGCTTCAGCGACCGCAGTGTCCCGCGGACGCGATAGCCGCGCTCGATGAGCTGAACGATGGCGTGCCCGGCGATGAACCCCGACGCACCCGTGACCAGTACCAGATCGCCCGCCATGGCCTCTCCCCGCCAATGAAAGTTGCAGTCTGCAACGAAATCGTCGGCGGACGCAATCCATGTGCGGCGGTGCGGGCGGGGGCGGGCGTTTACTTGGGGCCAACCGGCGATAGGGTGCGCCCGTGACCGACCGCCCCACGCGCCTTCATTTGTCCGATCATCGCGACAGCGCGATGGCGCGGATGTTCGACGCGTTCGATTGGGCGAGCCATCCCTTCGGCACGCCGGACAAGTGGCCGCGTCAGCTCCACGCCGCGTTCAATTTGCTGATCGACGCGGCCTTTCCCGCCGCGATGTGGCTCGGCCCGGATCTCAACCTCTTCTACAACGACGCTTATATCGACGCCTTGGGGCCGCGGCATCCGGCGGCATTCGGTCGCCCCGGAAAGATCGTCTGGGGCGAGTTGTGGGACGTGATCGGGCCGCAATTCGCGCAGGTGATGCGCACGCGCAAAGGCCTTTCCGAACGCAATCAGCGCCTGATCATGACGCGTCATGGTTATGAAGAGGAGACCTTCTGGGATTACACGATCAGCCCGCTGACCAATCCGCATGGTGAGGTCGTCGGCGTCCTCAACGAAGCCTATGACGCCAGCGAACGCGAATTCCAGGCGCGCAATTACCGCGCGATCATCGAACTCGATAACGCGCTGATCGCGGCCGACGATGCCGACACGATCCTTGCCACCGCGCTGCGCACGATTGGCGAGGCGCTGGAGGCCGACCGGGTGGGCTATGGTGAAGTCGATGCGACGGGCACCATGCTCGATGTGCCGCAATGCTGGTCGAAGGGCAGTATGCCCGTGGTCAACGGACATCACCCGATCGGCGAATTCGGCTTCAGCGCCGATCTCGCGGCCGGCCGTACCGTCGTCATCGGCAATCCCTTGCTCGACCCGCGAACCGCGACGCCAGAGATTCTGGCGCGCATCGAACGCGCCGGCCTCGGCGCCGGGGTGATTGTCCCGATCATCGACCGGGGACGCTACGCCGCCGAGGTGTTCATCCACGCCGCTGCCCAGCGGGAATGGCGGGCGCATCAGGTCGCGTTCGCAGAGACAGCTACCCAGCGGCTGTATCAGGCGCTCATTCGCGCCCGCGCCGAAACCCGGCTGCGCGACAGCGAGGAGCGGTATCGCCTGATCTTCGAACAGGCCAACGACATCATCTTCACCGCCGATCTGGACCAGACGATCACCGATACCAACGAGGCGGGCGCGAGGGCCTTGGGCATGCCGCGCGAAGAGATTATCGGCCGCAATATCGCCGATTTTGTCAATGCCGAAGACCACGCCCAGACCACGCGGATGCTGCGCCAGAAGATCGAACGTGGCGGCCACACGCGGCACGAAGTCGGCGTGATCCGGCCCGACGGCTCGACTGTTCGCTGGGAAAATGACTCGACGCTCGTGACCGATCCCGACGGGGTGCCGATCGGCCTGTTGTCGATTTCGCGCGACGTCACGGAGCAGCGTGCGTTCGAAGACCGCCGCGAACTCCTGATCCACGAGCTTAACCACCGCGTGAAGAACACGCTGTCGCTGGTCCAGTCCCTCGCGCACCAGAGTTTTCGCGGCCGCGGCGATGCCGGCGGCTTTACCGCGCGGCTGACCGCGCTCGCCGGCGCGCACGATCTGCTGACGCGCGAGCATTGGGAAGGTGTGTCGCTCGTCGATGTCGTTGCCAAGGCCGTTCAGGCGTTCGCCGCGGGACGGGTGTCGATAGAAGGCGGGCCGCGGCTGCTGCTTCAGCCGAAGCAGGCGATCTCGATCACCATGGCGCTGCACGAGCTTGCGACCAATGCGACCAAATACGGGGCCTTGTCGGTCGAGGGCGGCCAGGTCTCGATCGCATGGACCGATGGCGACGGCCGTTTTCGCCTGCAATGGCGGGAATCGGGTGGTCCTGCCGTAAAACCCCCTGAACACAAAGGGTTCGGCCTGCGCATGATCGAACGTGCGCTTGCCAGCGACCTATCCGGTCGCGTAACGATGCATTTCGAAGAATCGGGGTTGAGCTGCGTGATCGACGCGCCGCTGCCCGATGGGGGCAAATGACGGTCAATGGTCACGGCTACCGGATTACGCGTGCTTGTCGTCGAGGATGAGGCGATGATCGCGATGCTCGCCGAAGATATGCTCGAAATGGCGGGCTGTGAACTTGCCGGCGTTGCGTCGACGCTGGCCGAAGGTTTGGCCGCGGCGGAACGCGACGATTTCGACGTGGCGATGCTCGACATGAATCTGGACGGCGCTCATTCGACGCCGATCGCCGATCGGCTGGAGGCGCGGGGCAAGGCGTTCATTTTCACCACCGGCTATGGCTCGGGGGGCGTTCCCGAGCATCATGCTGACCGTCCGGTCTGCGCGAAGCCTTATGTGCTCGGCGATCTGCAGGCGACGCTGGCTCAGGCGGCGGGCACCAGTTCGAGCACGTCGACCAGCGACTCGTAACGCGGGTAGGGCATCACCAGTCGCCAGCGATTGGGTCCGATCCGCTCGATGGTGCCGAAAATATCGCGCTCCGGATCGACGCCGTAAGGCCGCGCCATCGTTTCGTCCCCCAGCGCCAATGTGCCGAGAAAGATCATTCGCCGCGCGGTATCGGGATAAATCGTCCCCGCCTGGCGCTGCGATCCATTGAGCTTGGCCAGCTGGTTGCCCGCCACCGTGCAGTCGAACGGCGGGTAGGCGATGTAGGGCAGCAGGCCCGCCGATTGCGTGCCCAGCTTGATGACGCGGCATTTGTAGCGGCCGTCGGTCAGGGCCGGGCCATCGAGCGCGGCATCGGGCTGGAGCAGCGCGCCTTCGGCATCGATCTCCGCGCTATGGCCCGTTGCGCGCGCCTGGGCGATGCCCCGCACGAACGCGGTTCGCCAGCCATGCGCGCGGCCCGCATCGGCACGCGTGATTGCGCTGGCCCAGCCTTGCGGGGCCGGCGCGGGGCGCGGCGTCGTCGCGCAGCCAGCGAGCAGGACGAGCGAAGCGAATGCAATCCTCATTGCGCGGTCCATCCACCATCCACCGACAGGTTCGCGCCGGTAATCCCCGCCGCCTCGTCGCGGCACAGGAACAGCGCAAGCGCCGCGACCTGTTCGGGCGTCACGAACTGCTTGGTCGGCTGCTTCTCGAGCAGCACGTCATTGATCACTTGCTCGCGCGTCAGCCCACGCGCCTTCATCGTATCGGGGATTTGCCCTTCGACCAGCGGCGTCCAGACATAGCCGGGCGAAATTGCGTTGGCGGTGATGCCCTGCTGCGCGACTTCGAGCGCCACCGTCTTCTGAAACCCGGCGAGCCCATGCTTGGCAGTGACATAGGCTGATTTGAACGGGCTCGCGGTCAGCGAATGGGCGGACGCCGTCGCGATCAACCGTCCCCAACCCTTCGCCTTCATGTGCGGCAGGGCGAGCCGCGTCGTATGAAACACGCTCGACAGGTTGAGCGCGATGATCATGTCCCATTTGGCGATGGGGAATTCGTCGACGGGGGCAACATGCTGCATGCCGGCATTGTTGATCAGGATGTCGATCCCGCCAAACCGGCCGACGGCTTCGGCGATCATGCGTTCGATGGCAGCGACGTCGGTCAGGTCGGCGTTGCTATACGTGGCGCCCGCGCCGGAAACCTGTTCCAGCGCGGCCCGCTGAATCTCGATCGCCGCGGCATCACCGAACCCGTTGAGGATCACGTTCGCACCCGCGCCGGCGAGCGCGGTGGCATAGGCTGCGCCGATCCCGGAAGTCGATCCGGTGATCAGCGCGGTCTTGCCGGTCAGGAAGCGATCGCTCACCGCGCCGCCCAGGCTCCGATCGCCGCCGCCTGACGCTGGCGCAGCCCGGCGCGGTAATTGATCGCCGCGGCGGTTGCGACGGCCGCCTGCCGGCTGCCCTCGGGCAGATTGGCCTTGGCATAAGCGTCGATCTTCTGCGCCGTCTCGGCATTGCTCGATGCCGCCGGCAGACCAACGACGAAGCGCGACGCCGTGCTCGATTCCAACGCTGCGTTGACCTGATCCTTGTGCGCGACGGCAAAGTCGAAGGCCAGATCGGGATGGAATTGCGCCACCGACTGGATGATCGATCCCTTGAGCGCAGTGGGCACTTCGTCGGTCAACGCGAGGTCGAGCGCACGCTGGGCGAGCGCCGGGTCCTTCACCAGGCCGAGCAGGCGGTAGTAACGCTGTTTGACCACCGGGCTGCCTTCGGCCTGCGCCTTGGCGTGAAGATAATCCCAATCGGCCGCCGTGGCGCTATAGGCAAACGCGTTGAGCGCCGGCCCGCGCGCGCCCGCCGGCACCTGTTCCGGATGCTCGAAATTGAGCCGCGCCAGCCGTCGCGCCTCGGCGACGGCGGCTTCGTTGCCGAAATTGGCCAATAAGGGCGCCAGCGCCTCACGCAGCAGCGCCGCCGAAGGACTCTCGCCCGCGCGCGGTGTTGCTCCGATCTTCTCCAGAACCGGCGACAGCATCCGGTTGGCCTTGGCTTCGAACGCCGCCTGTTGAGGTGCGCCTCGCAGCGTCGTGTCGATGCCATTGAGTTGCGCCAGCGCCAACGCCCACACCAGGGGATCGTTGTTGAGGTTCAACGTGTCGAGCAACGCGAGATACCGGTCGATCGACGCGTCGCCGGAATTGGCGAGGCCATAGCTGTCCGCGAGCAGCCCGAGCTGATCGTCGAGGTTCAGCTGGCCATAGCTGCTGCGCAGTTTTTCAAAATGCCCGTCGGTGTACAACGTGCGGAAATACGCGCTCTGCCCGGCATTGACGATCGGCGTGCCGCAGCCGGCGACAGTCGCGGTGGCCGGCTTGCCGCCCGACAATTGCAGCTTGCTCACCGCCGTCGATCCAACCAGCCCGACATTGACCGGGACGGTCCAGGTCTGCGGCTTCTTCGACCCGGCATCGAGCCCGAAGCGCGCCTGCGTCAGATTGACCGCGGTCTGCCCGCCGCCGCCGCACACGGGATCGCTGACCACGATCAGCGGTACCCCCGCCTGCAGCGTGAAGCTGTGCATGTAGGTCGACACATCGCTGCCCGAGGCAGCGGAGATCGACGACCACAGCTGATCGGTCACCGCATTACCGTATTTGTGCTCCAACATGTAGCGGCGCACGCCGTTGCGGAACGCATCGGGGCCGACCGCGCCTTCGAGCATGCGGATCACCGCCTCGCCCTTGCGATAAGTGATGTCGTCGAATGCCTGGTTGATTTGGTCGGGGGTCTCGACATGCTGGACGATCGGGTGCGTCCCCGCCCGCGCATCGCGCGATATCGCGCTTTGCCGGTCGAACGCCAGCGACTGGCTCAAGGCACCCCAGCTCGGTTCGAGGTCGCCGGTGATCTTCGACGCCATCCAGCTGGCATAGCCTTCGTTGAGCCACAGATCGTCCCACCAGGCCATGGTCACGAGGTCGCCGAACCACTGGTGCGCCATTTCATGCGCGACGACGCCGAACACGCCCTGTTTCTGGCTCTCGGTGGCGAATTTGGGATCGATCAGCAGCGTCGGCTCGAAATAGAAGATCGCGCCCCAATTCTCCATCGCGCCAAAGAACTGGCTGCTGCCCGGCCCGGCGATCATGTCCAGCTTGGGCAGCGGATAGGGCGTCCCGAAATAGTCGTTATAGGCGCCCAGAATGCGCTTGGCCGAAGCCAGCGCGTAATCGCCCTGGCCGACGACCCCACGCCGCGAAATGATGCCGATCTCGGTCTTGCCGGCCATCACCGTCTTGCGCTCGACATCGCCCACGCCAAGGAACATCAGATAGCTCGACATCTTGGGCGTGGGCTGGAACCGGTAAAGCGTCTTGCCACCGGCATAAGCCGTCTTCGCCGCGACCGGCATATTGGAAAAGCCAGTCTGCCCCTTGGGCGCGGTCACGGCCAAAGTGAACGGCGTCTTGAAGCCGGGCTCGTCCCACAGTGGCGCGAGCCGGCGTGCATCGGCGGCTTCGAACTGCGTGACGAGCATTCGCTGCTGCTTGCCGGCATTGGCATAGTCGATCGCGAACATGCCGGTCGCTGCCTGATAGATTTTGCCGGCATAATCGAAGCTCAACCGGTGCTGTCCGGCGCGGACCGGCGCGGCAAAGCTCAGCGTCGCGGTCTGCGCGTCCTTGTCGATCGCCACCTTGGCCGGAATCGTCCCATCGAGCCGCGCCGAGCGGATGTAGAGATCGGCGGCGTTGAGCGTGATCGTCCGCGTCGGCTTCGTCACTTGCACCGTCGCCGTCGATTGCCCCTGAAACGTCAGCGCACTGGCATTGGGATCGATCTGAATGGTGTACGCCAGCGGGACGACACCCCCGGGCAGGCGGCCGTTTTCGGCGATGGCGGGCGTGGCAAGAGCGGTGGTCAGCGCGAGCGCGGCGGCAAGCTTCATAGATCGGGCCTCGTGTATTAGTTCTGTGATACACCGACGCTTAGGCCAGCATTTGCGCGCCCGCAAGCGGCGTTGCAACGTCCGCGCTATCCGAGCATTTAACACCCGTAATGAACAGGGGATGACGCCATGCGGCTCGACGATTTTGGCAATGATGTGAACGTCGAGGATCAGGGCCGCGGCTCGGGCGGCGGCTTTGGATTGCCCTTGGGCGGGATCGGCCTGGGCAGTGGGGGCCTCGGCTGCGGCGGCATCGTGTTGCTCATCGTCGTCGCGCTGCTGTTCGGCATCAATCCACTCAGCCTGCTCGGTGGCGGCGGCGGGCCGGGGGTACAGCAATCGGCGCCCGTTTCGACCGACGCCAACACCGTCTGCCGCAAGGACGCCGACACACTGCTCAGCTGTAACGTCCTCGCCAGCCTCAATCGCACCTGGCCGCGCCTGATCGACAATTACCGCCCGCCCGAACTCAGCTTCTTCTCGCAAAACGGCCAGTCGGGCTGCGGCGCGGCGCAATCGGCGATGGGGCCGTTCTACTGCCCAACCGATTCCAAGGTTTATCTCGACACCGATTTCTACCGCGAATTGAAGGATCGCTTCGGCGCTGCGGGCGATTTCGCGCAGGGGTATGTCATCGCCCACGAAGTCGGCCACCACATTCAGAACCTGCTCGGCACCTCGGACCAGGTGCAATCGCAGATGCAGCAAAGCTCGAAGGCGCAGGGCAATGCGCTCTCGGTCAAGCTCGAGCTGCAGGCCGATTGCTACGCCGGCGTCTGGGCCGCCAATGCGAAGAACAAGGACGGCTCGGCCGTGCTCGAACCCGGCGATGTCGAAGAAGGCCTGCGCGCCGCGCAAGCGATCGGCGACGATACGCTGCAAAAGGCCGGGCAGGGCGTGGTGGTGCCGGAAAGCTTCACTCACGGCACCTCGGCGCAACGCCAATATTGGCTCAAGCGCGGGCTGGAGAGCGGTAATCCCAATCAGTGCGACACCTTTGCCGCGGGGGCGCCGGCTTAGCGTCCGCTAGCGGCCCACGTGCGAACGTTCGTTCCGCGGAAGTCTTGTCGGGAGGAGGGGATCATTTCCCGCTCGATCGCACCGGGCCTATCCTGATGGATCCGATGAGCGCCACCACCGCCAGCGCGTCTGCGATCCACAACCCCCGCAGGCCAAATCGTGTGAATGCCGCAGCACCGGCCATCGCGCCCACCACAAGTCCGATCCACAGGAGCATGTACGGGAACCATGCAAAGCGGGGCCCGCCCGAGAATGCCAGCGTGAGATGCTGGCCGATCTTCACGAGCGTACCCGTCATGTAGGTCACCCCCACGCTCACTTCGCCTTCGCGCTGGAACACGGTATTTGCCGCGCCCATAGCCGTAGCCATGAGCAATGTGGGCACGACAGTCTGGTCAACCGGCAACTCAAGTAAACAGGCCAATGTCAGGAGAACAGTAACGAGCGCCAGGACCCATTGTTTACGCCACTTACCAGCCCTCAGCCCGGTCGCTGTCCCCGCCATAACTCCGAGGACAAACGCTGCGATCAGCGCACCCGCGAATAGGCTACCGTGAACCGGCGTCGCAGCTCCGACCGACAACCGTGTCGAGTTGCCGCTCATGAACGACACAAACATTCCGCGCAGTTCCAGAAAGCCGAGTGCGTCCACAAACCCGGCGATCACCGCAAGCCCGATCGCCAGAAGTCGATGGTGGTTTTCGTAACGGCGCATTTTCGACGGTTAGGCCCGAAACACGCCGAGGTCAGTTAGTTTTGCGCCATCGCCGAAGCAGACTGGCAGCAAATGTCGCCAAGTGTGCGTTCGTTCGACCCAAAATCAGCCGATCAACTGGCGCCCATAGATTTGCCGGTGCGCCGACTAGCGGAGATCGCCCCTGAACAAGGCGCTCCCTAATGCGCAGCAGGTGCAGATTCCTGGTGCAGCCACGCAAAAAAAAGCCCCGCTCCAGTCAGAAGCGAGGCCTCTTTGATCGTCGATTGATTAGGCGACGACGGGTCGCACGCTGCTCTTGCGGCGACGCGCGGCGAAGCCGACTGCACCAAAACCCAAGATCATCAGGCCCCATGTTGCGGGCTCAGGCACCCCAGCGACGGACAGCGAGATGCCGCCACGGTTGTCACCGAGATAGTCGTCGTAGATGAAAAACTTTACGTTGCTCGGTGCTGCCAGCGTGAACAGTGCCGAATACTTGCCGGAATTCGCGAAGGAGTGCGCGGCTGTGTCATAGTATGCACCGCCTGACACGGGACCGATGCCGCCGGAGCCAGCGCCGTCGCCGAACAGGTATGTAGTGCCGCCGATGATGTACCGAGCGCTGTTTTCGAAACCCTGCGAACAATTGCCGCCTGATCCATCACAGCCGGACTGTCCGGAAAAGCGGCTAAACGCGGTGAACGCATCTTGGGTAAAGGTCAGCTTGTAGGTTCCTGCGCCCAAGGCCACCGACGCCGCATTCGATCCGTCCAGAGAGGCGTTCGCCACGCCGTCGAGGTTGACCGTTGCTGCCAAGGACGGCGTCGCAAAACCGGCCGCTGCAACAAGCGCGAAAATCAAAGACTTCATCGAACGACCCCTGAACAGCAACACATCATTCTACATTACACAGACGAGAAGCAGCGGCGACCTCAAATGAGTCTCGTTTCGAGACATATGCCCCGTCATAGCCTTGCTCCCAGGGCGATCGTCTGCGCCATGAATGACGAGGCCGAATGTCGCGCGCGTTGTTACCGACAGTATACCGGGGGGACGGGTCAGATCTTGACCAGCATCTTCCCCGTATTCGCGCCCGAGAACAGGCCAAGGAACGCGTCCACCGTGCTTTCGATGCCGTCCTTCACCGTTTCCCGCGCCTTGAGCTGGCCGCTCGCGATCATCGCGCCCGCATCCTGCATGAACTCGCCGATGTGCGCGATGTAATCGGTGTAGATGAAGCCCTGCGTCCGGATACGCGCCGGGATGGTGCGGATGAAATAGCGCAGTTCCAGCGGCTTGCCGTCGTTATACGCGTCGATCATCCCGCAGATCGCGAAGCGGGCATTGTCCCGCGCCACGGCATAGGCCGCGTCGAGATGCTCGCCGCCGACATTGTCGAAATAGACGTCGATGCCCTTAGGTGCCGCTTCGGAGAGCTGCTTCAGGACATTACCCGCCTTGTAGTCGATGCAAGCGTCCGCGCCCAATTCCTTGACCCAGGCGCACTTGTCCGGCCCGCCTGCCGACCCGACCACCGTCATCCCCTTGGCCTTGGCGATCTGCACCACGGCAGATCCGACCGCGCCCGCCGCCGCCGACACGAACACGATGTCGCCGGCCTTGGCCGACGCCGTGTGGAGCAGCCCGAAATAGGCCGTCGCCCCGGTCAGCCCCAGGCTGTGCAGGAACAGTTTCGGGTCGGTGTCCGCGGGCAGCTTCTGCGGCGCCATCGGCCCTGGCCCGGTGTCGACCACCGCCTCATCGCGCCAGCCCATCATGTGCAGGATCTTGTCGCCGGGCGCGAACCCTTCGGCCTTGCTCTCAATCACTTCACCGACCGCGCCGCCCGACATCGGCTCGCCGATCTGGAACGGCGGGACATACGACTTCACGTCGTTCATCCGCCCGCGCATGTACGGATCGACCGAAAGATAGCTGTTGCGCACGCGGACCTGGCCGTCCGTCAGTTCCTGATGCGGCAGTTCGACCAGCGCGAAATTGTCATGCGTCGGCATGCCCGTGGGGCGCGCCTTGAGGGTCCATGCTTTTGCCATCGTCGCTCTCCTTTGGCGCGCGGCTTAGGCACAAAAAAGAGGCCCGGGCAAACGCGCCCGGGCCTCTGCCAAATGCCGTAGCGTAAGCCGCTCAATAGGTGCCGGAAAAGCTCCGGTTGAGGATATGCGCGCCGCGGCCCTGATCCTTGTCCGAGTCGCCGAACATCGCCGCCTGGTCGTCGGCCTCGCGCCACGCGCGCTTGGCTTCGGCGGCGGTCTTGGTCAGTGTCACTGTCTTGCCCTCCACGCCGCGCAGCCAGCTCGAAGGGATCGAATGATGGTGCCCGCCGGCGTCGCTGTCCGACTTGGTCAGGATGATGGTGTCGCCGCGCACCTTGTCGACGGTGCCGACATGTTCGCCGTCCGAGCCGACCACGTCGAAATGCTCCTCGACCTGCGCCAGCGAGCCGCGCTGGGTCTGGCGGTTCCTGCGCCAGGTGCCGAAGTCATTGTCGAACTTGGACTGCGATTCCCGGCGATACTCGTGATAATCGCGGTCGAGGTCGCGCATCTGCCGCGTCCGCCAGTCATGATAGTCGGAATGCTCGCCGTGGCCGCGGTCGCCGTCGTCGAACCAGCTGCTGACGCGGTCCATGAAACCGCCGGGACGGCCATAGCCGCCGCTGGAGCGGTTCACGTCACGGGCATAGCCGCGCGAGTAATCGTCGCGGTTGCGGTCGCCATAGGCGCCGTTGCTGTACCCGCCGCGGTCATCTTCGCGATCAAAATCATAGCGCGTGTCGCGCGCGCGGCGGCGCTCAGCCTCGTCATCGCCGAACCAGCTGCGCACTTCGTCGCCCGCGCGGTCAAAGAACCCGCGGTCATGATCGCCGCCCGGCCGTTGATAGTCGCGCTGTCCGGCATAGGCGGTGCTGCGGTCGTCATAGCGTTCCTCGCGCCGGCCATAGTCGTTGCCATAGCGGCCGCCGTAATCGCCGCGCCCGCGATACGTGTCGTCACGGTCGTAAGCCATCTTGTCTCTCCTTGGAGGCTGGATGTGCTTAAAACGATTGGCGTTTTCCGCCGTTCCTGCGGCCCGACAAAAATGCGGCGAAGCGCGTTGCATCGGCGGGGAAGCGCCGCTATTGGGCCTGCCTTCGCGGCGCCGCTCTAGGTGCCGTGGCCCGGGCGAGGGGCTGTAGCTCAGTTGGGAGAGCGCGTCGTTCGCAATGACGAGGTCAGCGGTTCGATCCCGCTCAGCTCCACCAGCCCGCGGAAAAATCAGGACCGACGATGAGCGACACCATTCCCGACCGCCTTTCGGTCGACCCTGCCAGCCCCTTCCACAATGCCGAGCTGCTCCAGAAGGGCGTCGGCATCAGCTTCAAGGGCAAAGAGCGGTTCGATGTCGAAGAATATTCGATCTCGGAGGGCTGGATCCGCGTCGGCCTGGGCAAGAAGGTCGATCGCCGCGGCCGCCCGCTGACGATCAAGCTGATGGGCCCTGTCGATGTGAAGCTGAACGATGCAAGCGACAGCGCCGGGGACGAGAACCCGGCTTAAGTCTGGCCGATGCCAAAGCCGACGATCACGACGAACGCGGCGATCACCAGGATCAGTGAAATCAGCAGGACATAGCGCACGATGTGCGGCGTCGATCCCGCGCGCGCGTCGGTTTTCGGGACATCGATCTGTTCGTCCGGTTGAACCGACATGCCCATGCTCCTCGTTCGTTACGGAAGCCTAACGCCGTCTCGCAGCGCGCGGTTCCTTAGCGCGAGGCCAGTTGAACCTTGGGCAGGCTGATCGCGCGCTGGGCCGCGGTCGAAATGAAGCCGTACAGGCTGTTGACGCGGGTGCCGAGACCACCGGCGCCGGCGTAGAACACGCGCACCGCCGACCAGTCGCCCTTGGCCGACACATCGACTGCGCGCACGCCGCGCTCGACCTTGCCGGGGCGCGACCAGTTGGCGTGGTCGAGCAGCACTTCGCGCGGTGACAGCACTTGGCGGACCACGGCGACATGGCCCTGCGGCATCGCACCCGAAGGCTTGAACGCCATCACCGAACCAGCGCTGGGAAGTGCATCGCGCAGGTAACGCCCGGCGGCCTGCGCCCACCACGTCTTGGCATTGCCGCGAATGTCGATCGCGGAAATCGCCCGTGCAAATGTCACGCACTGCCAGAATTGCGCCTGTGCCGGCGCCGCCGGCACCATCGTCAAAGCAAACACCATCGCTGCGCGAACCGCGCCTAATCGAGTCATCGTAGAGGAAATCCCCGCCCTCGCTGTTGCAGCCGCCGATGGCCGGAACTTTTTTATAGTTAAAGCGTGCTGCGATGAATCGCCGGAGTCGCACGGCGAAGCGTTCAGCGCACCGCAAGCCTTTGCGAAACAGACAAATCAACCTCGGCGAAAGCCGTTTGATGGTAAGGCGCGCGAATCGATTGCGGGGATGTGGATGCGTTCGGATCGGCTGATCTTCAAACCGACGCGGGCGGTGCCCGAGGCGGTCCATGCCGAATTGGTAAGGCACGTCGTCGGCGGGCAGATGCCCGTCTTCGTCATCGGCGTCACCGTGGCCATCATCGCCGCGTTTCTGTGGCACACGCCCGCACGTTGGCCCGGGCTGGTCGTCATCGCCGGTATCGCGGCCCTGTTGGTTCTCCGCTTCCGCCTAACCGCCAGCGTTACGGACAATGGTGAGATCAAGCATTTCACGCCCGAGGAAGCCCGGACGTTTGACCGCCGCTACACCCGCGTCATGCTGCCCTACGCGGCGCTGATGTCGTCGATGAATGTCATCGGCGTGCTCAACGGCGATGCGGCGCTGTGGATCGTCGTCGCCGCCGAAGCTTATGGTTTTTGTGCCGGTCACATTGCGAGAGGCGTGGCGCGCCCGCGGCTGTGCGCTGAAACCGTGATGATCGTCGCGGTGCCGACCGCGCTCGCCTTCATCACCAAGGGGTTCATGATCGATGCGGGGCGGACCAGTGCCGCGCTGTGCGTCGTCGGTGCGATGGTCGCGCTCTATTCGATCGCGGGGATGGAGACCATCGCGTACAATTACCGCAACATTTTGTCTCAGATCGAAAGTAAGCGGCATCTATCGGGTCTTGCTCGGCTCGATGCGTTGACCGGGCTGCCCAACCGGCTTTCGCTGCACGAACGGCTCGAGCTTGCCTTTGCCGATGGCAAGGATTTCGCGCTGCACCTCATCGATCTAGACGGCTTCAAGGTGGTCAATGACACGCACGGCCACCCCAAAGGCGACCGGCTGTTGTCCGCGGTCGCGGTCCGTTTGAGCCAAGCCTTGCGCGCTGGCGACACGGTGTACCGCCTCGGCGGGGACGAATTCGCCCTCATCCAGCATGGCATCGCCAGCCGCGACGAGATGTCGCTGCTTGCGCGGCGTGTTGTCCGTATGCTCGCCAATGAATTCATGGTCGATGACCTGGCCATCAACATTGGCGGCAGCGTCGGCACCGCGATGGCGCCGGCCGATGCTGCCAGCATCGACGAACTGATCGAGCGCAGCGACGTGGCGCTCTACGCAGCCAAAGCGGCGGGGAAGGGCACCTCGCGAGCTTGGAGCCCATCGCCCGCTGCCGCGGCCTGACAGAGCGCGCGCCGCCTGCTAGGGGCGCCGCGTCATGCTCAGTTTCAACGATGTCACCGTGCGCCTCGGCGGACGCACGATCCTCGACGGCGCCACGGCCGCGCTGCCGCCCAAAAGCCGTGTCGGACTGATCGGCCGCAATGGCGCCGGCAAGACCACTCTGGTTCGCGTCGTCGCCGGGATGCTCGAACCCGATGGTGGTTCGGCGGACATGCCGCGCGGCGCAAAACTGGGTTACATCGCGCAGGAAGCGCCAGGTGGATCGACCACGCCGCTGGAGGAAGTCCTCGCCGCCGATACCGAACGCGCCGCATTGCTGCATGAAAGCGAAATTAGCCACGATCCGGACCGCCTCGGCGAGATCCACGAGCGCCTCAACGCCATCGCCGCGCACTCCGCCCCCGCGCGCGCCTCACGCATTCTCGCGGGCCTCGGTTTTGACGATGAGGCGCAGGGCCGCGCCCTCGAAAGCTTCTCAGGTGGGTGGCGCATGCGCGTCGCGCTGGCGGCGCTCTTATTCTCGCAGCCCGATGTGCTGCTGCTGGACGAACCCTCGAACCATCTCGATCTCGAAGCGGTTCTGTGGCTCGAGGACTTCCTCCAAAGCTACCCGGCGACCATCCTGGTCGTCAGCCACGAACGCGACTTCCTCAACAACGTCGTCGATCACATCCTTCATCTCGAACGCGGCAAGCTGACGCTTTACCCCGGCGGCTATGACGCGTTCGAGCGCCAGCGCGCCGATCGTCAGGCGCAACTGGCGTCGGCGCGGGCCAAGCAGCAGGCGGAGCGCGAGAAGCTGCAGGATTATGTCGCGCGCAATTCCGCCCGCGCCTCCACCGCCAAGCAGGCGCAATCGCGCGCCAAGGCGCTCGCCCGGATGCAGCCGATCGCAGAACTGATCGACGATCCCTCGCTCAGCTTCGATTTCCCGCCGCCGGACGAATTGCGCCCGCCGCTGATCACGATGGATCATGCCGAGGTCGGCTA